>CANJPT010000066.1 GCA_947476195.1 Lewinellaceae bacterium | reverse complement strand
TACTGAAAGGCATGGGTCCAAGAGATCGATCATTCCATTTCCATCTGGATTTCCTACAATGGAAGAGACATAATACGTAACCCCGGTTTGCATAGCACCTCCAAAAGTAAACGAAGGGGTAGTGCTCCAGCCCAAAATAATACCCAAAGGAAGGTTTGGGTTGGTGTGAAGGATGTACAACAGTTGGTCATCTGCATCCAGCACGGGGTTTTGTGCGGCAAGAACATTCAGGACCGTATTTTTACAGATGGTGTCGGGTATTTGACTCATTACACCCGCATTGCTTACGCAGTTACAATTCGACATTCCGCTAATCGTGTCTTTCCCGCAATTGTTTGCATCCGTTAAGGTCGAAAAATAGTTGCCAGAGGCAAAAGGTATTGGATTACTTGTGAAGGTGTTTCCTGAAAAGACCCCTGCCATTCCGACCAAATTGAATGGCGGAGTTCCGGAAACAACATCGAAGGAGACCATGTAAGTTGCTGTGCTGTAATCACAGGTACTTTGGATATTGCTTACCACGGGTGGCAGATTCACCATGATATCGACAGTATCTTTAAATATTCGGGTCGGGCAGTATTTATCTCCGATCTTATTCAGGAATAAAGACAAATTCTGTGCAGGTATGATTGACCAATTGAAGCTTCCACTGTTTAATGGAGATACGGAGGTTGAAGGAAACGTGGTTCCAGACCAAGTAAATGAAAATGGCTGAGCCCCAGTAAAATAGGCAGTGATATCTACAGGCTCGCCCTTGCACACTGTTGTATCTGAAATATTGAAATTAGCCGTTGGTAAGCCGTGAAAAATTACCGGCGTGCCTTGAGATATTACGGTACACTGGTCATTAAGATCTACCAGACCGGCGGCACTGACATTGCCTGCAATGGATGAAATGTAATAAGTAGTACCTAATGTCATGCCTGGCAGGAAGCCAAATGAGGGTGCGGCATTCCAGCCGTAAATAGTTCCGACAGGTAAGGCTGGGTTGGCGTGAATGATGTAGAGCAGCGTGTCATTTCCATCATCAACAAAGCCTCCGTTGTAAGCGGCGTTGATCACCTGAGTTTGACAGGCTTCTATCGTCGTCAGTGCCATTGTACCTGCGGAGGTAGAGCAATTACAGGTATTCAGTCCACTTATGATCACATTTCCACAATTATTTGCATCGTGGAAAGTAAAACTGTATCCCATATTTTGTGGAATAGGATTACTCGTGAATTGCGTACCTGAAAAAGTTCCGGCATTCCCGGCCGTTTTTATAAGTGGCAGGGTGGCTCCAAGTACATCGAAAGAGACAACATAGGTGCCATTTACAGCATTACAGTTTAATTTTAGGTTGGTATAGGTTGGGATATAGTTTACGGTAATAACTGCGGGTACACCGGTAATGATCCCGGTACATCCAGGGGATTCAATACTGGTTAGGGCAAAAGTGGTGGTCGACGTTACATGAACCGGGATGATATATGGATCGTCAAAAGTAGTGTCAGGCTGTTGAGCCACACCATTAATTGTATAATTAACGGTAAACGGACCAGTTCCTGTAAAATCTATCGAAACGGTTGTATTGGCCGAATCGCAAAACGTAGCACTTCCCAAAAACTGTGCATTTGCAGGCGTGAATACAAACACAATGACCTTACCAATAGCCGTATCCGTACACAAGGAGTCTGATATTTCAATCAGTTTGTAGATCGTACCAATGTTAGGATTAACGGGCAGCACCAATGGACTAACCGCACTGGTGGCTGTCAGTGTATCGTTATTGGCTTTATAGGTTACGGTCCAGGGGGCCGTACCCGTAAATGTAAAAATAAGATCTGTCCCGCTTCCATTCTGGCAAATTTGCCCGCCACCTGAAAGTACCACCGTTGGATTGGGATTGACTTTAATGGTGGCAATACCGGAAACGGAGCCTCCGCAACTTCCGGAGCTTACGCTTGTAAGCGTATAAGTTATGGTTGCTGTTGGACTTACGTTGAGAATGAATGGGTTGGCGCTGGTGGTAAGGGTATCCACTGGAATGCCATTGGCAGCATAAGCGAAGGTCCAGGGGGCAATACCCGTAAAATGGATGGTCAAAGGGGTACTATGTTCCCGACAAATGGTATCCGTTCCGGTAAGTGTAGCTGTTGGGGGCGTTGCTACATTTATCGTGTAAGTACCACTTGCACTTCCTCCCGGGCAATTACCATTGCTAACACTCGTCAGGATATAGGTGGTAGTGATTGCAGGTGTAACTGGAACATGGTAAGTGTTGTTACTGGTAGTAATGGGGGCTTGAGGGATCCCATTTTCAGTATAGATGAAAGTGTATGGAATGATACCAGTAAACGTGAAGTCTAGGGTATCGCTTTGCCCCACACAAACGATATTGCTGCCAGAGGTTAAAACGCCCGTTACACCAGGCTGAACAGTGATCACGGCATTCCCGGAAGCGGTGCCTGGACAATTACCTGTAACCACGCTCACCAGCTCGAGGGTAGTGGTAGCAAAATAGGCGGATGTGATGAAATATGGACTACTGCTGGTTGTAATGGGAGGCTCATCCACTCCATCAATCGAATAAATAAAGGTCCAGGGTGCAGTGCCCGTAAAGGTCACCGGGATAGTTGTATTTTGACCTGAACAAATGATAGGGCTTCCTGTCATAAATGCAGTAGGAAGTGTGGTCACGATCGCAATATGGTTGCCACTGACCGTGCCAGAGCATCCATTATTAACCACTGACTGGAGGGCATAAGTGGACGTGCCGACGGGTGGGCTTACCGTCAGGGTAAAACTTGGCCCGGTCGCCGTTATAGCTGGTTGTGCGACTCCATTGATGGTGTAGATAAAAACATAGTCGTCTGTTCCATTAAAATCGATCTGCAGATCAAGATTATCTCCGGCACAGAGATTGTTGGTACCTCCTACCATGGTAGCGGTGGGAGTCGGGATAACGTTGACATCAAATGAACCCGTCACATCTTTAACGCAACCACTACTGCTTGTCATACTGACAGCAGAGATCGTCGCATCCATCGTGAGCGGCACATTAAAGGTGAAAGGGTCGTTACTCGTGGTCAGGGGTGGTTGGTTTACCCCGTCAATGGCGTAGGTAAAGGTATAAGGCGCACTACCTCCGCTAAAATTGACCGAAAATACAGCTGGCTGCCCGGAGCATATGTCCGGGGCACTGGTCATACTAAAGGTAGCTGATATCGCCGGGAAAAGGGATACGTTGAAAGTTTGAGGTGGACCGATGCAGCCATTTGATTCGGCATGTACGGTGATCGAACCACTGATTGAAAAGGGCAGTGGTGGAACAGTTCCACTAATATCCCCTACACCACTTGGAGGAAAAAACGGGATGTTATTCACGGTCCAATGGTAGGTGGCGTTGGGGTCGTTGCCTGTAAACATAATCTCTACAAAATCTCCGGAACAAGCCACCAGATCCGGTGGATCATTCGTCAAGGGCAGCGGGTTGACCGTAATCGTAAAAGTTTCCGGACTACCCTGACACCCTGCAGATATGGGTGTTACCGTAATGGTTGCGATTTCCTGCTGAGAAAGGTTGGAGGGAGGGGTAAAGCTTATATTGCCATTGCCTGAAGCAACGAGTCCGATGGCGGTATTGTCGTTTGTCCAGCTGAAGGTCGGCGCTGGAGATCCAGTTCCTGTGAAGTTTACATTGATCGGTGTTCCTGCACAGCCTGTTATATCATTCACGGGATCTACGGTTGGGAGCGTACCCGTGATCTTCATATTATCAAACCAATAAAGTTCGCTGGTTGATTTGTTGGCTGGACGGACTCGTATCCGGATCGTATTGCCTGATAAACCAGCTACCGTTGCAGTGCCTGTTTGTCCGCCGCATACATAAGCAAATTGAACCCATCCGCCGCCATTAATACTATAATCAAATACGATCTGATCATGACCATTGTCAATGGCTACATTGCCTGTACACCCAAAATAGGGCCCTCCCGCTATACATTCAAAGACACCACTGAAGCCATAATCTACCGTTATCGTTACATTGCAATAACCATTGATGGAGATTTCGTTTGTCAGCCATTCATTATCATCACCGCCGCCTACGGTGCAGCAAGGCGCACCTTCCATGTCTATAATTTCGTAGCGCCCGTTTTGTACGCCATTGAAAGATTGGGGAGTGAAATCGCAATCCGTAAAATTACTATCAACCCATCCGGGAGCAGGCGGTGTACCAGCAAAATTCTCCAGCCAAAGCTGGGTTTGGCCAGAAACGCTTAAAACCGAAAAAAGAAGCACAAAAGGCAAAAAGCACCTAAAAGAATGGAAGGACATAGTCATGGATAAAAAAGTCAAGAATTGAGCCGAAACTAATATTTAATAGCTTTTGAAAAAACGCCACAAGATAGTGCAAATCACTTGCCTGTAAACCATCGTTATATGAAGTAATTTGCAAATTTGGTCAAACAGGTTTTTGAAACGTAGCAAAGCAAAATTTTTACTTTTGCCGCTATGCTAAGCCAAATACGTTCTGAACTTTCCTCCAAAAACGCCCGCCTGGTGGCCGTCTCTAAAACATATCCAGCCAGTCGTATCCTTGAAATGTATAATCAGGGCCAGCGTATCTTCGGTGAAAACCGCCCACAGGAGATGCTTGAAAAACATACTGCGCTTCCAGCTGAAATTCAATGGCACTTTATTGGCCATTTACAAACCAACAAAGTAAAATCAATCGCCCCTTTTGTCTCCCTTATTCATTCGGTCGATAGCTTGCACCTGCTCCAGGAAATTGATAAGCAAGCGCAAAAAAATAATCGGGTTATTGACTGTCTTTTCCAGTTTCATATCGCAAAAGAAGAGACGAAATTTGGCCTCAGCGAACAAGAGGCTTTCGAAATATTGCAAAACCCGGCATTTTATGCTCTCAAGAACATCCGTATCTGTGGTGTAATGGGTATGGCTACTTATACGGACGATATTAATCAGATAAGGGATGAATTCCGTCAGTTGAAAGCTATTTTTGACCATTTGAAAGCAAATTTTTTCTCCAAAAGTGTCTTTTTTTCTGAAATTTCTATGGGAATGTCGGGCGATTGGCGCATTGCTGTGGAGGAAGGCAGTACCTTGTTAAGGATCGGGAGTTTGATTTTTGGGGATCGTTGATTGGGTTATTAAGCCATTCCGTAATATCATTGGACTATAATATTTTTTGATAATCCTTGTCCGTTCACCATTTATGTCTCAATCAGTGAATTAACGTACGGATACCATATCGCTAATTTGTTTTGAAAAATAAACCATGATGCTGACGGAGTGTTTAGTAACTTTAGGGACGAAATATATTTCGTCTGATTCAAACATCTGAAATGAATTTCACACCAATATTTAATACTCAAAAACGGCCCATCCTGATCGCCGGACCTTGTTCGGCTGAGACTGAGGAACAGGTGCTTACCACTGCCCGACAACTCCGAAGTCTTCAAGACCTTGGAGTTGCGCAAGTCGACTTATTCCGTGCAGGCATTTGGAAACCTCGTACCAGGCCAGGTGCCTTCGAAGGTGTCGGGGTTACAGGTCTGCCCTGGCTTCAGCGCGTGCAGGAGGAAACTGGCATGAAAGTGACCACAGAGGTGGCTACTGGTCAGCATGTGAATGAATGTTTAAAATTTGGCATTGACGTTTTATGGATTGGTGCCCGCACGACCGTGAATCCATTTTCGGTACAGGAAATCGCAGATGCTATGTCCGGTTCTGATATTCCGGTCATGGTAAAAAATCCGGTAAACCCAGATTATAAACTCTGGGTTGGTGCCATTGAACGCCTTTATAAAGCTGGCTTACGGCGTATTTCGGCTGTCCACCGCGGTTTTTCTACCTACGGCGACTCAAAATACCGCAACGTGCCACGTTGGCAAATGGGTATCGATCTGATGCAGGAATTTCCTGATCTGGAGTTGATCTGCGATATTTCACATATTTGTGGGAGACGCGATATTCTGGCAGAGACCGCTCAAAAAGCCTATGACCTTAATTTTGGCGGACTTATGGTTGAAGTGCATCCGGAGCCGGATCAAGCCTGGAGCGATGCATCACAACAAATTACTCCAGCGCGTTTCGCGGAGATGGTCGGGGCACTCGTTCAACGCCATTCAACTTCCGAAGATCCTGATTTTCAAGAGCGAATTGAAAATTTCCGGCAACAGATCGATGAGTACGACGAGGAAATTTTAAACCTCATTGCACAAAGAATGCAGCTGGTTAGAGAAATTGGCTACGTCAAAAAGGACAAAAATGTAGCCATTTTTCAACCTGAACGCTGGCGTGCTTTGGCAGAAGCCTGCCGCCTCCGGGCAGAAAAGGGCGACCTGAGCCGCGAATTTATCATTATGTTTTTGGAAGCCATTCATCAGGAAGGGATCAGTCAACAGGAGCGTATCATGAACGATGCAGTGGATGAATCGGTTCTGACCGGGGATTTTTGGAAGAATGATTAAAAAATATCTGCCATTTAAAAGCGACTCCGGGGAATACACCGGGCGATTTGGCTGTAGCACCCATTTGTGTTATTCTCTTGCAAAAATAGGTTAAGTCTCAGGTTTATTACTACAAAATTTTTGATACCGCTATCTTTGCTTTATGGTTCAATTTCACAACCCTGAATTATTAATCTTGCTCGCATTCCTGCCGGTTTTGTTTTTACTATGGCTTGGCTATCAGCGTTGGCGAGGCATAGCGATGCTCCGTTTGGGTGACACGACCCGCCTGATGCCTGGTTTTTCAGCTAAACACTTTTGGATCAAAGGCTCCTTGCTCTCCCTGGCTTTCGCATTTTTGGCAGTTGCTTGGGCTAATCCACAGATGGGGGGGCAAAAACAAACCACTACCCAAAAGGCTGCAGATGTATTCCTGGCAATCGATATTTCCCAGAGTATGCTCTGCCGCGATGTAGCCCCAAGTCGACTTGAGCTTACTAAAATAGTTGCCCAAAAATTGGTACAAGCCCTTGAAGGCGAACGGATTGGCCTCATTTATTTTGCTGGGAATGCGTTTTTAGCAGCACCACTTTCAACCGATTATTCATTTGTTCTACAAAGCATCCAAAGTGCAAGCCCGGATCTGCTCACTGAACAAGGTACGGCCATTGCGTCCGCACTCGAACTCGCTGATAAATCTTTCGAGGCCGAACCTGGTGGAGGTAGGGCTGTGGTGCTCATTACCGATGGGGAAAATCATGATGAAGAGGCACTTGATGCAGCAAAAAAATCCTTTGAAAATAATGCTACTGTTATTATGGCCTTGGGTGCAGGAACAACAGACGGCGGTCCAATTCCTACCAGTGATTGGGAAGGCAGTCAGTACAAGCGAGACGAAAATGGGGAGATTGTGCGTACCCGGCTCAATGAAGACCTGCTTCAAAAAATAGCTTTGGCGGGTGGAGGCCAGGCCTTAAACCTTAGCCAGATCGATCGGTCGGTGTCAGCCATCGAACATGAAGTTGCAGGACTCGAAAAACGGGTATTAGAGGTCCAGTCGATGAGTGACCTGAAATCCTGGTATCAATGGTTTTTATTGCCTGCAATACTCTTTTTCGGCCTTGAGGTAATGATCTCTCTTCGAAAAAAATCAAAATAGATACCCTGTGGGAATGTATATGAAATGCCATTTCGTTGAAATCTTCTGCTTTACCCTTGCTGCACTAAATACAGTTGCCGCTCAATCCACGCACAGCAATCTGTCAGATGGCGATAGAGCCTACGATCGCGTACAATATAACGCGGCGGAAAAGCACTACCGTACTGCGGCTGATCGTGAGGTTGGAAATCCAAAAGCCATCTATAATTTAGGCAATACGCTATATCAGGAAGGAAGATTTGAGGATGCCGCACGAAGATTCCAACAGGTAGCCCGTATGAATCAAACCCCGGCCCTCAAGGCAGACGCGTTACATAATCTGGGAGATGCCTTATTGAAACAGCAAAAATATAAGGAATCCGTTCAAGCCTACGAAGAAAGCCTGCGCCTACGTCCTGCAGACCCAGGCACTAAGCAAAACCTACAAATGGCCATCAAAAGACTTCGGGAGGAGGAAAAAAAGGAACAACAACAGAAAAACCAGCAACAACAAAGCCAGGATCAGAATCGGTCGCCTCAGCAAAAACCTCAAAATCAAGCGGATCAACAAAAAGACCAACCAAACCAACCTCGGCAAAACCAGCAAGGTCCACCTCAAAAACCTCCCGGTGAACAGCAAAAAAAGATGGAGGAACAAAGGTTGAAAATGGAAGATGCGAAGCGTTTGCTTGAAACGGCTGTTAGTGCAGATGACCGCAAAAACGCCCGGAAATACAGGTCTGTTAATCCGCAAATGAAGCCGAAAAGTTCGAAAAAGGACTGGTAAGGAACATCTTTTTAGTGCTAAACTGCCAAATCCGGATTAATGTTTTCTGATATTTCCCGATATATCTCCTGCCATTCCGGGTTTTCGGACAGCAGGTCAAGGTGTTTATGCACCGTATCAAGATCGCCACGCATGGCAGGTCCGGTCTGCATCCTGGCAGGTGAATCCTGTAGGGCTTTTGCAAGTGTTTCCTCCATCAATGGGTGCAGTAGTTCAAAAGGTAAGTCTTTATCTTCCAATATCTTCTCGGCAATTGCAAAGCATCGATTAGCAAAATTATTGGCAAAAACGGCCGCTACATGGAGTAAGGCACGTTGTTCATCATTGACGCGGTAAACCAGGTTGCCAATGGTTTTGGCGATTTTTTTTAGGAACAAAACATCTTCCTCTGATTGAGCATCCACGCAAAAAGGAATCTTTGACCAAACAGGTGTATGTTCCATGGAGAAAGATTGCAGTGGGTAAAAAACACCGAACCGTTTAAAATAGGGGGCTAATAATGCCCCGGCAGTTCCACCGGAAGTATGGGTTACCAATGAATTCTGGACAAATGGTGACAGTGCGGAAGCTACTGCCTGAATCGCATCGTCGCGCACAGCGATAATGATCCAATCGGCATCAGAAACCAGATCATCAACTGAATCAGCCCAGGATGCGTGGAGCATTTCGGCCAAGGCTTCCGCCTGTACTCCGGTTCGACTGATGATCTGTGCAACTGGCAATCCCTTGCTCTTTAAGCGTTTACCCAAATGCCAGGCAATACGCCCTGCTCCAACTATTACAATCTTCATTTTTTGAACGATGGACTATGAACGATGAACGATGCGAAAGTAATGGTTCATCGTTTATCGTTCATAGTTCTTTACCGTTTCTACGAATGCCCGAACGCCATCAAGCGGTGTGTCCGGGTAAACACCATGGCCAAGATTAGCGATGTGATGGCCACCAAAATCACCTAGTATTAAAAGGGTCTCTTTTTCTATGGTTTTGGTATCGGAATACAGGGTACAAGGATCAAGGTTGCCTTGTAAAACCTTTTTGCCGCCAGTTTTTTCCTTTGCAAAGGCAGGGCTTATATTCCAGTCTAAACCAATCACCTGGCAAGGCAATTCAGCCAGATCTTCCAGGGCAAACCAGGCGCCTTTGGCAAAAACAGTCTTTGGAACTTCTGGTATCGCTGCACAGATCTGGTATAAGTACGGTACGGCGAAGCTTCGATATTGTGTCGGAGTCAATTCGCCAGCCCAGGAATCAAATAATTGTAGGAGATCTGCTCCCGCTGCAACTTGTTGTTGCAGGTAGGCAATCGTAGTATCGGTTATTTTTTGAAGCAAGGTGTGGGCCAGCACAGGTTCTGTATAAAGCAGGCGACGGGCTTTAGAAAATGTTTTACTGCCACCACCTTCAACCATATAGGCAAAGATGGTCCAGGGAGCACCTGCAAAGCCAATAAGCGGCACTCGCCCAGCCAGTTCGCGTTTGCTGATCCGGAGGGCCTCCAAGACATAGCCCAATGATTCGGCTGCTTCTACACCGGAGCGCAAACAGTCCACATCATGTTGATTTTCAATTGTTTTTGGGAAACGAGGGCCCTTGGCTTCAATCATTTCGTAATCCAGGCCCATGGCTTCCGGTACGACTAAAATGTCGGAAAATACAATGGCTGCGTCTACGCCTAGTTCGTCTACTGGCTGGAGCGTGGCTTCGGCCGCGGCTTCGGGTGTTTTTACAAAAGCCTTAAAATCAGGAAATCGCTGGCGAAGGGCTCGGTATTGGGGTAGGATGCGGCCCGCCTGACGCATGAGCCAGACTGGTGGACGTTCGGTGGATTCGCCAAGGGCTGCCCGCAGAAACAGGGGGATGGTGGACGGTTGACGGTTTACGATGGACGGTGGCATGGTCGCTGGTGCCTGATTGCTTTTCATGCTTGCTTAATTGTTGAGCTGCAAAAGTAATCTAAGCGGGAAAAGCTCAGCGCAATACGAAGGGGATTGTGACGTGAAAGTGACGTTCTATCGTATAGAAATTGCGCTGCGAAATGAGACAGCCTCAAAAATTCGCTTTAACAAATGTTTCTCAACCCACTTTAGGTCAGGTTTAATGCTAATTTAAATTTTGAAAGGATTAAACGAAGTGAGAAGTACAGAAAATCGCCAATAATTTAATATTTTTGTCCCCTAAATGAAACAAAAAAACGATTTCTCTCTGGCTGAAGCGATGCAGGCGATGATCAAAGAATATCGCCTGGGCCCGCAACTCAACGAAATGCGGGTTAAAACGCTATGGGCCGATCTCATGGGTAAAACCATTAATACGTATACCTCGCAAATTACCGTGCGCAAAGGTGTGCTCTATATCAGCATTCTCTCCGCGCCGCTTAGGCATGAACTTTCTTATGGCAAAGACAAAATTCGCGATTTGCTGAATACTGAGCTGGGTGAGGATTATATTAAGGAGGTGGTAATCAGATAAATATGTCATTCCCAATTTCTCTCTTTTGGTTTCGCCGTGACCTGCGGCTTGATGATAATGCAGGGCTCTACCATGCCTTGAAAGGGCTAACAAGCCAGGCTTTTCAGCCGGTACTTCCTGTATTTGTTTTCGACCGGGAAATCCTCGATGAGTTGGAGGATAAAACTGATGCTCGTGTAGGCTTTATACATCAAGCCATTTCTGATCTGAAAAAAAAACTGGAAATATTGGGTAGTACCCTGATCGTGCGCTACGGGAAACCTTCGGAAATTTGGCCACAACTGATCCAGGAATTTAAGGTAGCCGCAGTCTTTACCAACCATGATTTTGAGCCGTACGCGCTTGAACGCGATGAAATCGTACGTCAAATGCTTTCTGAAAAAGGAATCGCCTTTCACACCTTTAAAGACCACGTCATTTTTGAAAAGGACGAGGTATTGAAGTCTGATGGCACTCCTTACACGGTGTTTACCCCATACAGCAAACGATGGCTGGAAAAGCTCCGGACGCGATGGAGCAATCAGGTCGGAGAAAATGGTGAAGTACAAGAGGTCTCCTATTTTCTGAGCTCCTATCCTACAGAAAAATATTTTGATAACCTTTTGAAGGTCAAGAGCCCAATTGAAAAATTGATTGAATTGGAAGCCATGGGTTTTGAGCCTTCTAACATCGGTATCCCTCCCACAAGTGTCGCACGAAGCCTAATTCGAAATTATGACAAAACGCGCGACATCCCAAGTATTGCAGGCACCTCCAGACTTGGAGTCCATTTTCGGTTTGGTACCATCAGTATCCGGGAGAAAGCCCGCAATGCACAAGGGCTTAATGCTACCTATCTGAACGAACTTATCTGGAGGGATTTTTACAGCCAGATCTTAGGGAATTTCCCCCATGTTGTGGGCAATCCATTTCGGGCCCAGTATGATCGGGTGGAATGGCGGGATGCACCAGAAGACCTGGAGAAGTGGAAAAAGGGGCAAACCGGATATCCAATTGTGGATGCAGGTATGCGTGAATTGAATGCCACGGGCTTCATGCACAACCGGGTACGCATGATCGTTGCCAGCTTTTTTTCTAAGCACTTGCTACTCAACTGGAGATTAGGAGAGGCGTATTTTGCTGAAAAATTACTTGATTTTGACCTTGCCAGCAATTCCGGGGGCTGGCAATGGGCCGCCGGTTGCGGCACAGATGCAGCGCCTTATTTCCGCATTTTCAATCCATCCGAACAGACCAAAAAATTTGATCCGGAACACAAATACATTCGAAAATGGGTACCTGAGTTTGGAACCCCAAACTATCCCAGGCCCATGGTTGAGCATGTATTTGCAAGAGAAAGGTGCCTGAAAACCTACAAAACGGCCCTCGTTAAATTATAAAATCCAACCCCGCTGATAAGTGTCCAGGTTCAGCCCATGAAAAACCTCCAATTGTTTCCAGCTGCGTTGCCGAAGATAGTCCAGGCTTGGGGTGTTTAAGGCTGGATGACCTTTGACCAGCAGGGGTTGCATCAGGTTTTGAAACCTGGACATTTGAACTTCTGTCGTTTTTCCCGATGTTTCATCTAAAAATGCAATGTGCGTATGGCTCACACTTGCCCGCTTGTCTTGAAGGGCGGTCAGCCAAACATCTGCCAGGGGTTGCTCGCCTTTGAATAAACGACGGATCTGGATGAGTGAATGACCAGGAGCATGTTCTAGGTTCGTTAAGCCTGGCCATTCGTCTGCCGATGCAAAGCTTTCTGGGGATTCTATTGCCATGCTGCCTCCAATATACTTTGCCCGCATTTTCCAACCTGTTTGATTGAAAGAATAATTGCCCGGCGGCGGCGTTTCCAATTCAGAAAAAACACCGTTGTTCCATTGTTCCAGGGCTGCATTAGTAGCCCAATTAGTTGATTCCCAAATAAGTAGACGAATGGCAGAATCTAATAACAACACTTGTAATTCTGGGGCCTGAATAGTAAGAATAGGTTCTTCGGGTAGGAGTAAAGTGCCTTCCGGAGCCGCGTTCACCTGTGCACGTAAGCGGATCCGTTGGAGATGATTGAGGAAGCTCTCCTGAAAGAGCGAACGCCCTAGTCTGTTGGTCACCTGCCCCAAACGCTGGATGATGGGCGGCCCGAATTTGAAACGGCGAATATGCTCAGCCAATAACCCGGCTCCACACGCAATACAGAATGGCTTGGCAGTTGAACATACCAACTGGGCAGTTGTCGGCTTATCATAGGAACCCTCAAGCCACGATTTTTGTGCGTCAAAAAGAGGTTGGAGGTCGGATAGCCAGTCGAAACTTGTCATTTAGAACGAAATGAAAAGAGGTTATAGTTCACAGCAAGGTAAATCATTTCGCCCTGAAGGCTGGGGTTCTTTTTGCCAAAATTGAGCCCGTTCCAGCCAAACTTCAACCGTATTCCCTGATAGGAGCCTTTGGGGATATTCAAGTTGCGATAGTTTTTTCTGAATAACTTGATATCGGTGGTCAAGGCAGCGGAGAGATGAAATTCAGTAAAATTGAAATTACCATAGTATTCAGGAAGTGGCGCTTCTGATTCGTCCGGAGTTGGTGGTTTAAGAATCCCGAGGCCTCCTCCGATACTTGGGAAGATGCGTAGTTTGGGTTTGTTTACAATATCATATCCAAGGTTCAACCCAAAGGTGAAAAAATTGGTCGGATCATCTTTGGGCCACACAAAACTTCCTACCACCAGATCACGGGCTATTTCCGGACCGCCAAATGAGCCTTCAAACAAAAAATTCCAACGTTTTTTCCAATAATATACATCCAAATTGAACATGTAGGGGGTCTTCAGATACCGTTCAATTTCTCCCCTCCAGTTGCCGACCTGGAGTCCGCCGGAAAGCCCGAATGCCTTGTTCGAAGGTTTTAAAATGGAAGGCTTGATACTTTGTACAAATCCCAAAAAATGAGAGGATGGGAAGTGGCTTTCAAAAGATTCCAACCGTTCAGCCCATATCTCCTCATCAGTATTAAGCCTCAAAAGATACTCGAGTAGCAAGGTCGTAAAAGCTTTTTCTTCTGTATTTAATAAGGCACTTTGAATGTTGCTAAACAGGTCAAAGCGACTTTCATATAAGCTGTAATCCACCCACTCAAAAAGGCTGTCCGGTTTGGGCTGGATCTTCCAGGCTTCGAGGCTGCGTTGATTTGGATCAAATTGACTCACCTCTGCTAACAGTGTTCCGTAAGATGCTGTCCAGTAATATAGCATCCAACGCTCATCCCAGATTAGTCCGACATACTTTTCGTTTTCGAGTCTTGCCAGTGAATCCATCCAAAGCCCAATTCCTGCTGACTCATTTGTCAAAATCGAAGTCAGCAAAGCCCGTCGGGAAATTGCTATTTTATTTGGAGTTGAATCAGGTTTTTCGGTTGTTAAACTGTCTGTC
Organism: Lewinellaceae bacterium; assembly: GCA_947476195.1. Lineage (GTDB taxonomy): Bacteria > Bacteroidota > Bacteroidia > Chitinophagales > Saprospiraceae > M3007. Next base: position 11,523 of record CANJPT010000066.1, on the reverse strand, counting down.
TGTGCAAAGGAAAAAACAGATAAAAAATTGAAAACCAATAAAATATAAATTCTTTTCATGGGTTTAGACTCACTTTAGGTTTTGATTGCTTTAAAGGTTGTAAGGAAAGAATGTATTGATTCCTTCTGATGAGGCTTTAATAAGGTTTCTAAAAAATATACTATGTACGTATCTTTTCTGGTCCACAAAGCGATATAAGTTTTGACATCATCCTGTTTATCCTGTAAATCCTGTCAAAAAAATACTCAAAACCCTTATTCAACCCACTTTGTAAATATGTGCAAACACCGTATATTTCTAAAAACCTTATAGGTCTTTCTGTATATGAATTTCACCCTCAAAAACAAGCGCAGCAGGCCCCCAAAGCCAGATATTAGAGAAAGAACCATCTCCATTGGCATGACAATTTACGACGAGATCACCGCCTTTGGCTTGCAGGCCGATCGCGAAATGTCCAATTTTTCCACCTTCACTTAAAAAGGTCGCAATGGCAGCTGCCGTTGCTCCTGTACCACAGGCGTATGTTTCGTCTTCAACACCGCGTTCGTAGGTCCTAATGGGATACCTGTTGTTAATCCCAGTCTCCGACACTAAATTGACATTTATTCCCGCTTCTTTCCAGCGTTCTGAATATCGCACTGCATGACCTTCTGCGATCATGTCCAAACTATCTAAGTTTTTTACGAATCGCACATAATGCGGGGAGCCGGTGTTCAGGATGTATGCCTCTCCATCTCTTTCTACTTGCTTAACATCGCTCATTTTTAAGTTAACCAACAATTGATTACTCCGATGGGACCTATCCGGCGTTAATTTTGATGTGGGTAGGAAGGCCCATCCTGAAACCAGGGCTTCATGTGCGCCGTCAATTGCCCAAAAATGACAGGTTTTGTCCAGAATACCAAGGTGCCAGGCAAATGCCGCAATACACCGGCCTCCATTGCCACACATGGTGCTTTCCTGACCGTCAGCATTGAAATACACCATTTCAAAATCATACCCACTGTGGTTTTGCAACAAAATAAGTCCGTCGGCTCCAATGCCAAATCGGCGGTCGCACAGATGCGCGATCAAGGAGGTGTCTGCCCGGCTGATCCATTGTTTTTCACGTTGGTCAAGCAGGATGAAATCATTGCCGGCCCCCTGATATTTCCAGAATTTCATGCTGCAAATTTAGGTGGAGTGAAATTCATTTCGCTATTCAAAAGCCAAATGAATTTGTGGCTCGTTATCGTGATATCAAAATATCGCGGTTACGTGGTTTCATGACTTGGATTATCCTTATTTAACGTTAAATTATTTGAAAAACAACCAACTTTGTTCTCTTAGTGTGGTCGATTCAAACAAATTTTACATCAAATCGTTTTCCCTGTCTAATTGCGTTGAAACAATGAGAAAATACTTTTTGCTTTCCCTGGTCTGTGTGGCAAGTTCGCTGCTCTCTGTCTTTATTTATAGTCAATTTGTAGCTCCTGCCAAAGTGGTTTGGGCGGAGCAGGGCGGAGAAACACGCCTGGTCGACAAACTTTTTGAAAGTCGCTCTAACAGCTCGTTTCGTTCTTCAGAGCCAACAAGTTTTATTGAAGCGGCAGGAGTAGCTACTCCTGCGGTCGTGAATATCCGCGCGCTCATCCAATCAGGTGGAAGTATTTGGGGTGGCGGTGCCCTCACCGGATCATCTGGCTCAGGGGTAGTTGTTTCGCCGGATGGGTACATTGTGACCAACCACCATGTGGTGGAAAAAAGCAATGATATTAAAGTTACCCTGGCAGATAAGCGAACCTATAAGGCCAAACTCATTGGCTCTGACCCATCAACAGATGTAGCATTGCTGAAAATTGAAGAACTGGCATTGCCATTTCTGGTTTTTGGCAATAGTGATTCGGTGCGCGTAGGGGAGTGGGTCCTGGCTGTAGGCAATCCGTTCAACCTGGAAAGTACCGTTACCGCAGGGATCGTTAGTGCAAAAGGCAGAAATATAAACATCCTATCCGGCGCTTCAAGTATTGAATCATTCATACAGACAGATGCCGCCGTAAACCCCGGAAACTCTGGAGGGGCCTTGGTTAATACAGTAGGTGAATTAATAGGCGTAAATACCGCAATTATAACAGAATCAGGAAGTTATGAAGGGTATTCCTTTGCAGTTCCTTCTAATCTGGTCAAAAAAATAGTGAGTGATCTTCGCGAGTTCGGTACCGTACAAAGGGCTTATCTTGGGGTGGGCATCCAGGATCTCGATAGCGAAACGGCCAGCGATCTTGGTCTTCCGAATGCGGAGGGTGTGCTCATCAATCGCGTGGCAACAGATGGTGCAGCTTCAGATGCTGGCTTGCAGGAAGGGGATGTTGTGATCGAAATCAATAGCATTTTTATGCGAAGCACTTCTGAATTACAGGAATATGTAGGCAGGTTCCGGCCCGGGCAGTCCGTACAGGTGGATTATTGGCGCGACAATAAAAAACTGCGTTCGCGCATCACCCTCAAAGACGTGAATAATTCGACCCAGGTCGCCAGCGCACAAGGCAACGAGCTTGAAGCAGTAATCGGGTTTGCGCTGCGCAACCTTACCAGGGACGAACAACGCAAACTTCGCCTTCAAGGGGCGGTTGTAAGCAGCATACTCCGCGGAAGTCTGGTTGCTAAAACCAATATGCAACCCGGGTTTATCATCACCAGTGTCAACGGAAAACGAGTGACCAGCATGAGCGAGGCAGTAGAGGCCATGCAAAATGCCATCAATAATCTTTCCCTCGATGGATATTACGAGGGGGAATCTGATCTGTATTCTTACCGGTTTAAGAAGAAGGATTAGGCGCAACGGGTTAATTACTACCACAAGCTTTCTTCCTTCAAATACCGCTGCACATAGTCCTCGATCCCCTCTTCAAGACCAATAAAAGGTTCTTGATACCCGGCAGCCCGAAGTTTGCCCATTTCAGCCTGGGTATAATATTGGTAAGTATCCCGGATGTCGATCGGGGTATCCACAAAAGAGATGCTGGGCTCCAGACCCAGGGCATGAAAAGTGCCAACGGCGAGATCGAGAAAAGTCCGTGCATGCCCGGTCCCCAGATTGTAGATCCCGTGTGCAGGTTTGTTTTCCAGAAAATAGAGCAATACATCTACCAGATCTTTTACGTAAATAAAGTCGCGGCTTTGTGCACCATCCTGATAATCAGGGCGATGTGAACGGAATAGCTTCATGGCTCCGGTGGCTTTGATCTGCCGGGCCGTGTGCATGATCACGGATGCCATGCGTCCTTTGTGGTACTCATTCGGACCGTAAACGTTGAAAAATTTGAAACCCGCCCAGGGGAACGAGGAACGAGGAACGAGGAACGATGATCCCGCATGGGTGATCGTTTCTTGTGGATCGTTCTTCGTTTGTTCCAGCACCCAAACATCAAAATCCTGTTTGCTCTGTCCGTAAGGGTTGAGCGGGCGGAGTTGAGGGATGGTAGCGTGGTCATCAAAATAGCCATGCTCACCAAGCCCATAAGTAGCCGCACTGCTGGCGTACAGGAGCGGAATGTCAAAGCCGGCGCAAATCATCCAAAGGGCGCGGGAGTATTCCAGGTTCAGTTCATTAAAGATCTTGACGTTTTGTTCTGTAGTGTCTGTTCGGGCGCCAAGATGTATCACGGCATCCACGTCCGTGTGGTTGCGTTCGAGCCAACGCACAAAATTGAGCCGGTGCATCTGGCCCCAAAGCTGTTTTCCTTCGAGGTTTCTGTTTTTATCCGGACGGTTAAAATCATCTACCGCCAATACATCGGGGTATCCAGCATCGTTGAGCCGTTTAACCATGCAGGAACCTATGAAGCCTGCAGCGCCTGTAACTACGATCATATTTTTTTGGTGATTTGTTTTATGGTGATTTGGTGGATTGGTGATTTGGTTATGTGGGCAACAGATCAATGGTCAAATTGGCGGTAAAAAAGCCGCCTTCCCGCGTGATATCTAATTGATGATGATCCGGATAGAGCAGATCAAGCTGACGTTCTACATTGCGTAAGCCGATACCACTGTAGTTTACCTTTTCACTCGAGATGTAGTCCGGGTCAAGGGTATTTTGTACCGTGTAGCTTAGCTGATTGTTTCTAAGTATTATACAGATTAAGATATGCACGTCGCCGGTGGTGCCTCCGGCACCGTGTTTGAAGCTATTTTCTACAAACGGCAAAAGCAAAAGCGGGGCAATGGCCGTATTTGGATTATCCATATCTTCCTGATAATCAATGGTAAGTCGTTTGTTATAACGGAGTTTTTCCAGTTCTATGTAATCCTGGATCACTTTGACCTCATCCGAAACAGCAATGCGCGGAGCCCGGCATTCGAACAATACAAAACGCATGATCTTGGACAGCATCATGATGGCATCCGGTGTTTTATCGCTCTTTTTCCGGGCCAGTACATAAAGGTTGTTCAGCGTGTTGAACAGGAAGTGTGGGTTCGTCTGTGCACGTAAAAAGCTCAGTTCAGACTGTAATTTTTCACGCATCAATTCCTGTTCAAACTCCAGACTTTTATAGTGTACCCGAATCATTTTTATGGTGACCGCCGCCGCCAGGGTGATAAACAGGTCGAATTCGGTGAGCAATAAACCCCTCGGATTTACAAAATTATAGACTTCATCCGGCTTAAAGATCGGTAAAAACACAAAGGCAATTTCCAGCCGGTAAAGCACCGTTGCAACGAAAAATGCCAGCAATAACAATCCAACCAGCTTCCAGATCTTGTTGCGGTCCAGGTAAAGCGGGATGACATAGTAAAAAATAAAATAGGTCAACAACAACTTGACCGGCAAGGAAAATGCTTCTCCGATAATGGATTCCTGAAAGCCGTCTTCCAGAGCCTTACGACTCAGGATGCAGCTAAGTATTGCGTTGAGGGGCACATATACGGCCCAGAAAAGTACGTGGAGCGAAATTCTTTGCCAATTGAGCTTCATGGACTTGTGATTTGGGGATTGGGTTAGGCTACCCGGAGGCCATTAGCGACCGGGCGTTCGGGTTGGAGCAGGGTTATTTCTTTTTGATCGCCTACCAAACCAAGGACCAGGCATTCCGAGAAGAAATTGGCGATCTGCTTCGGTGGAAAATTCAACACTGCAATGACTTGCTTGCCGACCAGACCGTCTTTCTGGTATAGGTCGGTGATCTGCGCGGAGCTCTTTCGTATTCCATGCGGACCAAAGTCAATGATCAATTGATACGATGGGTTTCGCGCACCCTGGAAATCCTTGACTTCAAGGACAGTGCCAACGCGCATTTCTACTTTTTCGAATTCTTGCCAGCTGAGCATGGGTGTAAATGTGATTAATGTGACCAGTTTGTTTAATGTGGTCAATGTGTTCATCGTTCATCCTTAAAACTACCCTTCCCATTCTACTTTCTCAAACTCAGGGGCCAAATTCAGGGTGTACAAGGATCGATCCCGAAGTTTGATCTCTTTGATCGGTATCTCCACTCCATCTGCGGCACATTTTTTAACATACGTCGGAAAGCCAACCAGGTATATTTTTACCTTTTCGTAGTCCGGCTTAAAGGTGCCCTCTTTTCGTTGACGCAAGGAAAAGGTTCCGTTTTTGCCCTCTGTTTCAAAAATCTTTAAACTAAAGATTCCTTCCTGATGGCCATATCCTTCTCCGAGATCTTCGTATAAATGACTGGTTTCCACCCCATTTTTATAATAAACGTACAACGTGAGCTCCGAAATTTTTTCTCCGGTATGCTGTCGGGTCGGATACACGGGCAGCACAGCACCTTCGCGCACAAAAAACGGGATTTGATCCGGCATTACGTTTACAAACAACTCACCATTACTAGGTTGCCCGGTCCAGAAATAGTACCAGTTGCCTTGTGGCAGATAGACGCTTTGGCGTTGCACCTTGGATTGCACCACGGGACTAACCAGCAGGTGCTCTCCAAAAAGGAAATCGCGCTCTATTTCACAGAGTTTTGGATCTTGTGCATCAGCAAAGATCAGGTGCCGCAACACGGGCGAACCATCCAGCGTGTGCAACCACATCGCAGAATAGATACAAGGTAGCAGGCAGTAGCGCAGTTCAATGGCTTTTTTCGCCAAATCGGTCCATTTTTCCCCGAAAGACCATGGTTCCTGGTCTGAAATGTGCAAAGCCGGGTCGATCAATTCAGCCTCTTCTGCAGGTAAACCATCCCCGGCGCTGTGTTTTCCGATACTGTGTACCCGCATCAGGGGATGAAAAACCCCGAGTTGCAGCCAACGCACAAAGAGTTCGCCTTCAGCATTTCCGGCAAAGCCGCCAATATCTGTCCCGCAAAACGAAAAACCAGAAATTGCCAGGCGTTGACACTGAATATTAGCGATTTGCAAATGGTCCCAGTCAGAACAATTATCGCCCGTCCAAATGGCAGAATACCGCTGTCCACCACTATAGGACGCCCGGCTAAGCAAAAATGGCCGGTTTTCAGGCTGCAAGGTTTGCAAGCCTTCCCAGGAGGATCGGTTCATCTGTTGCCCATAGATATTGTGCGCCTTTCGATGGCTGCAGGGCTGCCCATCATAATGGTGCATCACGTTGTCTGGCAAGGTTTTATGGTTGACATGGAATACAGCTGGTTCGTTCATGTCGTTCCAAAACCCGGCTATTCCGATCTCATTATATAGATTTTCGTACAATGCTCCCCACCAAGCCCGCACTTCAGGATCAGTAAAGTCCGGGAACGCACAAAAGCCTGGCCAGACAGGTGCTTTTGCCACCACACCATCAATGGTGCGGAGAAATCTGTTTTGCTCCAGTCCATCCCGGTAAATGATGTAGTTTGGATCTTCTTTGATACCCGGGTCTATCATGGTGACTGTCTGGAATCCCATTTCACGCATATCGTCCACCAGTGCTTTCGGGTTAGGGAAGGCTTTTTTGTCCCAGGTAAAACAACGGTATCCATCCATGTAGTCGATATCGAGATAGATAGCGTCACATGGAATTTGGCGGTCCCGAAATCCTTCAGCGATCTCCCGTACATGGCTATCAGGGTGGTAGCTCCAACGACATTGGTGATAGCCCAACGCCCAATGTGGTGGTAGTGCGTGCGTACCGGTCAATCGGGCGTACGTGCGCGCCACGTCATCCAGGCCAGGTCCATGGAGGAAGTAATAATTGAGTTCACCACCTTCCGCGTAAAAGCAGGTGTCACCTGTATCTGCAGAATCGAAGTCAAAGTGGGTTCTGAAACTGTTGTCTAAAAAAATTCCGTATGCAACGCCATGATTTAGGGCGTAATAGAACGGGACAGCGCGGTAGAGCGGATCGGTTTCTCGGCCAAAAGCATAGGAGTCTGAGCACCAGTTTTCAAACTTTTTGCCAGCCAGGTTAGTACCACAGGTTTTGTCGCCGAGACCAAAGAATACCTCTTTTTTGTGACATTTTTTCTCCATTCGGAGGTCGCACCAGCCATTTAAAATAGTCCGTTTGGCTGAATAACCATTAGAATCCTCGCAGAGTACCCGATCGTCCTGGTCATAAAACTTGACCTTTAAGTCGGCCTTCGAGACGACCACCTGTAGAATCCCGGAATCAAGTAAATATTCGCCATCACGTTCTTCAAGCCTTACTACTACCTTTTCTGGCTCGAAATTCGGATCCACCGCGTAGGAAAAATCGGATTGGAATACTCCGTCCGGAGCATAACACAACCGAAAAATACCAGGAGCAAGCACGGATACCCGCAACATCACCCCATTATAACATACAAATTCGTAAGCACCATCGCGCCAACGAACGTCGGATACCTCGTTTGGCCTTGTCCATTGAAAAACATCGTCGTACCGAAGGCTCACGCTTGCTTCTGCGAAATCAATGTCGCTGGGAGGGGTGGGGGAGGGTCGTATTGGGGCTGGCGTTTCTAACGGCACTGACTTTGCTTTCATGTTGTATCTATTTCGGGGCTAAATGTAAATACAAAATAACACAGGCCGCCACCGAAATATCGGGGCGACCAGCTTTCGGTTCAATTGCTTCATACGATTTAAACCGATTGAGGCTCACCGGTACTTTAAAAAAACAAAGTTCCGGTTAGCGAAAACACCGGACCACTTTGCTTGCGGGCAGATCCTAAAGATTTGATATTTGAACTTGGATTAAGCAATCCTTCATTCGGTCTAACCAGTCCATATATTTTAGTCAGCGGCATTTTTGTTGAAAAGCCGAGCTCGAATGACGTTCCAAGCATAAGACCTATCCCAAGTATTGCGTCGGCTTTCCAATTGTCGAGTTCGTTGGAACTCAATTTACTGGCGCCTTTTTCTGCGGTTTGATCTGCTAGTCTCAGGATATATGCTCCGGAATAATTTTGTTTGTCTGCTTTGGTAAAAAGGGTTCGGGTCAAAGAAAATCCTGCAAAGGCTTTTAAGGGCTTAAGACCCTGCCAAACGGCAGCAACAGGAATCTCTAAGCGTTGCAATCGGTTCACCGGAATAAATACGTTGCCAGATAGGGAATCTCCGAAAAAGTTGGCCCCAGTCATATTGATCACTTCCTGTCCGGAAATGAGTTCGAATACGAGTACATTACCATCCATCTTTGAAGTGTAATAGTCCGAATGCACAGAAGCTACCGGGCGGTGTTTTTCTTGCGGACTATGGAAATTGTAAAAAAGTCCGGTGCGGAGGCCCCATTTTCGTGCGAATTTCCAATCCACGGTTAAACCTGTTGAAAACCCGTTTATCGTGCTAAATTGCTCTGTAGAAATGGCTGAGGTAGCGCCAAAGGTCCATTGGTTGATGGATGTTTTTTTGACGCTTATTGGAGACACAGAAGCCAGGACAGGTTGAGGTGAAGGGTTTATCACTTGTTCTAAAACGATAAGGCGTACTTCTGCTCCTGGCAAATTTGCAATAGCCAACGCAGGTTTTTTTTCAGGAACATTGAACAAAATAATATCGGTCCCAATTGCTTCTTTTATGATCCTATTGTCATTCAGGCACAAGGGGGCGCAACCAACGGTTGGCACCTTCGCTTTTTGTTTGATCGGAACTTTTGTGCTTGTAATTTCGCTTGCGTTCGAATAGTTGGAATTTGATAAAAAAGTATGTTTCTGCCGATTTTCTGAACTTTCAATTTTAGCCACAATCCCTGCCATTGGCGAGATAGGATTGGCTTCAATATTTTGCGAAGGTTCCTTTGTGCGCAGCATCAATTGCCAGCTCCAGTAGCCCATCAAGTGCAATAGCAATAAGCCAAGCCACCACCACCCAAATTTGCGGCTACGTTTTTCCGGCATCTCACGGTCAAGCAGCGCATGCATTGCTGCCCAACCTTTATCTGTAATTTTATTATCCATGGTTATTAAAAAAGGATGTGGTCAATGTGTTTAATATAGTCATTGGGTTATCATCACTAAATTGCGCTAATTGCTGCAGGGAATTCTTGTTCGAGTAAATCCCTCAATTTTTGTCTTGCGGTACTAAGATGCCATTTGGAGGTACCTTCACTCATCTTTAAGCGGACTGCAATTTCTGCGTGGCTATACCCTTCGATGGCATACAACCTGAAAACTTCCTGTGAGGTAGTGGGTAAGGTTCGTACTGCTTTCAGAATATCTGCTTCATAGAAGAATTCGTGACCCCGTTCCGGCACACTTTGGTCATGGTCTTCCAGTACTAAAAAATGCAGGTATCGGGCATTTTCACGGTAATAATCCGCCATACAGTGATAAATCAAGCGACGCATCCATCCTTCCAGACTCCCTTTGAATGCGAATGTGTGGATTTTTTTGAAAACCCGAAACATACCACTGTTCACGATCTCGATGGCGGTATCTTCATCGCGGGTGTATCGGCGTACCATTCGTAACATTTCAGGAAAAAAACGGCGGTAAAGAGCTTCCTGGGCACGACGATCATTGGCTGCACAGGCCGCCACTAATTCTTGTTCCGTGTAGTTCTTTTTTCCAAAAAAGGCCACGATATGTTCAGGTTAATACGAGGAGCTGTTTATTTAGTGTTTTGGTGCGCTTACCTGGCGGGTAAGCCATGGCAAAGAAAGCGGATGGAACTCATCTTAGTACCATTCTTGTTCCGAAATTTCCCTCAAGACAGGAGCTTTATCAAAAAAGGTTGGGGGGGTATGGTAATAAAGGTCAAATTTTTTACCTCAAACAAGCTCATCGAAATGTACGGATTATTTTATCTCCTTTTTAGCTGAATGTGGTGCCGAAATTCTTCAGGAAATGAAATAATATGATGCTCAAAATTTGCGCAACGAGGCTTGAATATCATGGCATTGATTGAACAGTAACGTTACCTTTGGCCCGAAAAATATATGTTCTATGATGCTAAAAAACCTCTACAGGTTTCTATCTCCGCGATTTCAAACCCTTTTCCTTGAGTATAAAGTTGCCCTAAAACCGCGCTACGGGCATGGCCTTCCTCCACATAGCCGCCTGCTTGAAATCATTGATAAACAACGGGAAACCTATCAATTCTGGTTGCAAAAGATTAACGACCTTGCACCACAACTTCAAGCGATCAAAAAATTAGCTGACGAAAAGGATTCGACCCAGCCTGGCTGGAACAACGAATTTTTGCCAGGATTAGACATCATGGCTTTGTATGCGATCATCGCTGAAACTAAACCAGGAAGATACGTAGAAGTGGGTTCAGGTAATTCAACTAAAGTGGCGCATAGGGCTGTGAAAGACCACGGACTTTCAACCCGAATCATCTCCATTGACCCCTATCCAAGGGCCGAAATTGATAGCCTTGCCCACGAGATTGTACGTAAGCCCTTTGAGGCAGTGGATACAAGCTGGCTTGCGGAATTGGATGCAGGTGATATTCTCTTTATTGACAACTCTCATCGAATGTTGCCAAACTCTGACGCCACGGTTTTCTTTCTGGAAACCATGCCTGCCCTAAAGCCTGGAGTCATTGTACATATTCACGACATTTACTTGCCCTACGATTACCCGCAGTTCATGTGCGACCGCTTTTATTCTGAACAGTACGGTCTGGCCATTGCTTTGTTGGCCAATCCGCAACGGTATCAGCCTATCTTTCCGTGCTATTTTATTTCGGAAGATGCCGCACTAAGCACTTTAATCTCAGGTATTTGGGAACATCCAAATACGCAGGGCGTGGAGCGACATGGAGGCTCTTTTTGGTTGAAAATCGGGGAGGGGAATTTCTAACAGGAAAACTGGAGAACAGGAAAATTGCGATCGAAAAAAGTGCCAATCATAGATTTGGGCATGCTTCTCCAAGTATGATTTTCCTGTTCCCCTGTTCTCCAGTTAATATCTCCTTCCACAAAATCCAGTTACGCTAAGTCTTAGTCTTTATCAATGCCTATCAGTCGTCTACCCGAAATTTGAATCCTACGCCATGAATGTTTTCCACTTTGATCCGGTCGTCCAGACTCAGGTATTTACGCAGTCTTGATATAAAGACATCAAGGCTACGACCAAGGAAGTAGTCGTCTTTACCCCAAATGGTAATGAGAATAAAGGAGCGCTTCACTACCTGATTGCGGTGTTC
>CANJPT010000065.1 GCA_947476195.1 Lewinellaceae bacterium | reverse complement strand
GGGGGTACGGCCTGGGAACCCATCTTTGATAAAGCACCTACCCAGGGCATTGGCAGTATTGCCATCAACCCCCGCAACCCTGATGAGATCTGGGTTGGAACCGGGGAAGGCAATCCCCGAAATTCTCAAAACTTTGGCGCCGGTATTTTCAAAACCATCAATGGTGGCAAGGACTGGGTATGCATGGGATTGCAGAACACCCGAACCATTCACCGCATTGTGCTGAGCCGGGACAATCCGGAAGTAATCTATGCCGCGTCCCTGGGCTCTTCTTATGGAACCACTGAAGACCGAGGGGTATTTAAAAGTACTGATGGGGGCAAAAACTGGAGAAAAACCTTGTATGTCAATGACTTGACAGGTTGCGCAGATCTGGTGGCAGATCCACAAAATCCTAACAAGCTCTTTGCTGCCATGTGGGAATATCAGCGTTGGCCCTGGTTTTTCAAAAGCGGCGGCAAGGGCTCCGGACTTTATGTAAGTTACGATGCCGGCGAAACCTGGGAGAAAAGAACGGACAAAGACGGCTTGCCCGAGGGCGATTTGGGCCGGATTGGCCTCGCCGTTGCCAAAAGCAATCCTGATATCGTTTACGCCATCGTGGAAGCCAAAGAGAATGCCCTGTATAAAAGCACAGATGGGGGCAAAAAATGGCAAAAAATGGCCGATAAAGGTCAGGGAGATCGCCCGTTTTACTATTCAGAGATCTATGTAGACCCCAAAAATGAGAACCGCGTCTATTCGATCTTTACCGTAATTTCCAGAAGTGAGGACGGAGGCAAATCGTTCTCTACATGGGCGGGTTGGTCCATTCACCCGGATCACCACGCGTTTTGGATCAGCCCTGACAACCCGAATTACGTCATCAATGGCAATGATGGTGGCCTGAATATTACACTTGATGGCGGTAAAACCTGGCGATTCGCAGAAAACATTCCCGTCGGACAATTTTACCACGTAGAAACTGACAATGAGTGGCCCTACAACGTGTATGGTGGCTTACAGGACAACGGCGCCTGGGTTGGCCCATCAGCTGTTTGGAAGTCTGGAGGTATCCGAAATTCAGATTGGCAGGAAGTTTACTTTGGCGATGGTTTTGAAACAATGCCAAGAAAGGACGATCCGCGCTATGTGTTTGCCCAGTCACAAGGAGGCGAGTTGGGGCTGGTAGACAGAAAAACAGGTGAAACCAAATATATTAAGCCAGTTCACCCGGATGGGAAAACCGACCTTCGGTTCAACTGGAACTCTGCGCTGGCGCAGGATCCACACCAGCCGCACGGGATTTATTTCGGATCCCAGTTCGTTCATCATTCCACAGACCTGGGACAGACCTGGGAAATTATAAGCCCTGACCTAACGACGAATGATACCTCGAAGATGCACCAGGATATTTCCGGTGGCTTAACTTTCGACGCTACCAATGCTGAAAATCACTGTACCATTATTGCGATCAATCCAAGTCCGGTCGCCCCTGATGTTGTATGGGTTGGAACAGATGATGGCAATGTGCAACTGACCAAAGACAGGGGAAAGACCTGGGAAAATTTTGGCGAAAAACTCCCGGATGCCCCAAAAAAAGCTTGGATCCCGGCGATTGAAGCTTCTCCAATCAATGCAGGCGAAGCGTTTATAGTCCTAAATAACTACCGGCAAAACGACTGGCAGCCTTATTTGTATCACACGACCGATTTTGGTAAAAAATGGAAGCGCATCGCTTCGCCCAAAAACCTGCCAGTGGGCAATGCAGCTAGTGGAGGCAATTTCTGCCTATCCATCGTGCAAGACACCGAAGTTCCCAATCTACTATTTTTGGGAACTGATCAGGGTTTATATGTGTCCATAAACTATGGCGATGACTGGGTTTTGTTTCCAGGTGAGACCTTTCCCAGTGTGCCGGTTTATGATATGAAGATCCAACAGCGGGATGGCGATCTGGTCATTGCCAGTTTTGGCCGGGGTATCTGGATTCTGGACAACCTTTCTGTTTTACGGGAACTGGCCCGTTCGGGTGTGGCAATCCTGGATCAAAATTTTAAACTTTATCCGGCTCAAGCGGGTGTTCTGGCTGAATTCCGCTCTTTTGACGGGTCACATTTCCCGGGAAACGCAACGTATGAAGCAGAAAACAAAGGCACCGATGTAGCCATTCCGGTTTGGGTAAAACCAGGCCTTAAAAAAGTGGAAAATCCGAAAGGCAAAGATTCGGAAGAGAAAAAAGAGGATAAGAAGGATAGCATTGAAAAGGGTAAAAAACCGGGGTCAAAAGGAAAGCCAGGCAGTGATGCAAAGAAAAATGAAAAAGCAACAATCATGGTCCTTGCCATGAATGGAGACACCCTGCGACGATACAAAACAGAACTTGACTCCGCTTTTTCAAGCGCCATTTGGTGGGGAAAGGATACTAAGGGTGTGCGCTTTCCATCTAAAAACGAACCTGGTCCAGACCAACTGGAGCCAGGTGGTGGCCCACAAGTACTCCCTGGTGAATATTGGGTAAAAGCTGACTATATGGGTTACCGGGATTCAATGAAAGTGAAGGTAATAGATGATCCGCGACTAAATATTTCCGCTATTGACCGGGAGGCAAAAAATGCTGCGGTCCGGGATCTGTATAAAACGGTAGAACGTGCTGCAAAGGCTTATGATCGCTTGAAAGAGGCTGAAAAAACAATTGGATTGGTAGAAAGTCAATTTGTGAATGTGCCTGATAGCCTCAAAAAAGAGGTAAATAAGTTCGGTTCAGCCATTAAGGACTCCATTGGATTGTTAAAAGAGAAATTTTTTCAGCACAAAGAGGTGAAAGGAATCCAACGAGACCCAGACGTACTGACGGCTAAATTCTGGACCGCCTTTGGTTATATTGGCGGAGGTGTTGGTGCCCCTAACGCAGCTACACAAACTACCATTGCTACAGCCAAACGCGAAGCAGAAAATCTGATCGAAAAAGTAAATAAACTCCTTGATGCTCAATGGAAAGATTACCGGACAAAAGTTGAGCTGATAAAATTTTCTTTGTTTAAAGACTTTGAAAAAATATGACCTAATTAGTTAACATACAATGAATTAAAAAAAGCCTCTGCTACTTTGCAGAGGCTTTTTTTTGGACATTCTGAATTTTTTTTTATTTTTTTAAACCCTGAAACGAAAATAGTGTTTAACCTTTACACACAATAAATTAAACAAAAATTTTCACACAAACTACTTTATTATGATTCATCATTCCAAATCTCTGCTCCTTCTTTTGTCTCTTTAAGTAGGTTTTACAGCTTGTCAAAAAGATCAACTAACCGAAGTACAACCCGTAAATACCTATGGTATCGCCGGTGAACGCAACGGAAACACAGTGGTTGACATTGCACTGGGCAATCCGGATTTTAGTATTCTGGTTGCGGCAGTAGTAAAAACCAATTCAGTTGAGCTGTTTGCAAGTCCTGCACTGAACGGCACTGTTTTTGCGCCTACAAACGCTGCTTTTGCCCAACTGCCTGCACCATTTAACAGCGCAGCTGGAATTAATGGCATCACGAATCAAAAGGATATCAAATTCCTTTCACAGGTCCTTCGTTACCACGTGTTATCAGGTCGCCGCAATGCAGCACAACTCGCGAACGGAGGCTATTCAACCCTAAAATCTGCCACCATACCAAATGACAATCAACTGTTTGTAAGTAGAAACGTTGCCAACGAAGTGATCATCAATGGTAATTCTAAAGTTGTTGCTGCTGATATTCAGGCTGATAATGGTGTGATACATGTCATCAACAAGGTTCTTTTCTTCCCGACACAGGATCTTGCTCAGATCGCAATTTCAAATGGTGGATTTACTGCATTGGTTGCAGCACTTCAGAAAACTGGTCTGGTCAATACTTTGTATTCAAAGAATACTAATGTAACGGTTTTTGCACCGACAGATGCAGCTTTTGCTCAATTACCTGCTCCCCTTAACAATGCTGCAAACATCAAAAACATTACCAATCCTGCAACGATCAACACGTTGCGCGCAGTATTGCTCTATCACCTGGTAGGTGGTCATGTATTTTCAGCTGACCTTCGCGAAGGTATTTCGGTACAAATGGTTGCCTCCGGAAACACTTTTATCACCCTTGCTGGTGGTCCAAAAGTGAAAGGAAGTGGTAATTCATCAGCTTCAAACATTGTCCTTACAGATCTTCTGGCTCGTAATGGTGTAATTCACGTTATTGACAGCGTTTTGCTACCTTAAGAAAGGATTAAAGCCTTAATTTTCCTCTTTCACTATAAGCCTCTGGTTTTTCGAAGCCAGAGGCTTGTTTTTTGTTTGCTCAATTCAGGATTTTTTAAAAAAAAAGGCTGTCCTTTGCGGTCTATTCAAAAAGGTGATTAAAATAATACCATATCCATTAGCTTTTGAAAAATGTAGCCAACGAATTATGGAAATTGTGACCTTGAACTGAGTATTATAAACTGTATTTTTTCAGTTAATTATAGTTTAATATTATTACGCAAATGTCTGATAATCAGAAGAAATTGACCCGAATAGGGGTATTTTACGACGGCAATTATTTCCTCCATGTTTCCAATTACTATGCTTACCACCATGAACGTCGTGGACGGATCAGCATAGGAGGGCTTCACGAGTTTATCCGGCACAAAATTGCAGAGGAGGAGCAAAAAGACATGCACCTATGTCAGATTGTGGATGCGCACTATTTCCGGGGCAGACTTTCAGCCCAGGAAGCAAGCAATGAAGGGAATCGCTTGTATTACGACCGGCTTTTTGATGACATTCTGATGATGGAAGGTGTTACGACACACTATCTTCCAGTACGGACCACTTTCTCTGGCAAAAGACAGGAGCGAGGCATAGACGTTTGGATGGCACTGGAAGCCTTTGAATTGGCCCTGCACAAACAATTTGATGTACTCGTATTGATCGCATCTGATACCGATTTTGTTCCACTTGTACGGAAGCTTCACACCTTAGGAGTTCGGGTGATGCTTTTTGCCTGGGATTACGATTTTTACGATGAAGAAGGACGTAGAAGAAGCACAGTTACTTCTCAGGCGCTTTGGGAAGAAGTTACCTATCCACTTGCGATGCAGGATGTGATTTCAGATGACAATGACCCGCAATTTCCAATTAGCCGACTTTTTGTAGACCGTAAAAGGAACTTGACTGCTGCCACTGTAGAATCTGAAGAAACCGTTGAGGTGGTAATTGAGGACGGGGAAGCCAAACGTAGTACTATCTTTAGCTTGAAAGATGGCTATGGATTTGTCAATTATCCGCAAACAAATAACCTGTTTTTCCACTTTTCATTTTTGATCGATACAGATTTTAATGACCTGCGCGAAGGGGATGTAGTAGAATTTACGCTTAGCAATAATGACCGGGGAGAACCTGTTGCCAGAAATGTTAAGTTGATTAAGCAGTAGCGGGATTACTCCTGTTTACCAGCTCGAATACTCCGTATGCAAATTACTAAGGTACAAATGGGTCAATTAGAAACCCTTCGCTCCTTTGCAGAGCACACATTCCGTATTGCGTTTGAGCACCTTAATGAGCCAGCCCGATTTGAAAATTACTGTAAAACTTCATTCTCTACCGAGCAATTACGCTCCGAAATTGAGCATACCTCTTCCTCCTTTTGGTTTGGTTGGGAAGGGGAGGATTTAGCAGCTTATCTTAAACTAAATTTCGACCAACATCAGCAAGATTTACACAGCATTCGAACCGTTAAGGTAGAACGGCTGTATGTTGAACAGACATTCCAGGGCCAACGGATTGGTGAAAAAATGCTTGATTTTGCCATTCAACAAGCACGATATGCACAAGCTGAATGGATTTGGCTCAGTGTATGGCAAGCAACGCCAGCAGCCCTACGCTTTTATCAACGTTGTGGCTTCGAGATCTTTGGCACTGAAATATTTTGGCTGGCCGACGAGGCACAGTTAGATTGGTTGGTTAAAAAGCGGGTTGCAAGTTGAAAGTGGCTTGTGTTATCCGATTATTTACGAACCAACTGGTCCAACCATTGACTTACGGCGTCCGACATATTGGGCTCGTTCAAAGCAAAGTTTAAAGAATCAAAATGAGTGCCCTTATGGATCGGATAGAGGGTTTTCGGTCCTGAATATTTTTCGTAAAAACTTTCTGAACTTGAAAATGGCACGATCGCGTCTTCAGTGCCATGCAAAAGCAGAATAGGTAAATGCTCATCAGCAGAGAGCAAGGTCATTGGGTTAGCCGCCTTGAATTCCGGGCTATCGAACCTTCCTCCGGCAAAACGGCGCACTTGCGGCACATCTGGCATTTTACTCAGATCGAGCGGTGAGGCAAAAGATAGAAAGCCAGAGAAATTATTGGTTGTCAGGGAAAATGCTGCCAATTCGTTGCGATTAAAGGCAAGATGTGCGGCAAGCGTTCCTCCTGCTGACATACCTGCTGCAAGTAGTTTTTTGGAAGATAACCCATGGGTTTGCATGAGTTCCAAAATTTTTCCCAAGGCTAAATTTAAGTCTTCCCGCATATCAGGATATGCAAATTTCGGACTCAACCGATAAGCAGGCATCATGACAGGAAAACCGCTACGCAAAAAATAATCTGCAATAGTAGGAAACTGATTCGGCCAGCCCAGACGCCAACCTCCACCATGGTAGAAAATCACTGCGCTATGCTGTTCGGGTGTTCCTGGCGGCGGCATCCAAAACAGCAGATATTGACGCTGATGTGGACCAAAGGCGTGTTTTTCAGGCTTGCTTGCCGCTATTCCTTTCCACTGGTGTTGAATAAAGTAAAAGGGAATAGCGGCAAGTTCCTTTGCAAGTGCGAAAGGACGGATCTGGGTCATCAATTATCTCAATAGGGTTACATCCCCGTGATACTCCTCCTGTTCTCCATTCCCAAAACGCACTACCATGTGGTAAACATAGACATCACTGGGGGCTATCTTGTCGTTTGTGCGGCCATCCCAGGCTTTTTCATTGGCGGTAGACTCAAAAACTTTTTGACCCCAACGATTGAAAATCATAAATTGAGTTACGGTAGCAGAACCACCCAGTAAAACTGGCCCAAAAGTATCATTGGAACCATCGCCATTGGGGGTGAAGGCATTTGGGATATCAAAACAACGCTTGGTATTGTATACTATAGGCTCAGATTCTGTAGTACAGCCATTAGCATCGGTTGCAATAACAGTATAGGAGGTTGAATTCCCCAATGGTGTAACTTCCACAGAATCACGGGTAGCACCTGGAATGGGTATCCCATTGGCCGCCCATTGAAGACTCTCAACCTCACCATTTAGGATTTTAATTCGAAGTTTTACTGGTGCTCCTTCACAAATGGAATCTTTGGGATCAGGAGTTGCCCGGATCACATCAAAACCGATGGGTTGAAATACTTCTACGTTTACCACATCCGAATCCGTGCAATTGGTACCATAGAAGATCGTAGCAGTATAGGTACTGTTGATGACAGGTGACACCTCAATACTGTTCCCAATGCGGTGCCCAGGCATCCAAATAGTGCTGTCCGCCGGGGTACCTGTTACAGCAGCCGTCAGGGTGATAGATTCACCAAAGCATATGCTTTTATCTGGTCCGATACTAACATTTGCATTGGCTACATTAACGGTTACTTGACCCTGTACAGGACAGTTTTGATTGATCGCAGAAACTGAATAGGTAATGGTAGAAGTAGGTGTAGCGATCGGATTCGGAATGTTCGTGTTGTTAAGGCCCGTGGCGGGTGACCACTGATAGGAACCTGGTCCATTCGGTGGAAGTGTAAGGTTGACAGATTCACCCAGGCAAATAGAGGTATTCGGGTTAAAATTGAGTGCCGGCAATGGAATAACATCTACGTTAACCTCATCGGATGTCGTGCAATTATCTCCGTATGATAGTGTAGCGGTATAAATTGTGGGACTGCCAGGACTAACGGTAATCGTTTTGGTTGTCTCCCCCGTTGGTGACCAAAGGATACTGCCTGGTGTACCTGTGACCGACGCTATCAGGTTGAGGTTTGATTCCGCACAAATGACCTTATCAGGGCCAACATTAACAGTTGCCGAAGAAACAATTATCGTCACATTTCCCTGTACTGCGCAACCTTGGTTGATTGCTGCAACATGATACGTTGTGGTCTGGGTAGGTAATGCTACTGGACTTGAGCTGTTCGGATTGTCCAAGGCCGTTGCGGGTGTCCAGATATAATTTCCCGGACCAAATGGCGGTACAGTGAGCGCCAAAGACTCTCCCAGACAAATCGAAGTATCTGGATTGAACAGGACAGATGGGTAAGAATTTACGGTTATTTGCACCTCATCAGTAGCCAAACAGTTTGCACCATAAGCCAGGGTAGCGGTATAATTGGATGATACCGCAGGGCTTACTGTGATCGAATTAGCCGTCTCATTCGTTGGGAGCCAGGTTAGAATACCGGGATCACCTGACGTCGCAGCTGTAAGGGTTGTATTCGCGCCTGCACAAATACTTTGATCCAGGCCTGCATTTACCGAAGCATTATAATAGGTCACCGTGACATCTCCTTCCGAACTACAATTCAGCCCTTGTGCAATCACATGATAGGTGATGGTCTGCGTCGGTGTAGCTACAGGGTTTGCTGAAGTCGGATCGTTTAAGAACGTACTTGGTGTCCATGTATACTTTACATCCAATTGACTGCTCGTATTCAGCACCACTGAACCAGTGGCACAAATAACCGGATGATCCGCAAGCTGCAATACAGGCAGGGGTTCAACAAATACAGCTACATTAGTACCAGCAGGACAAGGAAGGTCCTTGATCGAAATTTGGTAATTCGTGGTCTGGGTTGGAGTTGCGATTGGACTCAGACAATCCGCACACGAAAGAGAACCAGCTGACAATGGCGACCATTCATATTCATAAGCAGGGTTCCCAGGCGTAATGGTAACGTTGATCTGGGATGAATTGCCAGGGCAAACAATTGGCGGCGTAGCAACAGCCACCATTGTAGGAGGGATGAAGACCGGAACAAAAATATCACCAGTATCCAGACAGCCTCCAATTTTGGTAACCCGCTGATAGGTAAACGTATCCGTGGCGAGTATAACCAGATTCCAGTTTTCCTCCGGAGTTAAAAATGCCCCATGCGGAAGCCACTGGTGTTCGATACCAGGGAAACTGGCAGGTTCATAAACATTGGAAAGCAAATAGATGGTATCTCCAGGACAGTACACTTCTTTGTCCAAAACCCTTCTGATTGCAAGGTCAGGCAGCGAATCCACTTTTATATGCACCGAATCAGATACAACGCAGGTTCTATTCCCACTTACAATACTATACGTAGCAGTATAAGTAACGGATTCGTCCGGTGTAGAAATCACCGTTGAACCACTAGCCGTATTCAAGAAATAGGAAGGCGTCCAAACGACCGTCGAACCTGGTGGATTGGTTGTGGCAATCAAAGTGTCGGATTCACCAAGGCAAAGTAGTTGCAAGTCTTCCCCTGAAATAGCAATGTCTGAAAGAAGGATGGTAACCGTCACACTTTCGCTCTGCGAACACGCTCCGTTTTGACTGGTTGCTACCAGGGTGTAGGTAGTCGTTTCATCGGCCAGGGCAATTGGATCTGAACTATTCGGATCATTTAGCCCATTATTTGGTGTCCAGTTATATTGAGTGGTCGTATTCAACGCGTTTGCCAATTTCACTGGATAGTTCTGGCATAGTACAGTATCCGAGATCAAGATCGGAAAATGAAGGGTATCCACGATTACCGTCACATAATCATTTACAGTGCAGCCTTCTAAGGTTACAGAGGCGGAATAAGTAATTGGGAAAGTTGGCGTAGCTATTGGAGTTAGACTGGTCGCATTGTCCAAACCTACTGCCGGAGTCCAGGTTATCGGTGTGTTTGGCGGGTCAACATTGGCTTGTAGGGATACACTTCCTCCAAGACATATCGTGGTTGGGCTAAGTGCTGATGCCATAATGGAAGGGCCAACTACTTTAATAAACACGGAATCTACATCTTCACAAGTGCCTACAGCTCCTGTTACACTCAGCCATAGGCTCTGAGTCGGGGAAGAAACCGGGTCAGCGATATAAGCATTGCTCACTGCGGCCGTTGGTTGCCAAAAATAGGTGGATGCACCGCTGGCGTGCAACTGAACAAAATCTCCTTTACAGACCTTCAGGGTATCACCCCCGGAAACGACCACCTCTACACCATCTTTGAGTTCCGCATACAGGGTTTTAAGAATAACTTCACCACATCCATAATTGCGTGAAATATTAATCAGGATCGTTTCTGTTCCTTCCGCCAAAGCGTCAGCAATCGGTATGATTGGAAATGCAAGGGTGGATTGGCCTGGCTGAAAAGTAATACTGGGGGGGATATTCAACTGATAATCTAACCCAGAGGTGGCTGTACCACCAAGACTGATATTAAAGGTTGTTGCGACAAGGGGTGGTTTAGAAAGGGTGATAAAGAGCGTATCATCATCACCGGAACAGCTTTCAATAAAATAATCAATACCGCTGGCAAACTGAATGGCCACCTCAGGGGAACCCGCCTTGATGTCGGAGACAAACACTCCGGAGTCAAAACTTTCATCACCACGGTCCGCAACAGCCAATTTAAGGTGGTAGGTATTGCAGGGTGTTACTGGTACCCGTGCCGTAAGACTTTTTTTAACACCCAAAAAGTCAGACGTAAGGCCATCATATTGAATGGTTTGGCTAAGTTCGTTGTTGCGATAATATTGCCAGTTGACCTTGTTGTTTACGCTATCAATTTGTACCGGGATAGTAGAATTAGGCAAAACGGCGATATTTAAAGCCCCATTGGTCAAACCGGGGTCGCCAACTATACCCGGACCTGAGACAAGAAAAGCAAAGATGTCATTAAAGCCACCACTGCTAAAGACGTATTCAGGGTATTCCTCGGAGCCAAAAACATATTCGAATACTACTTCGTTGGTAGCCGCAAAAACATCCAACTCAATAATACAAGCATCATGTGACACACTCCCGCTTCCATAAAGGGTGGATAAATAGTTTAGATCTGGATCACCCGGGTCCAAAAATGGGTCAACTTGTGTTCCCATTCCGGTAACAGTATTTGGACCTTCCGCATTGGTGGCACTTCCGGTAGTAAGCAACAGGCCTTTCCCCATATTCAGGTCATTGCTTTCAGTTGCAAATTTGAAGATGCCGTATTGCTTTGAATCACACAGAATATCCGTAACCGTTACCACCGCACCGCCAGTTGAAATGGCTGCCACAATACTGTCTGCATTGATATTAAAAGTATCTACCGCCAATACTTCTTTGTCAACGCAAGGGTCGCTACTACATTGCCAGGTACCTTTCCAACCCGATTCCTGTACCGCTGCATCTGATTCAAAAACTACAGTCAGACAGCCACTTTTCGCTTGAACACTGAAACAGACGCCACCACCGCCCGCTATATTTTCCTGCGCGAAACCAGTGCCATCCAATGCTGCAAGGAGTGGTGCATTGGATGAGTTGCCATCATAAAATGAAAGTTGGTCACCATCACCTGACCCAAAAGGTGTGAAGGTGGGTTCGAGATCATAATATTCTAATGAAAACGAAATACACTCCGATGGTTGATCAGGACAAATCACAAAAGTGTGGTCTTCGTTCGGGAGGTAGTCGCCAAATTCGCCTCCTGAATCATAAAGCGTACCCATACAAAGCGATGAACTGCCCTGTGTAATGTTCACAATCGGTGGAATACTGTCTACACAAACTGAAAAATCACCCCAGTTCGGAGTAGCGGTAGCCGACCAGTCTGATACACGGATATAGTAGTCCAGGCCAGGTGTAAGCCCAAAAAGGTCCAGCATTGTACTGATCTGACCCTGGCTCGAACCTGCACAATCCAGTTCCGCCAGGCCATCAAACTGGCAGTCACCACGATAGATGGCAAATTCCGGGTTTGTAATTGGTGAAGCTCCCATACCCGTAATGGTTATCCGTAGGTCAAGCAGCGAAATAGGGCATTGGAACCGAAACCAGACGTCATGTTGTGCCATTGCACTTTGGAAGCATGACACGGTATCGACGGTAGCAATGTTACTGGGTGTAGCATTGGTATTGGTATAGATCGTCGGCTGGCATGCGGGTACTTCACCAAGGTTGACCATGGTGGCACAGTTGAATGCATCATTTAATGGCGCTTGAGCGCGGAGCGAAAAGGCCATTATAATAGTGACCAGGAGCGTGAGGGCTTGCTTCATTTTTGTGTATCAGTGTATCTCTTCGAAACGCGCACAAGCTTTCAAAACCTATGCGTATTAGAGGATGAAAGAATTCAGGCCAAAAGTAGCGAGACATTTGCGAACGCCCAATTACAGGGGCGCAATTATGGGAATTTCGTCCTGATTGAGCAAATTTGCAACTGAATGAGCAAGATCAACTACCCGGCTGATCAAGGTCATTAACACTGACCTAAAACCACTGGACTTTCGGCAATGATTTTCGAGGTCTTCAATCAAGAAATTAAAGTCGGTTTCTGTTGGAAGATTTTAAAGTCTGAATCATGCTATTGCAAAATAACGACATTGTCCAGGCTTCTGATCTTCAATCCCATGCCGAGGGAACAGGCGCACTCCGTTCTCAAATCCCGGCTTATATAGACATGCTTCCGCCTTGTAACCATGCCTGCCCTGCAGGAGAAAATATTCAGGCTTGGCTGGGATTGGCGCAGGAAGGAGATTATGAGGCAGCCTGGCAAAAACTTATTGAAGAAAATCCATTACCTGCTGTACATGGACGGGTTTGCTATCACCCCTGCGAAGATTATTGTAACCGATCGCAAATTGACAGCCCCATCAGTATTCATGCCATTGAGCGTTTCCTGGGCGATAAAGCCCTGTCGGAAAACTGGCAGATTAAATTCAAAGCAGTTTCCTCAAGAAAAAAAGTGCTGATCATTGGTGGTGGCCCCAGCGGGATATCAGCTGCCTATCACCTTCGGCGAGCTGGCCATGCCGTTGAAATACGGGAAGCCGGTCCTATGTTGGGCGGAATGATGCACTTCGGTATTCCACCTTATCGACTCCCAAGGAATGTGCTGGATGCTGAAATCCAGCGTGTCGTGAACATGGGAATTTCCGTCCAACTCAACCACAAAGTAACCGATGTAGCCCGGGAAAAAGCAGCTGGCAATTTTGATGTCGTATTCATCGCAATTGGAGCACACCTTTCAAAAAAGATCGATATTCCTTCCCGGGATGCCGGTCAAATCCTTGATGCGCTCACTTTTTTGAAAGATGCGGAGTCAGGACAAGTCCCAAAACTGGGTCGGAGGGTGGCCGTATACGGCGGGGGAAATACCGCTATGGATGCCGCCCGAGTGGCCAAACGCTTGGGCTACGAACCCCTGATAATCTACCGACGCGACCGGGAGCACATGCCCGCCCATGCCTTCGAAGCGGATGAAGCACTTGCAGAAGGGGTTAAAATCAACTGGTTGAGAACGATCAAAGAGATACGCGAAAACTCCATCACAGTGGAGATTATGCGGGTCAATGAGGAAGGAAAGCCTGAAGGTACAGGCACTTTTGAGACCTTAGAAGCTGACGCACTCATACTCGCGCTTGGCCAGGAAACAGATACTGGCTTTTTAAAGAATATTGCGGGCATTTCATTTGATTCAGATGGTACGGTAAAAGTTGGCCCGGATATGATGACTGGCGCCGCAGGCATCTTCGCTGGTGGAGACATGGTACCCAGTGAGCGAACCGTAACGGTTGCAGTCGGACATGGTAAAAAGGCCGCACGTTTTATGGATGCTTATCTGCGTAATACCCAATTCATAAAACTGGAAAAGCATTCCGTTGTGGGCTTCGAGCGACTTCATGTATGGTACCAGACTTTTGCGCCTAAACAGCTACAAATACAGGCCGATGAAGCCCTTCGGATACAAGATTTTCGGGAAGTCATGGATGGCCTGACGGAAAAAGAAGCCAGATATGAAGCCCAACGCTGTCTTTCATGTGGAAATTGCTTTGAGTGTGACGGGTGTTTCGGGGCTTGCCCGGAAGGCGCCGTGATCAAGCTCGGCAAAGGCAATCGCTATCAATTTGATTTTGATCGCTGCACAGGCTGCGCAGTCTGTTATGAACAATGTCCCTGTCATGCCATTGAGATGATACCGGATCCAAAGCAGCAGATTAACGAGTAAACGTCCAATTACATGTCAAATTCCAACAAAAAAGTGACCATTGATGGCAATGAGGCCACTGCCTATATTGCATATCGGGTCAATGAAGTTTGTGCTATATATCCGATCACACCTTCCTCGGCTATGGCTGAATTGGCCGATGAATGGTCTGCAAAAAAGGCTAAAAATATTTGGGGTCATATCCCGGAAGTGATTGAAATGCAAAGCGAGGGTGGTGCGGCTGGTGCAGTACACGGAGCACTGCAAACCGGCGCGCTGACCACCACTTTCACGGCATCGCAAGGATTAATGCTGATGCTTCCAAACATGTATAAGATCGCCGGAGAATTGACCAGCACGGTTTTTCACGTTGCCGCACGATCGCTGGCAGCTCAGGCACTTTCAATATTTGGGGACCATAGCGACGTAATGGCTGCCAGAACCACTGGTTTTGCAATGTTGAGTTCCGCATCCGTACAGGAGGCGCATGACATGGCATTGATTGCCCAAGCGGCTACTTTAAAATCAAGACTGCCTTTTATTCATTTTTTTGATGGTTTCAGAACCTCCCACGAAATCAATAAGATTTCGCTTATCCCAGACGAGGTCATCCTCGGTATGATCGATGATAAGGATATATTTGCGCATCGTCAAAGAGCCCTCAGTCCTGACCGCCCCGTGGTGCGGGGTACCGCCCAAAACCCGGATGTATATTTTCAAGGACGCGAAACCGTAAATCCTTACTATTCCCAAACACCAGAGATCATACAAGCGGCAATGAATCGCTTTGCCGGATTTACTGGCCGGCAGTATAAACTGTTTGATTATTTTGGTGCTCCGGATGCCGAACAGGTCATTATAATCATGGGGTCCGGAGCCCAAACAGCAATAGAGACCTGCCAATATTTGATGGAATCAGGCGAAAAGACCGGTGTGGTACAAGTACATTTATTTCGCCCGTTCTCCCCAAAGCATCTGCTTGCGGCAATTCCTGCAAGTGTCCGGAAAATTGCCGTACTCGACCGTTGCAAAGAACCAGGTGCTATGGGCGAACCGCTATATCAAGACGTCGTTACAGCACTTGTAGAAGGGATCAATCAAGGCTTTTTTCCCAGTATGCCTTTGGTCATTGGCGGTCGATATGGCCTGTCGAGCAAAGAATTTACCCCTGGTATGGTGCGGGGTATTTATGATGAATTGAAAAAAACAAGACCAAAAAATCATTTTACCATTGGTATTTTTGATGATGTGTCTGGCAGCAGTCTATCCTACAATGCATTTGAGCTGGAAGACGCCGACATGACCCAGGCATTGTTTTTTGCCTTGGGCGCAGATGGAACGGTAGGTGCTAATAAGAATAGCATCAAGATCATCGGAGAAAACACTGCTCTGAATGCACAGGGCTATTTTGTATACGATTCCAAAAAGTCAGGTTCCCAAACGGTCTCTCATTTGCGTTTTGGTAAAAAACCGATCAACGCTCCCTACCTCGTTTGCGAAGCTGATTTTCTCGCCTGCCACAAATTTAATTTTGTGCAAAAAGTGGATATGCTCCGCTTTGCAAAACCTGGTGCTACCTTCCTATTGAATAGTCCGTTTGACAAAGACCAAATATGGTCAGAACTCCCTGGGACTGTACAAGCGGTCATTCGGGAGAAGAATCTCCGTTTTTTTGTCATAGACGCTTCAAAAGTAGCCGAAGCAGTGGGCATGGGAAGCCGCATCAATACCATCATGCAGGTTTGTTTTTTCGCACTTTCTGGTGTTTTACCCAAAGAAGAAGCCATTGAAGCGATCAAACACGCCATTGAAAAAACCTATAGTAAGAAAGGGCAGGATGTGGTTCAGCAAAATTTTGAGGCGGTGGATGCTACCTTGTTGCATTTACATGAGGTAACAGAAAAGCCCCTTACAGGCAGTCAAAGTGATTTTCCAACTGCAGTGCCGAAGGAGGCGCCAACCTTTGTACGGGAAGTAACAGGAGTCATGATGGATGGACGCGGCGACCAATTGCCGGTAAGTGCCATGCCTATCGATGGAACGTACCCCAGCGGCACGACTAAATGGGAGAAACGCAACATTTCAGACATCGTACCTATCTGGGAACCAGACCTTTGTATTCAATGCGGCAACTGTAGTTTCGTTTGCCCGCATAGTGTTATCCGATCCAAATTTTATCATGAAAAGGCTGTTTTTGGAGCGCCGGAAGGTTTTCCTTCCGCTCCGATCAATGCACGCGGTTTCCCTGAAACCAGATATACCTTGCAGGTGTATGTAGAAGACTGTACTGGTTGTAATTTGTGTGTTGAGGTTTGTCCTGCGATCGATCCGATTGAAAACACCCGTAAAGCCATCAATATGGCTTCTAAAGCACCCATTTTAGAAAAGGAAAAAGCTAATATTCAGTTTTTCGAATCCCTGGATATCAATGACCGGTCCAAGATCGATTTTTCCCAGGTTCGGGGCGCACAATTCCTGGAGCCGCTTTTTGAGTTTTCAGGAGCCTGTGCCGGATGTGGGGAAACGCCTTATATCCGAATTCTCTCCCAATTGTTTGGCGACCGCATGATCGTGGCAAATGCTACGGGTTGCTCTTCTATTTTTGGAGGCAATTTGCCTACAACGCCCTGGACCAGCAATGCTCAGGGTCGAGGCCCGGCCTGGTCTAATTCCTTGTTTGAAGACAATGCAGAATTTGGTCTAGGTATGCGGATCTCTGTGGATAAACATACAGAAATGGCAAAAGAATTGTTGAGCCGCCTGAGTGAACAGATTGACCCACAACTAATTGAAGATATCCTTTCTGCCAGACAAAAAACAGAGTCAGACTTAGCCTTCCAGCGCGCACGGGTAGCCCATTTGAAAGATCTGTTGGATCATATAAAGCATCCGGATGCTGCTCAATTGCGATCTGTCGCAGAATATTTTATTCGCAGGAGTGTCTGGCTGGTGGGTGGCGACGGCTGGGCTTATGACATTGGATCCTCCGGACTGGATCACGCATTGGCCAGTGGAAAGGATATCAATGTCTTGGTACTTGATACCGAGGTGTATTCTAATACCGGCGGGCAAATGTCAAAAGCTACCCCCACGGCAGCAACCGCAAAATTTGCTTCTGCGGGCAAAAGGGTAGGTAAAAAAGACCTGGCCATGCAGGCCATTTCTTACGGCAATGTATATGTAGCACAAATTGCTATGGGCGCCAACCCCCAACAAACCTTGCTCGCCATTCGAGAAGCCGAAGCATATCCTGGACCTTCCCTGATCCTGGCGTATAGTCACTGCATTGCTCATGGCATAGACATGGAAAAAGGCCTGGATCAGCAAAGTCAGGCAGTCGCCTCCGGATATTGGCCATTGATCCGATACAATCCGATGTTGCGAAAGGCCAATAAAAATCCGTTTGTGCTCGATTCACTCCGGCCAACCATACCTCTTACTGAATACGCTTATAAAGAGCTTCGATACACCGATCTGGTGCGTACCAATCCTGAAGACGCGGCACATCTCATGCGATTGGCGCAGGAGATCGTGAATTTGCGTTGGCAGAATTATGAAGATATGGCAGGTTGGAAGGCTAAAGATTTTCAGCCGATGGCATAGCGTGTGTCTGAAAAATACTCATCGTACTGAAAATGCATCTTTTGGAACCTGTCATGCGTGTCTTTTTCGGCCAATAGGACACCGTTTAGGATGGTTACTCAATGATGATTTTATGCTGGTGTAAAAGCCCCGCAATGTTATGAGCCGAAAATTTGCCCTTTTGAATCCGGTTCTTATCCGGATCAATGGAAAAATGGAACGCTGTGCGAAAGTCGGCACCTTCTAAATTGGTGCCATCAAAAGTTGCTCCGCTGAGGTCGCAATGGCTAAAAATTGAATTGGAAAGGTCGGCCTCTACAAACTCAACATCCTCGAGTTTGCAGTTTTTGAATACCGTGCGCGGTATTTTTAGTCTGAAAAAGGAGGCAAAATGAAGGATACAACCTTCAAAATCAAAGGATAGCGAAAATGGGTTGCAGTCGTCAAAACGCAAGCCCAGGAGCTTGCAGTTTTTGAATTTTACGTCTCTGAAGGCAGTGCCTTTTACGGTGGCCATGCTTAGGTCGCAATCCTCAAACGAACATGCTGAAAAAATGATCCCGGACAGGTCGGCGTTCAGGAAAATACAGCTGGAAAAACAGCAGTTTTCGTATTCGCCCGGGGGAAGCTCAGTAGATTCAAAGCTTTGATTTTGATAGGATTGATCTTCGTGGTAGGACTTAATCATGCAATTACTGGTAATTTATTTTTTACGCACTTAGTTATCTAAAGCTCCCTCCGAGATCCAATCATAGATAAGCTGCTGGTCTTTAGCGGATAATACCGCCCCTAGTGGCATGTATCCCCTTGCAATTACATCATACAGATTGCTCTCAAAAGGTTTAAAGGCAATTACTTGTCCGTGAAAAATTACATCATGATAGGTTTCAAGGGGAATGTTAGCGTAATTACTTGCGATGTGACAACCTGAATAGTTGCAGTTTTGCGTGAGGATTGGTGCTATATCTTTGAGGTAACTTACCCCTGAGGGCGTTGATGGAACAGGCAAAATAATTTCGTGCTGACAACTCAATATCAGGATTAAGATACAAGGGACAAATAGACGAAGTTTCCGGGAAAAGATCATTTTGAATATTTGTCAAATTTACCAAAAAGAATTCAGGCGAATATTATGCCAAGGTTAAATTACGTAATCCTAGTTTTAAAAATTTGATTGTCAGTTATTTATCTTGAAATAAAAATTATTGCGATGCCCCGCTTTATGAGAATAGCACTCTTACTTTTATGTATTGCTTGCCAACCTATCCTGGCCCAAACTCCTCCCTGCGCTCCACTTGGCCGAAACCTGATCATAAACCCCTCCTTCGAACAAGGTTATTACGCCTTTTTCTCTGATTTCGGGCGAGGCGTAAATAACGCTACCCATTGTAATTGCGCCACACAAGGCTGGATTTTGGTAGCGCAGATCTACCCCCATGTCAGCCCTGGTTGTCAGAAGTATCCAGCGGATCTGTCTGCACAATATGGCGGTCCCAATACAGCAACCAGTCCTGATCCAAACCATCCCAGCAATACTTCGGTGGCTACCATTGCTATCTGCAACGCACCCATCCCGGATCATACCTCTGGCAGCGGTTTTTTCCTCACAGTTGATCCGGATGGATGTGCAGACCGGGCCTATTGGCGGCAGTCGCTGCAGGTTTGCCCAAACACGAACTATTACTTTTCAGTCTGGATCCGCAACATTGGTGGTTTGCCAGCGCCGACGTTTCATTTTGAAGTGGATGGCAAGCCGGTTACGGCAGTGACTTCTTACCCGGACGCGTCCTGGGTGCAAACTTCCGTGCTTTGGAATTCAGGCAATGTTGGCGGAGAAGTCCAACTGGAACTCATCAACGACCTTCCTGGCTGTGAGGCCAACGATGTGGCCATAGATGATCTGTTTTTTGGCGTTTGCGGTGGTGTTTCCCTGAGTTGCGACAACACATTTCGCTATTGCCCTGGCGATCCGTCCAAAATTTTTACACTTTCAGGGCATGCGGTGGGTTTTTCACAACCACAATATCAATGGCAATATCAATCTGCCATTGGCGGCGCCTGGAATGATCTCCCGGGAAAAACCGATACGATGTTGACCCTCAATACCCCGGACATTTCGGATGCGGGTCTTTACCGCCTGGCCGCTGCCGAGCAGGGAAACATTGGGGCCATTACCTGTTCAGTCTTCAGTCCACCAATTCAACTTAGTCCTTATCCCAACTATAATGTGGTTGACACGGTCAATATCTGTGTTGGCCAAAGTTATGCAGGTCATTTTGAATCAGGTCTTTACACCGATCATTATCAAACGGTCATGGGGTGCGATAGCTTCCGCACACTCGACCTGCGTGTACTTGGAGGTATCCAGATTTATGTACCCAATGCATTCAGTCCAAATGACGACGGATATAATGACTGCATTCAACCCTTTTCATCCGACCTTTATGTAGGTTCGTTTCTATGGCAGGTTTTTGATCGCTGGGGCGATCTGGTCTTTGAGTCCCGCAATCCAACGGACTCCTGGGACGGAACTTGCCGGGCGAAACCTTGTTCTTCAGGGGTATATGTATATAATTTGAAGATAGAAATTCAGGAATGTCAGGAGATCATGTTGCATGGAGACCTGACACTCCTGCGGTAGTTTAGAGGAACCGTCTTCTTAAACCTCGGGCCTCATTTGAGGGAAAAATAACACTTCCTGAATCGAAACCTGTCCGGTAAACATCATCGCCAGTCTGTCAATCCCAAAACCGATCCCCGCTGTAGGCGGCATGCCATATTCAAGGGCACGGAGGAAATCCTCATCCATCGCCATCGCCTCTTCGTCGCCGCGGGCTGCCAAACGGAGTTGCTCCTCAAAGCGTTCGCGCTGGTCGATCGGGTCATTCAGCTCTGAGTATGCATTTGCCACTTCTTTACCATTGACAAACAACTCAAAACGCTCCACCAGACCAGGTTTGCTTCGGTGCTTTTTGGTCAGTGGCGACATTTCCATGGGGTAATCGATCAAAAACGTCGGCTGAATGAGATGGCCTTCCACTTTTGCGCCAAAGATCTCATCGATCAGTTTGGCCTTACCCATGGTTGCATCCAATTCAATGTGTTCTTTTTTGCAGTAGCTGCGCAATTCCGATTCGTCGGCGGATTCAACATTTAAACCCGTATATTCATGAATGGCATCAAACATGGTAAGCCGGCGATAAGGGCCAGCGAATTCGATCGTGTTTTCGCCCACCTGTGCCGTGCTTCCACCTGCTTCGTGGATCGCACGCGCCACTTTCTCCAGCATCTTTTCTGTAATGTCCATCATCCAGTTGTAGTCCTTGTAGGCTACATAAAATTCCAGTGCAGTGAACTCCGGGTTATGGGTGCGGTCCATACCTTCATTGCGGAACATTTTGGCAAATTCATACACCCCGTCAAAACCTGCTACGATGAGCCGTTTCAAATATAACTCATTGGCAATCCGCAGGTAAAGCTTCATGTCCAGGGTATTGTGGTGCGTGGTAAAAGGTCTTGCGGCGGCTCCACCATGAATGGGTTGCAGGATGGGGGTCTCCACTTCAAGCAATCCTAAATCATCCAGATAATTCCGCATGGTTTTGATCAGCTTAGTCCTTTTGATGAAGATCTGACGGAATTCAGTATTCACCGTGAGATCCACATACCGCATCCGATAGCGCAGTTCCGGGTCTGTAAAGGCATCATAAATGTTCCCGTCGGCATCCTTCTTTACGACGGGGAGTGGACGCAGACTCTTTGCCAGGAATTTGAATTCCTGCACGTGTATACTCACCTCACCAGTTTTGGTTCTGAACGCAAATCCTTTAACTCCGACATAATCACCAAGGTCCAGCAGTTTTTTGATGGCAAGATCGAAGAGTGGGGCTTCTTCGCCCTGCAAAAAATCATCCCGGCGCAGGTATAATTGAATCCGCCCATGTGCATCCTGCAAATTCATAAACATTGCCTTACCAGCCTCCCGGCTTGCCATGATACGGCCAGCCAGAGAAACGGCATGGTAGTTTAAGCGGTTCTTGGTACCGTCTTCTAAAATCTCTTCCTGATAATTGGCCGTGATATCGCTTGAAAAGGCGGTCACATCAAACATTTCGGCAGGGTAGGGGTCAATACCGAGTTCGCGGAGTTTAGCGAGTGATTCCCGGCGGAGTAGTTCTTGTTCAGTCATTTTTAGTGCTGGATTTGTAGCATCATTGGATTTATGGAGTTAGGTTTAGGAGCCAGACCTTCCAGCTTCATCCGCTAATCCTGAAAGCAAATTGGAGTGCAAAAGTAGACAATACTACCCCTTCGTATATACCCTGAAAAATTGCAACGGAATTTTTCCTTCAAAAAAGGCCTTGCCGACGATAGCGCCTGCACAGCCAATGGCACGAAGGTCTTCCAAATCAGCCACATCCCTGATGCCACCACTTGCAACCATCTGGATATCGGGAAACTGAGCAATAATGTCTTTATAAAGTTCCAATCCAGGGCCAGAGAGTTCGCCATCCCGGGCAATGTCCGTGACCGTAAAATTACGAATGCCAATGCTCTGCATTTTGTTCAAAAAATCAAAAATACCAACCTCTGTTTGTTCTGCCCAACCATGTACGGCTATTTGTCGATCCCGCACGTCAGCGCCTACCAGAAATCGGTCAGGGCCAAATTTATCTACCCAGGCAGAAAACTCATCCTGGGCCAACAAGGCCACACTGCCTACAGAAAACAGCATAGCACCGGCATCCCAGACTTGTTTTAGGGATGGAATACTCCGTAAGCCACCTCCGTAATCAATTTCGAGGCGGGTATGGGCTGCAACCTCAGCCAGGATATGTAGATTTGCCGGGCGACCTGTTCTGGCGCCGTCAAGATCCACCATGTGGAGCCGCCGAATCCCAGCTGCTTCAAGTTCTTTTGCCAGTTCGAGTGGACTGGCATCATATTCAGTTTTCTGCTCGAAATCGCCCTGCCGCAAGCGGACAAGCTTGCCATCGAGAAGGTCGAAAGATGGAATAATTTGCATAAAGACTTGCCTCGTTCTGATGTTAATCGTCCGCAAAGGTGCGGAAATTCAAAACAGGATTTTTATATTCTTTAGGACAAAACAATAGGGCCGACTTATCCCCCCGCTTGTTTGAAGTCTTGAATACACAAATCTACCTTACTTTTGTATTTCCGAATACGTACCTCCCTCAAGATGGCTCCTTTTAAAAACGGTTTGATTTTCATGCTTTTATACCTGCTAGTTTCCGCGTCCATGACAGCGCAAACGGCATCAACTGCAGAAAATTATTTAACTACTACCGCTCAATCAGGAGAAGACGCCCTTGATTTGCTTGACAAGTATGGACTGGCATCTTTTAGCTGCAACGTTAGCCAGTTTCTCAAAATGAACGATCTTAGAAATAACCGGCTCAAGGCAGGTGCAACCTACAAGCTCCCAGTACTTGTGGTGATTTATAACGGCAAAAGCATCCGTACAACCTTGAATTTAACGGATTGGAAAACGGCCAAACGCATTGAAGAATACAACAAAATGGCACAGCAAAAGGCTTTGCGTCCAGATTATTTTATTGATAATAAACGACTTTGGGTGCCTTGGCATGAGCTTTACTGCCAGGATACTGACCTGCCAAAAACGGCCGCTGCAGCCATTGGTGGATTTAAAAATGAGCAGGAGCGCGATAAAACTACCCCGCAAATTAAAGTCCAAAGCGGGGGAGAAAAAGACCGGGCAGGCGATCGGATTTTTTCCATTCTGGGTCCGGCTTATCAAAAAACGCCCCTGCTAAACCGGAGCCTGCAAGGCAAGGTCTTCTACCTGATCAGTGGTCACGGTGGACCTGATGTCGGCGCACAAGGGAAAAGGGCAGGCCGCACCCTTTGTGAAGATGAATACGCCTATGATGTGACACTCCGACTCCTCCGACTCCTTTTAAGCCACGGTGCTACCGCCTATATGATCGTTCGGGATCCTAATGATGGGATACGCGATGGTATCTACCTGGACTGCGACAAAGACGAAGAAGTGTGGGGCCGACTTGAGATTCCTTACGACCAGAAAGAGCGTCTGAAACAACGCACTGACATCATCAACGCTTTGACAGAGAAGCATTTGAAAGCAGGCCAAACCAATCAGACCATCATCGAGATCCATGTTGATTCACGGAGCGAATTACAAAAGCAAGATGTGTTTTTTTACTACCGACCTGAAAGTGTGCAGAGTTTGGAACTTGCCGATCACATCCGCGAAACCTTCTCCGCAAAATACCGGAAAGCTCAAGGCGACCGAGGCTTTAACGGCTCGGTAAGCCCAAGAAATCTATACACCCTAAAGGAAACCTACGCCCCTCGGGCCGTGTATATGGAACTTGCCAACATTCAAAACGACTGGGACCAACAGCGACTTGTGCTCCAAAATAACCGCCAGGCCATCGCAAACTGGATCTGCCATGCGCTGCTGACGCAGTAGAAGAACGGTGGACGGTGGACGGTACACGGTGGACGGTACACGGTGCACCGTCCACTTAGTCCTTAGGCACGATTTCAGTCTGCTGACCAAAATAGTGCGCAAATTTTGCGATATCTTCAGACAACTCCTTGTTTTGGGTCGCTTTGAGGTAGGTTGCACTTAAGGAACGTAAAAGTTGATACATAAAGCGATCCATCTCCAGCACCTGCATTTCTTTGGTCCAGAGGTCAATCCGCAGCGTATCGCGGTGTTCTTTGTCAAAGAGGGCAATGGCCATTGCTTTGCACTCTTCCAGTACACCGCCATTCCGATCGCTTGCGCCCCATTCAATGCGTACGGGCACTTGTTCGGCGTTTAGGCCAACTCTTAGCGTTATATCACTGGTTTTTACCACTTCGTTCGAATCCATGGAAGGAATTTGTTTTTAGAATAGAAGTGCAAAAGTAGGGTTTGGGATAGGAGTTAAGGGTCTAACGGGTAAAATTATTTATGCGATTTCATGGATATTTTACTGAAAATATTTTTTAAAATTATTCAGTTTACGGTTACCTTCTCAGATATTTCGACATCTATGGGTAGATTGCTAATTAACTTACTCCTCCTTTTGATCACCCCCACACTCCATGCTCAGTCACCTGCACTGAAGGATCCGGATATTGTATGGGCAGCGGAGATCGAGCAGGACTGGATAATAGATATTCCTTCCCTCGAAGATGAATGGGAGCAGGGTGTTATTACCCTGAAGCAACTTCGGTGTCGGGAGAATGAATTAAACTGGTCAAGTCCGTACTTAGCCGAATTGGTTTTTGAGGCGGTGCAAAATGGAAAATTGGCTGTTTTTAAAGATCCAGATTGCAGCGCGATTGCAGGCGATTTTTTAGCGTATCAGAATGTAGAATCGGGCGTTACTTTTGATCCGGTGACCTATGACGAGCAGATTTTCACCGTGCGGGAAGGGGTTAAACCCTTAGCCGATATCAAAGCCTGGCGGCTACGACAGATTTTGACTTACCACAAAAAAAGTGGAATGTGGAGCACCTCCGTTGTTGCCATGGCTCCCTTAATCATCGTCCGCGATTCGAAAGGGGACTCTTTGTATACAAGACCCCTCTTTTGGTTCAAACCAGACAATAAGCCACACAAACTGGGTGCTGCGCGAATCTCCTGGGCAAAAAAGACATTTAGTGGTAACCAGCCTGGAACAGAGATCCCGGCTAATCCACTACATCTGATCAAAGTGATTCCAGGGTTTGAAAACCCAATGGAAGATCAGCTGAAGAAGCTTGGAGCCGATCAGAAATTGGCTTTTTATGACAGCCAGGGGAACAAGCTACTTAGCGCTGAAGCGCGTAGAGAGATGGTGACCAAAATAGATACCATTGCAGTCTTCGATCCGGAAACCCATAAAGAAAGTATCCAGATTGAGTATAAAGGGGCTAAGACCAGGGATTTCAGCCAACTTCGTTTGGTGCAGACCTGGTATTGGGATGCCCGTAGGGCCCGACTCTCTATTCATTTGGATGCAGTAGCCCCCACAGAAAAGGTTATTGACCCAAATGGCTATTTTCGATATATGAAGCCCTTGTTTTATCGGTCATCAAAACGTACTAATTAGGTATATTAACTTAATCAAATAATTTATGGTTATTATCGTCAGGCGGATTCAAATTGTTCGCAGCTGGCCGCAACATCAAATGCGGTCGATTTTACCCAGGTAACTGCTCCAAATTTACAAGTGCCAAGTCCAGCCGGATTGCCTCCCGGCCCCTCGGGTCCATAGCAGTCGGCAGCGGCATCAACCCCAATGGCAACGGTTGTTTGTTGGTTACATACCGCTGTTGGTGGTATATAGTCTCGTATTGTCAGGTTGAACGAGCAGTGTTGCCGCAGTCGTCTTCTACAACATATTCAACTACTTGTGTGCCTATGGGAAGGCAGTTAGTAGACCCATAGGCGCCCAAGGTGTCGGGATTCAACAGATTATTACCAAGGAAACTTGTCAAGCTGCCGCCAATGGATTGTGTACCTGTTAGCAAACCCGTAT
>CANJPT010000064.1 GCA_947476195.1 Lewinellaceae bacterium | reverse complement strand
TGGGGCATGCTTGGAGCAAAATACATTCCATCCGTGGTCTATAAGTTAAAAATGTTGACCTTTAGCAGCAATACTATTGTGGAGGAAGTTCCATTGACATTGGTATCCAGCCTAAAAAAAATATCAGGCACCGACTTCACTGGTGGTTAATGTTAGTTTAATGGATAATGGAATCCGGCCCAAACAAGATGTCAGTGCATACATTGAATAATGGAAAAAATATCGTTTAGATACACCACAGCTTTTTCCCTTCTTGCCTCGGTTGAAGTATTGCATGAATATTATAGTTCGGGGCGTTGTGCTGATCTCATTTTTCAACCCAGCCAGGAAACCATTATGTTGCTTCGGCAATATTCGATTCTTTTGAAAACCAATACCAGTGGCTTTACGCTTTTACTGGATGAAAACAGAGATTTATCGAGTCCAGTCTTTGGAGGTGTCTTGCGTTTGCAGTTTAATTTTAGGAATAGGAATCCGCTTTTTTTGAATTTTACGGACATCCCGTACAACAATGATCAATATTACGTATTCAGCAGCAATTCAAACAACGGCACGGTACTTCATCCCAACGAGCAAGTTCAGGAAAGTAGCCTGAAAGATTATCCATCGGATGGATTTTCCGGGCATGTTGAATTGTTTTTTAATACATCAAATGAGCTATTTGGCTACGGTGATTCGGAACGACAAGGGCATGTTTTAAGCGAATACGTCATCCGTTTTGGAGCAAGAAAAACCGCTTGGAAATATTTTTTTTACGGAGAAAATTCCTTGGTGGACCTTTACAGCGATTTTTCAATCAAAAGTAAGGGACGCGATGAGATGGGCATGTTTTTTGGAGCACCTGAAAAGGTAACATTGAAGAATGGGAGCCCAGCTTTTACAATAACTTCGGATGGCTCTAGCCCGTTGCTTGACAAACCTAAGGAACTTTTTACGCTGAATAAGGCCGCCAGTAACACCGGACAAATTTATTTAAAGTCTCTACCGAACGCCAATCCAAAATACTTGAATTACAACGAAAAGTTGAATATTTTTTACACCGAAATCTTTGTTAAACTGTAAATTTTTTTTAAATGGGAAAAGTACTGGCTACTCCAGGGGTTTACATTGAAGAAAAAAGCGCTTTTTCTTCCTCTGTAGTCCCAGTAGCAACCGCGATACCTGCTTTTGTTGGGTACACAGAAAAAGCTACTAGAGGTACCAAATCTCTTCTAAATCTGCCTACAAGGATAACATCCATGGCGGAATACGAGGAGTTATTTGGCGGTCCTCCAAACACAATGTTCACTATTTCAGCAGATCCAAAAGCTGGGTACAAGCTATCTGCCGATGGTGGTACACGTTTTTTGCTTCACAGTTCCCTTCGTTTTTATTTTTCCAACGGTGGTGGCGCTTGCTACATCGTCTCAGTTGGAGACTATACAAACGGAATCAAAGCTCAAGATTTTAACGACCCGGCAACGGGCGCTGGTCTTGTTTCCTTGTTGAAGTACATGGAGCCAACCCTTCTGGTTATTCCAGAGGCTATTTTGCTGGAAAAAGCTGATTGCTTTTCTCTTCAACAAGCAATGCTCAACCATTGTGGCTATGCCATGAAAAATCGTTTTGCCATCTTAGATGTGTACAACGGAGGCGCAGACCGGACAATGGACGAAGACGACGTCATCAATCAGTTTAGAGAAGGTGTTGGGGCCAATTTTTTACAATGGGGTGCCGCGTACTATCCATTCGTAAGCACAACGATTGTACAAGCTACAGAGGTAGGCTTCACCAGCATCATCAACCGCGATGGTCTGATTGAAATCCTAACCAAAGAAGTAAATGACGCACTTCAGGCGGGCTTGCTCAAGGAAGCCCGTGCAGAATCCATCAAGGCTGAGATTAACAAAATCGCAGCTACTGGTACAGATGATGTTGAAACGTTATCCAGCACTTTGAAGGCCATCAGTCCTATCTTCAAATCAGTTTTGAACGATATGAAGGACAACCTTAACATCATGCCGCTTAGCCCTGCAATGGCAGGCATTTACGCAATGGTTGATAATTCTATCAACATCGCAAAGGCACCAGCCAACGTCAGTGTCGGCTCTGTCGTGTCGCCAATGGTCTCAATCACCCAGGATGGCCAAGAAGATTTGAACCTTCCCCTTAATGGTAAGGCCATCAATGCAATCCGAACTTTCCAGGGAAAAGGCACGTTGGTTTGGGGGGCTCGCACCCTCGATGGCAATAGCCAAGACTGGCGCTATGTCAGCGTCCGCAGAACCATGACATTTCTCGAGCAGAGTGTGAAAATGGCCGCCGAACGCTATGTATTTGAGCCCAATAACGCGACAACTTGGACTTCCCTCCAAGCAATGGTTACCAACTTCCTGAACAACCAATGGCAGGGAGGTATCCTCGCGGGTAATACTCCAGACGATGCGTTCTCTGTAGAAATTGGCTTAGGTGTGACAATGACACCGAATGACATTTTAGACGGATTGTTGAAACTAACGGTGAAAGTGGCTATCACACGCCCTGCTGAATTCATCGTCATCACGTTCCAACAACAGCAACAAAAGTCTTGATTGAACGCAATCTATTCTGTTAATTAAAAAAAATTAAACCTATGGCTACGCCTACCGCTGGTACCGGTGCTGATCAGGATCTATTTTGGCCCATGCCAAAATTTTATTTCTCTGTTGATATCGGAGACAAGACAGACCTCCCATTTCAGGAGGTATCTGGTTTGGATATTGACACGGATATCATTGAATACCGTCATGGAAACAGCCCAGTACACTCTACAATAAAAATGCCCGGACTAAGTAAGTACGGGGATATTACCCTTAAAAAGGGTGTTTTTGCTACTGACAACCAATTCTTTGACTGGATTGCAGAGATTCAGTTGAATACTTATACAAGGCTGACAGTGGTGATCAAATTGTTGGATGAAGATGGTAATCCAAGGATGACCTGGACGCTCAAAAACGCGTTCCCTAAACAAGTGACACCAACTGATATGAATTCTCAGACCAGTGAGGTGGCTGTTGAGTCCATCGTATTCGTTTGTGAAGGGATGACGATTCAATCCGCTTAATTTGCTATAGTATTAAGGAAGCCGGCTTAGGTAATGATCCTGCCGGCTTCTTTTTTATATAATAGAATATTCTTTCATATTTTTTTGCAATTGTAGATGGACAGTCGCAATCAGCCGCCCATAGGATTTAATTTTACTGTTTCATTTTCAGCCACAAATGGTGGGAGTCAATCTCAGGACAATTACTTTCAACGGGTAGATGGAATATCCGGCTCACGAGAAGTGGAGGAAATAAAAGAAGGAGGCGTCAACGATCGAGTGTACAAACTCCCCAAGAGTGTCAGCTATGATAACCTCATCTTAGAGCGTGGATTTGCCTACAGGGGGTCCAATCTCGGCATTTGGTGTACAAATTCGCTTACTATGCCGACTAGTAAAATAGAAACCAAGGTGGTGATTGTAACATTGCTTGATTATGATTCAAAGACCCAGATTATGAATTGGGCTTTTTATGACTGCTACCCAATCAAGTGGAAAATCAGCGAATTTAAATCCACGGAGTCTGTTCTGGCGATTGAAACACTGGAATTGGCTTATTCCTATTTCTCACTCTTATCTTAGCGATGATTATGCCAGTTGAAATTAAAGAATTGATTATTAAAGCCAAAGTAACCGGTTCAAGTCAACCAAATGATTCATCCAATCACGATTCAAAAGACACTGATTCTTCTCCAAACGTAGCCCTTAATTATCGCCAAAAAAAGGAAATTGTGGACGAATGTGTACTCCAAATCATGGATTTACTTGAAAAAAAATATAATCACTAATGGCTGGAAGTGGTGTAAGTAAACTCATAATCAATGCTTTTCAAAAATTTGAAGCGGGAAAACTGCAAACCAATGTTGGCAGCTATGAACTTCAAATAAACCCTAATTCCGTTTCTTGTTCTTTTGCACAAGAAAAAAATATTTCCCAAGAGCCAAGTAGCGCAGGAGGCGATACGATAGAAAGCAAGCGTCCTACTTATTATAAAGAAGCCATCAAATTTTCTTTTACATTGGACGACAGTGGAGTGCTCCCCAATACCGCCGATGGGCTAAGTTCTTCCACAGGAGGAACGGGACTTGGAACGTCTATTGAAAAGCTTAAAAAAGCGACTATTCTTCCGCTTCGAAGTACACACGCTCCTCCCTTTGTACAAATTCTATGGGGAGATATTGCACTGAATGGGATTGTAACCGAATTCTCTATAGAATATACTTATTTCAACATAACTGGAAATCCGCTTCGGGCAAACATTTCGTTAGGTGTAGTGGAGGTGGTAGACAGTGTAGTGGAATCCTCCAAATACCAGAGTCCAGACATTACCCGGATGCCCATCATAAAGGACGGTCAAAGTTTGCCTCAATTGTGCCATGATTTCTATGATTCCAATTTATACTATATTCAGGTAGCCAAAGAAAACAAACTCTCCTCTTTTAGAAGATTGCAGGTTGGGAAACGATTATTGTTTCCCCCCCTTGAAAAGTAAACCAATATGTCGGCCACTTCTCCCAATGTTTCCATAAGCCAGCTTCCTAGCTTTGCAATTAAGTTGAATGGAAGCCCTCTGGACAGCAGCTTTGTTGTTATGCGTATAAATATATACAAAGGCATCAACAAGGTAAGCCGGGCAATGATTACCATCATCGCAGGTGATAGCTATATGAGCACTTTTGAAGAAAGTGAAAATGCCAGCTTCGCCCCTGGCACGGCTGTTGTTATCAGTTTAGGATACGATCAGACTAATGTAGGCGTATTCACCGGTGTCCTGGTCAAGCATTCGCTTTCAGTAAAACGTGGATATGAAAATTCATTTTCCAGTAGCTTGTTGGTCTTGGAATGTGCTGATAAAGCAATCAAAATGACCATTGCCAATAAGTCTGAGATATATGAACAAAAAAAGGACAGTGATATCATCTCAACCTTGTTAGGAAATTATGGCCTTACCAAAACCGTAGATACATCTACGGTGACACACGATTTTATGTCCCAGTATAACGTCAATGATTGGGATTTTATGATAAAACGGGCTCATGCAAATGGACTTGTCGTATTTAACTCCGACAATTCGGTGTCCGTAAAAAAGCCTGCAGTGACGGGCAGTTCCTTAGCTAATGTGGAGTACGGCATATCTGCTTACAGTTTTGAAGCTGAAATTGACGCATCTACCCAGTTACAGGGGGTGTCTTTAAATGCCTGGGATCCGTTTAAGGAAGCTTTGGTCACACAAACAGGTTTAGACCCAAGTGGTCTATCCAAACCTGGTGACCTGACCGGAGCAACGCTTGGCACGGTGGTGAGCCCTGCCACATGGGAACTTACATATTCTGGTCCTTTAGTGGAGGCAGAACTCAAGGCAATTGCAGATGCAACATTGGTTGAATCGCGGTTAAAAAGGGTTCGTGGCCACGTTTCTTTCCGTGGTATGAATAATATTATTCTTGGTAGCCTGATTACGCTGTCTGGTTTTGGAGCACATTTTGACGGAGATGTGTATGTAACAGGAGTAGAGCACGAACTATTCGACGGAAAATATACCACGAAGGTAAGCTTTGGATTACCCAAGCAATTCCAAGGAGAGCCGTTCTTCAAAGAAGAAAGTCCATTGCTAAACCCTATCAGGGGTATGCACATTGGAATTGTTAAGAAAATTGATGCCGACCCAAACGCTGACTATAGAATTCAGGTTCAAATTCCTGCCTTGAAAAACAGTGGCAATGGATTATGGGCTCGTCTTTCGCAGTTTTTTGCTACAAAAGATGCTGGCAGCTTTTTTATCCCGGAACTGAATTCGGAAGTTGTGGTAGGGTTTTTAAATGACGATCCGCGTTTCCCAGTTGTTTTGGGCTGTCTCTATGATACAAAAAATAAACCTTATACTACCTTCACAGCTGAAAACTCGAAGAAAGCCATTGTCAGCACCGAAAAACTGACACTTGAGTTTGATGATAAGGACAAAATCATAACCTTGAAGACTCCTGGTGGCAACAGCATTGTAATCAGCGATAAGGATTCAGGAATCACCATCGAAGATAAAAATGGTAATTCCATCACAACC
The DNA here is from genome assembly GCA_947476195.1 of Lewinellaceae bacterium. Taxonomy (GTDB): domain Bacteria; phylum Bacteroidota; class Bacteroidia; order Chitinophagales; family Saprospiraceae; genus M3007. The sequence continues at coordinate 20,604 of CANJPT010000064.1, read as the reverse complement.
TCCAGTTCTGGCATTACCATCAATAGTTCTAAGGCAATCAACATAAAAAGCAGTCAAAAAGTTACCATTACTGGAGGGACAGGGGTAGATATTAAGGCCTCTGGAGGAGATGTAGGCATTAAAGGCTTGAATGTAAATGCTGAAGCAGATATAAAATTTTCTGGTAAGGGTACAGCGCAAGCAGAATTAACAGCTTCCGGACAAGTGGTTGTCAAGGGAGCTATTGTAATGATAAACTAAAATAAAAAGCATGCCATTTGCAGCAAGAATTACAGACATGCATGTGTGTCCAATGGTGACTCCGGTAGGCCCGGTACCTGTTCCACATGTAGGTGGCCCAATCATAGGGCCGGGAGCCCCCACTGTGTTGATTGGCGGTTTGCCGGCTGCTGTTATGGGGGATAATGCTGTCTGCGTCGGTCCTCCGGATGTTATTGTAAAAGGATCCGCCACAGTACTCATTTGCAGCAAACCAGCTGCAAGAATGGGTGACACTATGGCTCATGGTGGTAGTATCGTCTTGGGATTTCCGACTGTGCTCATCGGTGGCTGAGCCAGATAAAAACTGAATTGGTAACTGGGTAGCACGATCTCAAAATCCTTTCAGGATCTTTAAAAGATGCTAACCAATTGCAATACTTCAAATTTTATTTTGATTGAATTGCAACAGAAACGATCAAAGACCAAGTACACGATTTTAGGCTAATTATTGGGTTGGTAGCCAAGGTATCTTTTTAATGGCCTCAAAAAAATGGCCTCAAATCGAAAACCTGTTCTTTTATCGTTACTTAAGTGTAAAAATGCCGTTTTTTATGAGCGAAGACAGATTTTTTCTTGGCAGGGGCTGGAGTTTTCCACCGACATTCCTCAAAGCACTCGGAGCCGTTGAGATGGTTCAGAATGAAGAAGACATCCGTCAAAGTATCATCATCTTTCTTTCAACACGGGCAGGTGAACGATTGATGCGACTAAATTACGGTACAACCTTATACGATCATATATTTAGTTCTACCAGACAAGGCCAGCTTAATGCTTTGGCAGACGAACTAAAACTTTCGCTGCGTCTAAATGAGCCGAGAATATTGATACACAAATTAAGTGTTGACGCATCTGATGCGGTAGAAGGCAAAGTACAGATTGACATAGAATATGAGATAGAAGCAACCAACGTTCGCAACAACATTGTGTTCCCATTCTATCTCGTGGAAGGAACAAATATTATCAAGTGACGGTTAAATACGTGCGATGCCGACAATGAGTAAACATCCGGGTTCTACCAGTAAGGGGAGGCTTTCAGAAGCGCTTTCGCCGGAGTATTTTCTGTTTGATGAACGCTCTACTACAGACTTTCTGAAATACATTCGGGATCTTTCCAAGAAGGTTGCTTACTTCAATAGCAAATATCAATTGGACGGGGACTGGGAAGCTTTTTTCATGTCTGATGAGTGCTTTATTTTGGCAGATATCGCAGGGTTTAACGTTTGGGATTATGATCAGCGCAGGATGGGGCTCTTACAATCGTTCGATTTGTATGCAACGCTTGAGGCCAAGTCCAGTGTATTTGCCGATGTATTTGGCTTAGTTTACCTGTTTTTACAGAAAGCAAACGAGTGGTACCAACTGGCTTCGCGCCATCACAAAGACCGCAAGGGAAGTATCATAGAAGATGAACTATCTTCTGCCATTGAATACAGTCTCAGGAATTGTTTACATACCATCATTTCCTTTGAACTTACCGCTGAAGATAGTGGATTGCCGCTAAAATTAAATAGTGACTATTCCGAGTTTCATGCCATTTGGAAAATAGGCAATATTGAACCTAACAATATTTTTAATCGGGGCGCCACGCCAGTTGAACAAATCAACAATGCCCTGAAGCAATTGCTATTGGTTTATCGAACCGTTTTTAGGGTTATCTCAACCTTTGTAGCGAAGGCTCCGGGCCTACTTCAAAATACACTACAAAAGGATGACAGACACCAGCCGCACATCGGTTTGTTGCTGACTTTTTTGGAGCTTTACCGATATCTGCAGGGGGACCTTAACAAGCTAACCAACAGGCATCTGAATTACTATTATCGCGATATTCTAAAGCAACAACCAGCGGGTAGGATTCCTGACAGGGTTTTCCTTTCTATTGAATTGACGGATAGTTTTAACAACATAATAGTAGAGCAAGGGAATTTATTATTGGCGGGCCAAAATCCGCAAGGCTTTAATCGTTATTACGCTTTAGACCGTGAGGTACATCTTTCACAAGTAAAGATTTGTCAGCTAAAAACTTTGTTTGTTAGCAGAGATAAAACCGTAGATCAAAATTCTCAGTTCAGAATGGTTTCAGGCATTTATGCTAATCCCATAGCAGATAGTGCAGACGGTAAAGGTGCTCCACAGAAGAATTTTATTGAAGGCTGGCCAAGTTTGGGCGAGGAGCAACGGCACCGTAGCCCCGACGATAGAACCATGCCAGATGCCCGGGTTGGGTTTGCCATAGCTTCCCCAACACTCAAACTAAGCTCCGGTTTTCGTCAGGTAGAAGTATCGTTTACTTTTACAGCAGAATCGATTCAGCACCTGACGACCCTACTCATTGACATAGCCAATAACCGGGGGCTAAAACCGGAAGAGATTTTTTATTTCGTATTCTCCAACTCCTTTACAATCGACATTACTGGGGAAAACGGATGGATTCCAATCAAAGATTATCAGTTTTTTCCAAAAGGAGACTGGAGTTCAGGTGTTATAACACTCTCATTTAGTTTTGATCAGGCCACGCCACCGATCGTTTCATACAACGAAGCAGTACATCAAGCAGGGTATCCGTTGAACCGTCCTGTGCTTCGTATTTTGCTATTGGGTTCTGATTCCAACAATCCGTATTCCTTTTTAGAAGGTCTGAGACTCACAGAGGTTAATATTGTTGCTAAGGTTCAAAAACTCAAAGATTTATCGGTTTACAACAACTTTGGCTTTTTGGATACCAGTAATTCAGTCGAAATGTTTGGCCCTATACCCAAACAGGGCTCATACTTATTGATTGGACATGATGAGCTTTTTTCTAAAAACATTACATCAATCGGACTTTCATGGGAATTTGATCCTTTACCCATTGAAGCGGGTGGACTCAAGGAATATTATGCCGCTTACAACCGAAAAATTGACAATTCCAGCTTTAAATTCAAACTTAGTGCCCTGTCAGACTATGGATTCAAGCCTGAATTAGTGACAAACCGTCAGGAATTTAACCTTTTTGAATCTGAAAAAAGTGGCCGCATAAAAAGCACCAAGGTTGTTGAGAATATAGACTTGAAACTGCTGGATATCCGTCCTGCCTATGATTTTAACAAGGAAGAGATTCATGATGCAATAAATAAACTTAGAGCAGGTATGCTCAAGCTGGAATTGACCGAGCCGTCTATTGGTTTTGGATTCGATCTGTTTTCCAAGGTTTTTTCTGAAGCTGTCAGTGAAAATGCGGTTCCGACAAACTTATTGCAGGGGGAAAAGGCCAAAAAACCATTGCCAAACAACCCATTGGCTCCCAAAATAAGCCAAATTCAGGTAAATTATGAAGCCTCTTCTTCTTTAATTTTTGATTCTAGGAGGTCCTACCAAAACGATCTGGATGCAGACGAATCCTATTTACACCTACATCCTTTTGGATATTCCAAACTTTTTTCAGCCGGCAAAGCGGTTGAAAACTCTATTTTACCTCACTTCATGCAAGAGGGTGAGCTGTACATAGGTTTGGATGGATTGGATCTCCCCCAGCCGATTCACCTTCTTTTTGAACTTACCCGAAGTGACAAGTGGGAATTTGCCCATGAGTTAAACCTGGAATGGCATTATTTACGTGCCGATGTTTGGAAACCTTTTTCGAAAAATCAAATACTTGAGGATACAACCAAAGGCTTTATCGTGACGGGAATATTATCCATTGAATTACCAACGGATATGACCAAAAACAACCATTTGCTCGATGCCCGGTACTATTGGATCAAAGCATCCGTAACTCAGAAAGCGGAGTTGATCAGTCGAATTGTACGCATCCAAGTGAATGCCGTCACCGCCACCAATGTAACCGAAGCAGTTGAAGATGATACGTTTACCGGTATCGAGGCCAATGTGATTCGGGATTTTGTAGACCCCATTCCTGGCATTGTTGGTATTCGACAAAGCTTTCCCAGTTTTGGAGGCCAGATGGTAGAGTCCGAAGAGGTGTTTTATGCGCGTACCAGTGAAACCTTAAGACACAAAAACCGAAGTATCTCTCGTTGGGATTTTGAACGGATGGCTTTAGGAAAGTTTGACTGGATATCACAGGCAAAGTGCATAGGCCATACGGGCAATGAACAATTTGTCAATAAAGGTGAGGTGTATCTCGTAGCGATTCCAAAAGCGGCACCCAACAGCAGGTTCTATGAACCCAAACTCAGCCCTGATGACATACGTCAATTGGAAGACTTTTTACAAAGCACCTGTAACCCCTTTGTGCGTGTTATCGTCCGAAATCCCAGTTATGAGTATGTCAGAATTAAATGTAAAATAATGTTTAATTCATCTTCTCATGGATTGATTTTAAAGCAATTACAAAATGATATTTTGAATTATATCTGTCCATGGTTCTATTCTGAAAATATCAATGCGTCCTTAGGCGGTTCAATTAAAAAATCAGACCTTATTAATTTTATTCAGTCGAGATCGTATGTTACCTACTTGACCGGGATATCAATCATCCAGCTACAAACCAACCTTAAGGGTGAATATTTGATGCTGGATACAGCTGTAATGGAGGATGGGGACGAACTAATTCAGGGCGCTACGCCATGGTCCGTATTGGTACCTAGCCAATATAATGATATTGAGGTTCTTAAGCGGGAAGAGTATCATGCTCCTGAAGCGACCTCTTTTTCAGATTTGATCATAGGAGAAAATCTGGTTATCATCAGTGAGCCTATTATTTCCGATAATGAAATTCCAAAATTAGATAGCGAAGAGCAACCAACATTGGAACAAGCCTATCAATTCACCATCAAGATTTGATGAATATGACATTGCTAAACCGTCAAACCCTCAAAAACTATTTCAAAAAGGGTAGTTTTCCAACTGAAATGCACTTTTCACACATGATTGATTCCATGATCAACATTGTTGATGATGGAATTGGCCGTGGGGTTGAAGACGGTTTCAGGATTTCTCCCCTTGGTTTTTCGAAACGCTTGATTTCCTTTTTTGGAAGTTATAAAGACAGACTACCGTCGTGGCATATTAGCTTGAATGAAAACGATATTGATGGCCTGAGTTTTCAGGAGGGCGACCAAGGTGTTCGTCTTAGTTTGAGAAAAGGTGGTAATGTTGGCATCAATACGCTAACCCCAATGCATACCTTGGAAGTCAAGGGCACCTGTGGATTTGAAACCCGTACAGGTACTTTTAAAAAGGGAAAAGTTCCTGGTGACGGGAAATGGCATAACATTATCAGTGGGCTTGATAAAATTCAGGCCTTTGAAGTAATGGCCCAGGTGAGCGGGCGTCCCTTAAGTGGAAAATATGCCATCGCTCATGCGATCGCTTTAACAACATTTGGTGGGCGGATGTCGAAATGGAAGGTTCGAAACACCTCTGCCTATTATGGTAGCTTTTTCAACCGGTTGCAGTTTAGGTGGGACGGTACCTTGCATGAATATGCTTTACAAGTCAGAACCCGTAGGCATTATGGGCTGGACGACCGAAATGGGGAGCCGTACCTCATCCAATACAACATTACCAGACTATGGAACCCGGAAGAAAATGACTAATATGATTCCTCAACGGTGATTTTATGAAAGAAGCCAGATCAATATCCAAAGCATTGCCAGAAGCAAAGTCTATGCAATACGAATTCCTTTTGGCGAAGGGAATAGCGTTTGCGCAGCAGTTTTCTGGTGACTTGTGGACTGATTTCAATTATCATGATCCAGGTGTAACTATCTTGGAGCAGCTCTGTTATGCCATCACCGATCTGGGCTATCGCACGAATTTTGAAATTCAAGATTTGTTATTACACGCAACGGATCAGTTCAACCTTTCCCAAAACAATCTCTTTTTCAGTCCATCCAATATTTTTCCCTGTGATCCACTGACTTCAATTGATTTTAGACGACTGATTATTGATCGCATCAAGTTGGTACGCAATGCTTGGGTATTACCTGTAATGCACGATCCCTCTGGTTATAAAGGCCTTTTTCGTGTTTTAATACAATGCGGAATAGATATTGATGAAAAAGAACGTGCCACAATTAGCAGCCAGGTAGAAAATTTATTTCAGGCAAATAGGCATTTGGCACAGGATTTAAAAGAAGTCGTATTACTGGATGAAGATGTCATCAGTTTTTCCGGAAGAATAAACATAAGTTCCGATGCAATTGGAGAAACCGTATTGGCCAATCTTTATAGTTCAATTGACAACTACATCAACCCTGAGGTCCGGTTTTATGACCCTATGGGGCTCATTGCACTTGGGAAAAGACCTGAACAGGTATTCGACGGGCCTAGACCTGAGTACGGCTACATTGCGCCAGACGAACTAAACCCAAAAATGAGTGCGATTTACATCGCAACCATCAAGGATATTATACTTAAAGTACGTGGCGTCCAAGATATTGAATCTTTAACCGTCTATAAAAACGGAGTTAAAGTCGGTGGTGATATCATTGAAATCGAAGAGGGACGTTATCCCGTAGTTTGGAATGATATTGAGCATTACAATGAAGTTTTAAACAGACTAGAATTTTACAAAGAACACGTATTGTATGAAATTGATCCGGTCAGTGCCAAGCAGCTCTTTGATTCAATTATTGCAACGGACCAAATCTCTTACTTAAAGAAGTTCAAATACGAAGAATTCTTAGAGGAATCTACTTTTCGGGAGGAACAAATCAAAACGTATTACTCCATTCAGCAAGAATTGCCGGAAATTTATGGGCTGGGTGAAAAAAGTTTGTCTGCCAGTGCCGACAGCAAAAGGATAGCGCAGTCTAAGCAACTAAAGGCTTATCTATTGTTCTTTGAACAAATAATGGCCAATTATCTGGCACAATTGGCGAATGCACGGCGATTATTTTCCATCGAAGAAGATGTCAATCAGACGTATTTCAGCCAAGTGCCTAGTGATATTCCTGAATTAGAGCATGTATTGATTGCCGAAAGCAAAGCCGATTATTTAAATGAGATTCAAGACATAGGGGAAGATCCTTTTACGTTCATTGATCGGCGGAATAGAGTATTGGATCATCTGCTTGCCAGGTTTAGCGAAAGGTTTCCATCTGAGATATTGAAACGTTATGACCTTAAAAATGGCCTTCAGAATCAAAGAGATTCAGAACATGAAATGATCGCAGCAAAAATCAGGTTGTTAAAGGACTATCCTAAGGTGAGTAGTTCGAGAGGCTCTGGGTTCAATTATCGGGAAGTTTCGTGGGATACCGCCAATATTTCAGGCATCATACGCAGGGCTTATTTATTACTCAACATCGTCAACCCTAAGTTGCGCTCTCTCGTTCAGCCTATCTTGGAGACTGGTGACATTGAGCGCGTAGATACATCTACTGGTTTGTGGCAGGAAGCAATCATTGAAACAGAAGAAGGACAGTCTATTCAGGTTCTTCAAAAAAAAGGCAGTTTATACAACCCAAATGAACTTACCTACTATTCTTTGCATCGAGATTATATTGAGGACTTATTTCTTTTCGGTTCGTCAGATAAGTACTACAAAATTGTAAAACCCACTAATACGCCTGACGATCAGTATTGTATCTTGTACCTGGGTCAGGTGGTTAGAAAACCCGTGGTTGTTTACCAAAGTGATTCCCTCTCAGATTGTCAGGAAAAAATAAGGTCTGCCATTGATAAATTTCACTTCCTGGATCGTATTTGTGAAGGCTTTCACTTAGTGGAACATATTTTGTTGAGGCCAAAGGACAAGAAGTTATTCCGCTTGAATTTATTCGGGAAAGATGGTGAAGTGTACATCCTTGGATATCATGCCGGAGATTTTAATACGCAACGAAATGTAGCAGAAGATGTATTTATCTTAGGGACCAAACTATCCAATTATGGTTTGGTAAATATACAAGAGGGGAATACGTTTCAAGTTGTTTTGTATGATCTTTCCCACAATCCTATTGCCAAACTAAACAAAGAGTTCTATTCCAGCATTGGTGCACAAACAGAAATTGAAAGGGCTGTTGAATACCTGTCCAATATTGCTTCCGGCGATATCAGCCCTGATGAAATGTACGAAATTACGCAGGAAAGTGCCGTTATGGATGAGTTTCCAAATGATTTTGGCTTTTCCAATGAGTGTACCGTCTTAGTACCCAGTTGGCCATCCCGTTTTCAAAAAAATGAATTCAGGACGCTTGTTGCTCAGGTCATGGAAGAAAATATTCCAGCTCAATTAAAACTCAACATAGTTTATATAGGGGTTGAAAAGATGGCTGAATTTGAGAGATTATATAGCGCTTGGTTGGCTGAGCGTTTAATAGCAGAATCAGATTTTGGTCCGTTGGATCTTCTTTCACTGAGAATGATTCAAATGTTAATGCGCTTTAGCAGTTGAATAACCCCATACTACTGGACATTTAGGCTATAAATGGCTTTTAAAAACACGCACCTTATTGAAAAACAAATCTTTGATATATGTCTGGAGAATCAGGCTGATGTCAATGTGATCTCCAATGAGTTAGCAGAATTATTTGCGGTAGAACTTTCAAGTTTTTTAGACGATTTCTTTTCAAACAGCATTTCAAAAGAATTTACTTTAAGAATCCCCTCTTTAGAAATAGATTTGGGCACTATAGAATTTAGCAAATTTTCTGGTGTTTTCTCCAACCGGTTTAGACAAAAAATTTCTGATATATTTAATGAACGTTACTTTTCCATTGAAGGGTCCCTCAGCCCTGCTAAGGTATTGGATACATCAGACAGAGATTTGGAGTTGCTTCGTTTTTTTATTCTGCGGGGATATTACCCATGGTGGGCCGGACGTTCCGAAAAGGGCTTAGATCCACTCTTCCGTAAATTAATTACTATAAGAAAACGAAAAACCAGAGAGATGGTAATGATGGAGGGTCGAGCGTTACATTTTAGGCAACGTATTATCCATCAATTTCAGGATGAAACGTTGTACCGCCTATTCGGAATCCTATCAGCAAATCCTGAGAATTTTTTTCGTTACCACGTTGAAGACCTAATCGCTATTCACCAAAAACGAAAAATTGTTAGCGAAGAAGGCAGAAAACTTAAAAAAGTTGTACAAGAACTGATCCTTACATACCTACTTGATCACCACGCTACCAGTGTTGACCAACTAGCTTTTCTGCGATTTCAGCTGGAAAAATTAGTTGTAAAATATGGTGTTTCGTACCGTCGTTTGGTTTCTTATATACGAGAAACACTTGGTATGCTCAGCCAAAATGGTTTCGTGTCAAAGTCAGGTATGATGCCCCTTGTTGAAGTTTTATACAAGGAAATCCTGAATCCTGGCAAGGCAGCTACACCCGTTTTGAGCTCCTCCTATATATCAACAGATTTTGAAGCCCTTCAAATTTTCCTTTCCCAAGGTTACTATAATTATCACAGAGGTTCTTCACGGTTTAAATCCAAAGATGCCTTGCTTCTCTGGGTTATCAAAGCAAACCAGGATGCTTTTTTGGCAGTATTATACGACATTGGCAGAAATCAGACCGTTCGAAGGCGCATTATCAACACCTTCCATTCCGATGCTATAAAAAAAATATTTGGTGTCCTTACGCCTTCAAATGTAACTCTTTTATATACATATTTTGAAATAGCAGAACATGTACAGGCCCGAATCGCCCCAATAAATCAAGAAAAAATTCAATTCCGAAAAATAATTCAGGAACTCGCTCTAAAGTCCCTCATTGAAAAAAAGAAGAGCCAGCTGAACAGTGCTAATTTTCTGAAACAGCAATTGCAACTGCTCTCGAGTCATTATCATGTTGGGTACAAATCCGTAGTTCAGCTCCTTTATGCAGAAGTGACTTCTATGATTAGGCCTTCTAAATTCATGGGAAACTTTCTGGATAATTTGCAAGAACTATATGACAAAATACAACTGGATCAATATGTTCAAATTGGCGCCTTAAATAGGTCTAAAATTGCCGAACATTTATCCGGCAGGGCAAATTCTGATAAGCCCCAAGATTCTCCTTTTATCGCATCCCGGCAATCTGACAATACTGAAACAACCCAAACCAGCTCAAATCTTGCCACAATTATTATTTCAAGCCTTTCGCAATTAAACCGTCGCGGCATCCTAAAAGAGTTGTATTCGGTTGAAATCGGAAATGAGCAAACCCTACATTTGCTTACGCCAAAGCTTAGATCTGAGCCTCGAGAAAAATGGGCTGAATTAATACTTTCACAGTTGATTCCGGTTGGTTATAAAGACCGCAAAAATATGTTTAAGGGTTTGTTGTTTCAACTTTTGTCGGGGTTGGATGGAGTTAGTACGCAATCCAGCAGGGCTGAAAAGTCTTTATTGGCCACCTTCTTACGCGCTGTCGTAATCCAAGATCGCACGCGGGTGACTCGATTATACCGATACAAGGCTTTCCTTGACTTTATGCTTGAGCGCAAGAGCATGATTCCCGTCGGCAACTCCTTACGTGTCTTGCGGCAAATTGACTTGCCAAGTCAGTTAGATCAGTCTGCAATAGAAAAGTTTATTTACCTGATAGTTCCCCGAAAAGCCCTGTCATTTTTTCAATTTACCTTATTTGCTGCTCAGTATAAATGGGGCCTGTTCGGGCGGGTTGGTCAAAATACCTTGTTTCGTTATGTTGTCATCAGATTGTTGCAGGAACCAAAAATGCGACTTGATTTACGCTATTTTTCCAGGGATATTCTGTTGTATTTAGAGAGCGTTAGCCATATCAGTCACGATCAAATTGCGCAGGGAATACTAAAAAATACAGACCAATTGTCTCAGCACCTTAGTCAGGTATTAACCCAACTGGTAAGCGAAACAAAAAATAAGAAAAAGGAAACCACCGATAATCATTCAGCGGATACTTTTAGAACTTCCCTTCCGGATTTACTGTTTGCATTGGGCATTCTCAGCGATTCAAACCAAGAAAACCTGGATGATACCGCCCTTATTCAAATGCTCGAAGAATACCTTTACAATAGAACGTCTGATTTTATTGATATTCTTAAAAAAAACAGGTTCGATGAACGAGTTTTTGACAATATCCTCGAAAATTTAAAGTTCCAGGAAGTAGCGTTTTTGTTGAAAGAAGTTTTAAAAGAAAAATATACTATTTGGGAGAAGGCGTATGAGGCAGTCCTTAAATTCCAACAGCACTTTGCCTCTTTCAAAATTCCAGCAGAACAGTTATCTTTCTATATTTTGCCCTGGACCTTTCAATACATACTTTCAATTTCAGCAGGAAAATTCAAGGCGGCCAATTACCATTATTATTTGTTTGAACAGCTACATGCACGGTCGCTGATAGACATGAAGCGATTGACCAAGTTGCTGAATGAACCAAGTAGCAAGGGGAAAATACCGCCTGTGCTTATGGGAGTGTTAGAAGAATTTATGGATCAGGATATTTTGTTCAACCTTCGGCCATCCTTTGTGCGTGCCCAGTATAGTAAAGACCTGCTGATTTACTATCTTCAAATAGGTCAAAAACCTTTTTGGGCAGATGAGTCAGATATTAGTTTGCACGCAATATCAGTGATGATAAAAACAGTGATAAGGGAAAAAGATGTTTCGATGATTCAAAACATAATTGCCTTGTCGCAAACTGAAATGACATTGTCCAGACTAAAGGATGTATTAGGGGCAGAAGATACTTATCAATTTTTGAACCTGCTCGGCACGAGTGATGCGGAACAAGGCATCGGCAGCTTTTTCAAGGAAATAGAGACCTTATTCAAAGGTTTGAGGCGAGATCTTCCACCAGCCGTGGTATCTTCAAAACTGTTCCTTTTTTTTCTAAAAGAGCGATTGTGGACTTATTCCACCAATACCGGAAGAGGTATGACATTGCTTGAAAAAATAGCAGACTATCTTACCATAGATCGGGAACTACTAATTAGCGTCGTAGAAAAGGGTGGCTCTAAGTCGTTGCGCGATAGTTTTTTGGAAGTTGGAAAACAACTAAAACCGTCCTTTAGTGAAGTAGAAAAAATATACAAAGATATTTTTATATATCTGATTGACAACGGTCAATGGCCATCGGGGCTGAGCAGAGATGTCGTGCAAAAAGCCCTGGACTCTATTCGACAAAAGGTTTTATCCAACAATATTGCGGATCTACTTGAAACCGTGAAATCAAGTAATGATGGCATGCGAGGAGTGCGGCATTTGACTAAAGTATTGAACGAGCAGTATCTATTAGAGATAATTCAGACATCGTTGTGGGCCAGACGTACAAGTCACCCAATGCTGTTTCAATTGTTGACGGCCTTATTAGACGCCATAATTGCTCCCGGGGCTCCTTTGAAAAAAGTTGATTTGGTGGCTTTGCTCCTCGAGTATTCATTTTTTGGCAAAAAACATGATGCGCAGGCGGTACAGTCCTTTGCCAGAGATTTCTGGCGGATTGCCCCTTCCTATTACGAACAGTTCTCCGCACAGTTGGCGCAAAAAGCACCTGTTCAAATGGCAGAAAAACTGCTTGTCATCCTCCAACAAGTTAAGGGAAAGGAAGATGCCAACGCTGAAGAGCATCGATGGACTATCCTTCGACACTACCTTCAGTTTGGAACCATTGGTTCTCAATATCCCGATTACAACAAAAAAAGGCTGCTTGAAGACATATACTACTTGTTTTCGCAATCGGAAACCCTTTTTCGAAAACAATTATTTACGCTTTGGAAGATTAGAACCAGTCGTACGTTGTTTTTAAGCTTGTTTGAAGACCATCAGGTAAGGGGAATACTACAATTCATGGATGCAGAATTATCAGATGCCTTGCAGTCTTTAGAGTCTACGTTGGCGGAAAGTGAATTGGGTGGGTTATGGGAAATTTTGACGATTTCAGATGACCGTGCCCTTGTAGTTCAAATCGGTGAAATTTGGATAAAAGGCAACCAGAAGATCATGGATCCGACGGTTATCGTAAATGAATTATTCAACTTGTATGCTAAGAAGTTGCAATTTAGGCCTTCTATTTTGATAAAAAAATTGATGGATAAAGATCTTCCAGCGGAAACTGGCAACCGGCGAATGCTTGAAACCCTGAATGCCAAGATTGCAGCAGAAGAGCGAATAGCACGTAAAATTGTGCCGGAAGTTCCAACTCAAGAAAATATATCCAACCCCAAAGAGGGTATTCATGTCTATAATGCTGGAATATCATTAATTTGGCCGTTTTTGGGTCGTTTTTTCAGAAGGCTCAATATGGTGGAAGGAGATGACTTTCTAAATGAAGCGATGCGTATGCGCGCGGTATTACTGTGCCAGTTTATTGTAACGGGCAATACGATTTATCAAGAAAACGAATTGGTTTTGAACAAAATGTTATGCGGCATGGAACTTCAAACAGTGGTAGAAAACGAATTGGATATTAGAGAAGATGAACGGACTTTGGCCGAATCAATGTTGGCAGGGGTCATACATAACTGGGAAAAATTACAGGGCACACGCATCAATACATTCCGAGAAACCTTCTTACAAAGAGAAGGGCGGTTGACATGGCATGAAGAAGGGCATTGGGAGTTGGTGGTAGAGAAGCGTGCTTACGATGTATTGCTTACGACGTTGCCATGGCAAATAAAAATGATTAAATACGGCTGGATGAAGAACCGGCTTCTTGTACTTTGGAATTAAGCGCTCAAACTGAGCATATTATAAGCGTAATACGATGGAATCTACTGAGATTATACATAATTCTAGCACTATAGACCGTGAACTTAAATGGTTAGAGACGGTGATAGCTTCCCGTATGGAATTGTATTTTAAGCAGGATTCTGAGTTGAGCAGCATATTTCAAGTGCTTGAGCCAGATTTGGAACATGATCAAAGTATCTACGCACAGTTTGTTAAGCATTATTCGCTGCGATTTGGCGAGCGTTTGATTTTGATTATGTCTTTGGTACCTCACGTAAGGCCGCAGCTTTTTGACCAATTCCTTATAAAAAACAAATTAACTGAACGATTTTATACGGAATTTGGCGGATTACAAGGCAAAACCCACAACGGATTTTTGCCTACCGGGGAAACCGCTTGCTTTATTTTGGCAGGTGATGACCTATTGACAAGGTTATACATCACTGAGCTATTCTCTGAAGACCATATTTTCAACAAACACGGTGTTTTAAAACTGCAAAATTCGGAATATATGGAGCCTTACCTGAGCGGAAGCCTCCAGATTTCGAAGGAATTTCTAAGCTATCTCACCACGGGTAAAGAATACGACCCACCCTTTAGCACCTATTTTCCAGCAAAACGCATTGAAACCCGCCTAAGCTGGTCTGATTTGGTGTTAGATTCCAATATCAAGGAGGAAATTGACACTATATTGCTTTGGCTTAAGTATCAGGAGCAATTAAAGCAAGACACATCAATCCATTTAAAGAGACTAATGAAAGGCTATCGGTCACTTTTCTATGGACCTCCAGGCACCGGGAAATCACTCACCGCCAGTCTTCTTGGGGAGTCAACAGGAAAAAAAGTATATCGGGTTGATCTGTCACAGGTAGTTTCCAAATATATTGGTGAAACGGAGAAGAATCTTGCGACTTTGTTTGATACCGCAGAGAATAAGCAGTGGATTTTGTTTTTTGATGAGGCGGACTCGCTTTTTGGAAAGCGCACCGAAATTTCAGACTCAAAGGATAAATATGCAAATCAGGAAACGTCTTTTTTGCTTCAAAGAATCGAGGATTATAACGGTTTGATTATTCTTGCTACCAACCTAAAACCGAATATCGATATGGCTTTTACCCGCCGATTCCAGTCTATTATTTACTTTCGCCTACCCAACCAGGAACAACGTGAGGTTCTTTGGAATAATGTGCTTTGCAGACTTACGGATTCCCATGAAATTGATGTCGGACGCATCGCAGCAGACTATGAGGTGGCTGGTGGTTCAATCAATAATATTGTTCACTTTGCCTGGCTGAACGCTAAAAAAAATGGTGAAAGACCCCTTTCAAACCAGGATATTATTTTGGGTATTAAGCGGGAATTTCAGAAAGAAGGTAAAACATTCTAATACGCTCTAATACTTCCATCCAACTTCAGTGACAATTAGAAAAGAGATAATACCATTATGAATCAGCAAATCAATAACCCATTTATTGGCTTAAGAGCGTACAAGGAGTCGGAAGGAGCTATTTTTTTTGGTCGAGACAAACAAGTTGGCGAACTCCTGACAAGCCTACAGACTAGCAAACTTGTCGAAATTACCGGTACGGCTGGCTGTGGAAAAACCTCCTTAATTCAAGCCGGGCTATTCCCGGCCCTGAAACGCGGTCACAATGGCGTGGCTGGTACCGAATGGGTTACTTGTACGACACGACCTGGTCGTTCTCCTATCAAAAATTTAGCTTATGCCCTCGCCGGGCATGGTATTCTTGATCCGACCGTTAAAACAACGCCAGAAACCAGTCTTCGCATTGAAAACATGATGCGTGAAACCAATACAGGTATTATTGATGCCTATTTGAGTTCGCCCATTGCTGGAAAAAAAAATTTACTGATTTTTGTAGACCAATTAGAGGACCTCTTCCAATACCATAATAACTATGCCGACGGAATATCAGAAAACAATGAGCAGAATTCTTATCTGAATAATCTGCTGAGGGCATCTCTCACACCCGATGCAGCTATTTATATCATCTTCTCACTTCGATCTGAGTTTTTGGGCGATCTTTCACAGTTCAAACGTCTTCGGGAAGAGATCAATCAGCGGGATTATCTTATCCCAAGATTTCGGACTACAGAGTTGAAAGATATTATTACTTCTCCATTAGCTTCTATGGGGTATACTGCTAGTCCGACCGCAATAGACCAGTTACAGAAGGATTTTGGAAGTGATCTGCGAAAACTGCCCAATTTGCAGTTTTTGTTATACAAGTGTTTTGAAAACATTGAAAAGCAGGGGTCTAAAATCATTGAATTACAGGATATAGAAGCTGTTGGAGGACTTGAACAATGCTTTTCAAAAGATCTCGAGGCGCATTACGAATCTTTGCCATTGGACGACAAAGCAAGTATTGAACGAATATTCAGGTCTATAACAGTACTAAGCCCTACCAAAGGGGTCAGAAATTCCGAAAAAATTCAAAATATTGGATTTATTTCAAGCGTAGGCAAGGAAGACCTGTTTCGCCTGCTTCTGCCATTTACCACGGCGCCAAGACAATTCTTAGAAACGATGCCAATCGTACTAACTACCGTGGATACCAACCTACACGAAGTGTTTTCGGAGGATCACATTTTAAGCATTTACAATGAAAACATCTTTAATCAATGGACGTACCTTTACGAATGGATGAAATCAGAAAAGGAATCCGTTGAAATGTACAATAGGCTTGTGGGAGCCTCTGTACGATTTGCGAGCGGAAGTACAGGTTATCTGCGTCCACCTGATTTGAATTTGGCGATCAATTGGCGAAAAGAGCAAAAACCAACGAAGGCATGGGCCAAAAGATATAACAGTGATTTTGATAGTGCTATGCATTACATAGATGCCAGCGAAAAGAGCTTTAGCGATGAGATAGCAGCCAAGGAAAATGCTCAAAAAGAGGAAATCCGTAGCTACAGAAGGCGAAATACAATCATTATTATCATTTCAATTGCAGTATTACTGGTGGTAAGTGCTTTATATTTAAAGGCTAAAGACGCGCATATAAAGGCACAAAAACAAGCAGAAATAGCCAAATTAGCCGAAAAAGTCGCCGACGAAGAGAAAAGAAAAGCACTCGAATCTGCACAAGTAGCACAAGAAGAGAAAAGAAATGCAGATGTTGCCAAAAACGAGGCGCTACGTGACAAATCTATTGCACTTAGTGCACAAATAGAGGCGACTAATTCTAAAAAAAGTGCTGAAAATTCGCGTGATTCTGCAATTATTGAAAAACAAGCTGCAGAAGAGGCCCGAAAAAATGAGGTAGCAGCCAAAGAACAGATGACTTATTCCTTACGTGCTGAAGAAAAAGCAAAGAGCGAGGCCGAAAACAGGCAAAAAATGGCCTTTGCGGAGAAGGAATTCTTTGTACTGGAGCATGAATTTGAACGCGCTGATAACCTTGCCCCATTGGTTGAAAGACTTAATATTACATATAATGACTACAATAATTATTCTAAAAAGGTTTTTGGTGTAGTGATACCCAATAATCAACTCCAAAAATTGCTCAATCAAGTACAGTCTAAACTGCAACACAGCAATTCGTACGCCGATTCACCAATGAAACTGCTGCGATCTAAAAAAGGAGGTGGACTTCGAAAAATGGCCATCTCACCCAACGGCACTATCGCAACCGGCGGAGATGAAGGTGTCGTTTACCTCGCAGCAGGAAATAAAGTCACTTCCTGGAATATCGGCCTTAGAATCAGGGCACTCCTTTTTTTGGATGACAAAACATTGATCGTAGGCACCTTTACGGGCGAGGTTGTAAAGGTTAAAATTGCCGATGGAACAAAGGAAACGCTGTTCCAATATCATCTTACATCC
Organism: Lewinellaceae bacterium; assembly: GCA_947476195.1. Classification (GTDB taxonomy): domain Bacteria; phylum Bacteroidota; class Bacteroidia; order Chitinophagales; family Saprospiraceae; genus M3007. The sequence continues at coordinate 2,908 of CANJPT010000064.1, read as the reverse complement.
TCCAACGCCATTTCAAACATCTTACCCGGCAGAACCGATCGCGAGATTACTGTTATTGGACCAGACAACATTGTTCGACTCAACCTTGATACCCGGAAAGCTGAACAGACCAACATTGGAATACCAATTTTCGCTTCATACCGACAGCCAAATAGCAGCACAACCCTTTTCAGTACCTCCGAAGGACTTTACCAATTACCTGATGCAGGATACTTCGAGTTCCTGATTGATTTTTCTGCGCAAAAATCGATTAGTGCCATTTCTTATGTCGATGACGCATTGGCATTGGGCCTGAAATCAGGTGAAATTTTTCTGTATCCACTGGAAAAATTATTTCAAAAAAGCCTGTCTTCAAAGGACTATGCGCTTAAATTCCTTGAGCATAAATCTGAGATAACCAGCTTTTATTATGAACCTAAAAGCAAAAAAATGTTTTCCGCCAGCCTTGATAATACAGTCAAAATTTATGATCTCAGCCTGCCCTATGGTATTGAAAAATATATTGTCACTTTAACAGGCTATAAACAATGGGTCTGGTCCCTGGGATACTGTGCCGGATCCCAGGACCCAGATTATTTGCTTACAGCCGATGAAGGTGGCAATTTATTGAAATGGTTTACCAAAACTGATGAGCAAATAAAAAATATTATCAATTTGCAAAAAGCTAAATAGAAAAATGAAATTATTTAAAACATATCACCCAGTTAGCCCCTGTCTTTATGTTGCTAATTCATAATTCATACTACTGGATACTTTTGATTTATTTAACTCCAGACCTATTCAGTTTTTAAAAATCCTATAGGTCGCGCTTTATAAAAATATCCAGTAGTATATTGCTGATCATCATTTCTAATTGTTTTTTATGCCTTTCTTTTCTAGTTCAAATAGTAGGGGATCCGAAAAAACGCAACAAAACGGACCGGTGTCCCTGAATAAGGCAATGTCCTCTGATGCGCAAAATAATGGCCAAACCGCTGCTCCGCAACCATTGTCTTCATCCCCCAACATCAAGCTTGGAAATGACAAAAGTGGTATAGATGTTAGACTCGAGGGACAAAATGCCGATCAGTTAGAGGGTTCTGTGGGCCTTTTTCAAGGTGTTAAAAATATATTTGGCGCAACTGATACATTTTCCAAGGTACAACAAACATTAGAGCTTTATCAGGGAGAAAAGAATCCAGATAAAAAAGAACTAAAACGGCAAGAGGCTATTCAACTTGGCCAACAATTTCTAAAAGAAAATAATACTGCTCAAAATTTAAAGAATGCCAATAATTTAAAAAAATACCAATCTATAGAAAGAATAGTCGAAAAATTGCAAAAAGAGAATATTGTAGTAGATAATCTGGATAAAAAAATAACCGTTGGCGCTAAAATTTCAAGTTTTTTTACTGGAAAAGAAAGCACGTTCACCCTCATTGATAAGGCTTATTCTTCCTATCTCAATCTGTCATCCAAATCAATCAATAACATTCCAGGTCTGATTCAGTTGTTAAGTACCGGAGCTGAATTGGTAGACTTGATGAATACCTGGGAGGAAAAACATGGCAAAGGAACTTCCAAAGAAATTTTGTCTAAAAAAAGCAGTATCAATACAATCAGGGCCAATTTGGGAGCTCTGTCTATTTTAATCAAAGCTACTGAATACCTTTCCATCCAAGCGGCTGGAATTACGCTCGATTGCTTCAACCTGGCAACTGAATCAGTGCTGATTCCCGTGGTGCGCCTTGACGTTAACCTAGGAGAAGGGAAAGTTTTTCAGGCAGAAGCCAATAATGTGCTTTTATCAAAGTCGGGGGCTGAGCTTAGCAACGCTCGCTTCACCTATTCCGGCGATATGCAATTTGCTGATTTGATCACTATCTCCAATATTAATGGAAGTATAAACACCGTAGGTAAAGATCAATACGACTTTAGCTTGGCAGGTACGTTGGCTGTAGATACGGGCGACTCCAAAGTGGCACAACTAACTACCTCTGGAAAAGCGTCAGCCCTTTATCATGGAAGTTCACTTACCTCAGAAGTAATCATTGACGAGGGCAAAATTTCACTCGTCGTGGGGAATGACTTTAATATGGAGCTAAATGGTTTGAGTTTTCAGGAAGGGGTATTGCTGGCGGAGCAAACATCATTGATCTTTCATTATAATGAAAATGAATTTACCGGGGATGTTTCCGGGCTGAGTTTGACCCATGATACGGTCGATTGGAATGAAGCGGCTGTAGCTTATAGTGGTCGAATTGGCTTAGGTGATGTAGTAGGTGTTACCAATCCTACGGGCAAATTAAAAGGAAGCGCAGGCGCAAATGCAATGGACCTACAAGGCCTTTTGTCAATTGATTTACCCGGCTTAACGGTTTCCGGTGATGTACATTTGGCCAACAGTGGTTTAGGTACCCCGATAACGACCGAAGTTACAAATGGCGCAGTCAACGGGGAGATTGGAAAGATCTTCAAGATTAACGCTACAGGAATAAACTACTCAGAAGCAGCCGGACTGACGGCAACCGCAGCAGCTCTCGAGGCAAACCTTGGCCCTGTCGGAAACGTATCCGGTGAAGCAAAAGAAGTATCAATTAATCAAACGGGCGTGGATTGGAAGGAGGCAACCCTGAATGCCGATAAACTTACCGCTGGACCGATAAGCGCCACTCAAGTTACTGGCACGGTTCAGGGAAGCACAGGCGCAAATGCAATGGACCTGAATGGTATTTTGGCTATCGATCTACCTGGCTTAACTGCATCCGGGAATGTACACATGGCCAACACAGGTTCAGGTACCCCGATAACGACCGAATTGACGAATGGCGCAGTCAATGGGGAGATTGAAAAGATCTTCAAGATTAACGCTACTGGCGTAAACTACTCAGAAGCAGCCGGACTAACTGCAACCGCAGCATCCCTCGAG
>CANJPT010000063.1 GCA_947476195.1 Lewinellaceae bacterium | reverse complement strand
CTTGTCTTGAGCTCGTCCGCGATTTCCTTGGGCAGGATATTGAGCAAAAGTCCGTCGCTTTTGCGCTGCTCCTCCTGAATTTGAATGTTTTGCGCCTGGATCTTGTTATTTTGACTTTGCAGTCTGCGTTTAGATCGTCGGGCTAACCACAAGGAAATACCCACAATGCCAAGAATAAGAAAAAACAGCAATCCAAGAATGTAGGCAAATCGGCGGAAGTCGGCATCCTCTTTATTCTGATAGACCTGTTCGCGCTGAATGCGATCGAGCTCCTGGGCGCGGCTGGTACTGTCGGCAAGATTTTCCGCGCGTTCAATTTGTTCCTTTTCGCGGAGTTCTACGATCAGGCGGTTTTGTTTTTCTGCGTTCAGTTGTTGGTCGGCCAGGCGAAGTCGCTGGCGGGCTTCGAGGGCTTGCAGGGTTTGTTCCCGGAGTTTGGCCTGGTCTGCTTCCTGTTGGGCTTCCAACAGCCGAACCTCATCCTCTTTCCGGCGGGATTCAAGTTCGAGGTTTTTGTTTTGGAGTTCAAGTCGTTCGCGATCGAACTTGATCTGATTGAGTTCGAGGTCTTTAAAATTCTGCTGTGCGATCAGGAATTTGATCTGTCCTTCAGATGCAGCAAGGAGGGATCGCTGCTGATTCAGCCGTTGCTCACGTGCCTGATCTTCAATACGGATTGAATCCAGCACATTGAGGTAATTACGGTAATATTCAAAGGCTTTTTCAAAATCGTACAATTCATGGTAAAGATCAGCGGCGCTGCGATAGGCCTCAGCCAGCAACGCCTGCTGTTTGGTCTCGCTGGCGTATTGGATGGCGGTCTGATTGTGGGAAAGTGCGTTGTACAGGTCGTTACTACTGAAATAAACCCCTGCCAGCAGGTGCTCCAGGTTGGCCAGTGCGGCGTAGTCTTTTCTTGTTTCGAGTAGGTTCCGGGCTTTTAGCAGGTATTCGATACCGCGTTTGGATTCGCCGGTATTATGCAAGGCGATGCCCATATTGGCCCAAAGCACTTCAGGATATTCGCAGGGGATGAAGCTACATTGGAGCTCGGCTTTTCGAAAAAATTCGAGTGCTTTGGGGTAATCGCCCAAGGTGGCATACTGTCTTCCGAGGTTATTGTAGAGCAGCGATTGTTCCTGGGTGGTTCCGGCCTTTTCAATGATACTTTCCAGTAAAATGTAAAAATAGAGGCTTTTACCTGCGTCTCCGTTTTGATCGTACGCCTGAGCGCGTTTTTGATAGATTTGAACCAACCGCGGATTGTTACCTTCTGCTTTATATTTGACAACGAGTTCTTTGTACAGGATCTCTGCACTATCAAAACGCATGTCGTAGAGACAGGCATCAGCGGCCTTTTCGCGGGTTTCGTAGTCCTGGGGTTGAAGTGCCAGCACCTCGCGGTAGTAGCGATGTGCAGGGGCGTACAGCTTCTCGTGAAAGAAAAGGTCTCCGATAGCTCTTTTTACACCGATCTGGGCTGGGCGGTTGCCTGAAGCTTCGAGTTTTGCTTCTGCTTCGAGGTATTGTTGAAGGGCATCCTCGGTACGCCCGATTCGTGCATAGGTTTCGCCTAATAGGATGGAAGCGCGGACGATGCCTCCGTCGTAATGGATGCTGCGGGCAATGGAGATGCTTTGCTCGGCGAGTTCCTCGCGTTCTGAATCACTATCCGACTGTCGGGCTTGATCCAGAATATGATCCACATCCATCGTACTCCGCTCGAGGTCATCGATGGCTTGGGCTTTCAGGCCATTGAAAGCCCAAAAGATAAAAAAGAATGTAAGGGTAAGTCGCACCGTGTTTGAAAAGGTTAGCGATGCGAAGAAAGTACTTTTTTAGGACTAGCCAAACATGCAAAGTCTTTACTTGCCATTCCAAAGTTTTAAGTCCAACGAGTCAAGTACCATTTCCCAGAGCACTTCGTAGGGAATAATCTCTACCTCGTGGGCCTGGCTGGCCAATTGTAATGGTACAGTCTTGAGCTGTTTGAAATACCGTTCCGTTTTGCGGATTGAAGCCTCCCGGTGGAAGAGCGCCTGTGGTACCTGGAGCAACATTTTGATGAAGCTATTGCTGCGGAAAGTAGCGTCGCTTTTTAAATAACGACTGCAATATTTTTCAATGGCTTCGATGCGGTCGGAAGATTTTTTGTAGTCTTTTTCTGCGATAGCGTATAGAATTTGGACAATTAGCACACTCATATTCATGCCTGACTTGTCTTTGGCGAACAACGTAATCTCATTGATGAACTTACTCATTTTGAACCTCTTGGACCGCTCACTCAATACTGATTCCGGTATTTTTCCAATCTTAATGAGGTAGAAAATATAAGCCTGGAAAATACGCCACATCTCTACGATTTGCACTTGTTTTTCCTCGAAACGGGGGTGATTTACGACCTTTTCATAGAGGTAATAGGCTTCTTCCCAGTGGCTTGTACGTGCGGCGAGCAGGAAGAAAAGTTCTTGTAATTTGAACCAGTTAAAGGAGCTTTCTTCGAAGAAATATTCACAACGCTCGATGGCTTTTTGTCCCTTTTCAAATTCGCCTAACTGGAGGTAGCAAACGATCAGGTTGTAGTAAAACACCTGAAGTGGCAGCCCGCTATCGTAGGCTTTATTGTCAAAAAATGTGATGGCATCTTCACAAAGCTTGGAGGTTTTAACATAGTCGTTCTCGCTGCTATAGATCAGGAGATGCACCATACGACCAAACAGGTGAAGTTTGAATGAGGTACATACTGACATGAATGGCTTTAATTCAGCATAGAACTCCTCGGCCTGTTGCGTTACTTCGGCTTTGGTAGATTTGCTGGCGGCATATTGTACCATGAGCTCGGAGTAAAAAAACTCCGCTTTACTCTCCATTTGCCAGATTTTCTCGTATTCAAGATACTGTTTTTTAATATCTTCATATTTGGCAATATCACCATCAACAGTGCTGTATTGTAGGCGTAGCACCCGTAAAATATCAAGGGTCAGTTCTGTAAACTCGAAGTGTTTTGAATGACGGACGAGGCGCTCAAGCAAATCAACGCCCGTAATTTTGGCATTTCGAATGAGCAAGGTCATTGCTGCTGACCACTTTTTATAGCACTCAAAAAATGCTTTTTGACGGTCAGTGAAATTGGCGTCTTTAAAATCAAGCAGAAAAATAGCATCAAGGAGTCGTTCCTTGAGCTTGTTTTTTAAACTTGCCCGGTTCGCTTCACTGCTGTCTTTGAAAAGGGCTTTGGCATCCTCATCGGATTGCACACTTTTGTCCAGAAGTGCATTAAAGAGTTGCTCCATTTTGGAGTCGGGCTCTATGATAATCTTAAAAACTCCGCTCCCTTTAAGCTTGGTCTTATTGACCAAACCAACGAGTTCTACAAGGTCTCGCATAATGATTAGGCTTTAGATTATTAAATGGCAAATGACACAAAATGTAACTCTGAGCCGTACTATTTGTACAGCAACAGGAAACAACCAAGGTCATTTTGCCTGAATCGGTGGTGGGTTAAAAAAAATTGGGAGAAGCTGAAGAACGGAAATTTAAAAAGTTGCTCTTCGCGGTTTCAGCAAACTACCGAAGTGGTTAATTGGACTGTCAATATCGCCCGAGATTATTAAGAAGTTCCAAAGGTAAAAAAATTAGGTTATAAAGGGAGACCTTATTTTCACAAAAATTAAATTATTAATTTTTGTTTGGGTATAAAAAAGGACCAATATTTGATTAGTTATAAAAATGAATACGTTTCCTATTGATTTTAAACGTTTAAACTTTATTAGATACTTCATCATAGAATTTGTCAAGATTTAGAAAGACCTGGTTGGCCAATGAATTTTCAAAGATGCCCAGACTAATTCATTGGGCTTTTATTTTGTACTATAGCCAGAAAGTTTTTCGAGATAAATTTTCTAGAGATTTGTACGACTTAGTTGCACGGCTATGGCTGTTATTTTAAGGATGAAGCTACGTTTACTGATATCTGCAAGTGGTGCAACAATCCACAAGACAAGTCATTGTCTTGAGAAGACCCAAAACCTTGCGTTTGACTAAACCCAAAACCCTGTAAACTTTTGTTACTTCGCAGATATAACAGGCATGCTTTCGAATATTTAATAGCTCCGCAAGACAGACAATCTACTTGATAATAACAAGGTGTAATCGCTTCATCGCTCAGCTATGAGGTAATAAATTTCCTACTCACGAACAGATCATCTTACGTTAATCAATTCTTTTCTTAATCCTTATCCTTTCGGTTTATTCGGGGTTCCTTGTGTAGCATCTTTTAACTCTGTCAGGGTGCCTTGCGTGGGTTTTGGTAGTTGCAGACAAAAATTACCACTCCTGTACCTAGTTTTTAGCGTCTGAGTGACTGGCTTCAACAATGCAATAAAGTTTTCTCAGCCAGTTAGAGGATTTACAAAAAGAATGCCAAATTTCCAACATTAGATTAAAGACAAAAGTAGGATTATTCATAGAGGATTATTTGCGACAATAATAAATCAGATTTTTAGGTGGAGAACTCCCTCTGGTTAAATTTACAGCTTTTTTGGGGATTTTATTTTGGTCTGCGACTGATAAATTTTATTTCATACAGCGTTATTATTTTTGTCGGACCGCCTGCATACAACTTCAAAATTTGCCTTGCATACAATTTGTTTTGCTTGCTTTCGGCTCAAAATTAATTCCCGAATAAACTCCAAGTATTTCAGGATCTAGGTATCTATACAGCGTCTGTTTTTGAAGCGCTTAAAGCATACAAAAATTTTACTCCACCACTATTTTCTGCCTTGAAAAGGCTCCAGGTTTCGATTGTCCTTCCAGTACATATATCCCGGGGGGCAAATTTTTTAGGGCGAAAAACCCCTCTCCATTTGCACTTTCCTGAACCAGGACGGGCCGGCCTAAAAAGTCTACAAGTGTAAAGCGGGTCAGATTTTCAGTTCCAAAACGGAAAGATAGCCTCTCCTTCGCCGGATTTGGCCACACCTGAAGTGTGCTAAAAGGTGCAGGTTTTTCGTCTGTGGCAACCAGGCAACCTGGATCGAACGCCTGCCCGGGCGAGCCGCCCAAACAGCCTTCAAACCAATTCCCGGCATCATTCAGGTTGCCATCTATACTTTTATTTTCAAGCGTGTACCCATTACCATCCGGGCCTTCCGGCCAAGGCGAAGCATCGTCGAAACACAAACTCAGGTATACCCGACCATCGGGTGTGAATAAACGCAACATATCACCATTGCCGTTCAGACCAAAGCCTGTTGGACCCGTTTTGTTCATAACATCCGGGAATTGCCCGCTGAACTTCACGTCATCCTGTACCAACAGATGAAAACTACCCGGAGGTATTAAGGTGCCACTTGGAATCTCAAAAACATTTCCATGTGCATCGCCAATTTGCCAACCATCAAGATCTAAGGGCGTATTCGAGCGGTTAAACAGTTCGATCCAGTCCCCGGCATCCGTATTGGTGGCCGATTTGTAGTTAATTTCTGTTACCGTGGGTGTCTCCATACAAGGGGAGAATGCAGCACCCGGTGATCCGCCGATACAGCCTGCAAACCAGGATTCCGGCAGGCTCGGGTCGAGGCTTGCGTCTGCCCGTTCGAGTGTTCCACCAAAACCATCGGCGGTGCAAGGCCAGGGCTTTGTATCCTTAAAAGCGACGCTTGTTACCTCATTTCCGGTACGGTCAAAGAGGTGTATTTCATCGCCATCATTGTCGAGATGAAATGGCAGTATGCCCAATGAATTGGGTACGGCAGGATTTTCAGCCAAAAAATCGCCGGTATTTTCAAAGATCACCAGATGGCCGCCAGGAGCCACCTTTGTGCCCGTTGGCAAGGTGAACTGGTGGAACCAATCTTTATCCCGCAGTGAAAAATCGGAAAGATCAAGGACTGAACTGCCTTCATTGCGAAGCTCAAGCCAATCCCCGGCATCACGGGTTGGGTCAGCATTGTAGTTGATCTCGCTGATTTTCAGCGCAAGACTTTGGCTTATACCCACAAAATTGGCTGTGAAGGTGGTATTTCCTGCTACATCAGTCGTAAAGCTTTTTGCTCCGGGATCGCTGATGTTAGGATTTGCTGACCAATTTGCAAACGCATAGCCAGGGTTTGGGATCGCCGTCAAGGTCACTGGATTTCCATGAAAATAAATGCCCGTCCAGGGCAGACTCTTGGGTACAACGGTTGAAATCTTGATGGTTCCAGCTCCCGCTGGATTTGCCTGTAAGGTAACACTCACTTCCTGGTCCAGTTGAAAATTGTCCAGGATGTGCTGACGTTGATTGGCAGGACGCCCGGAATAGAAATCTTTTAGCACCTGAACCGAGCTACTCCATTGGTTGAAATTACCAGTACCCCATCGTTGATTGTGGCGCTCTATCTCTGGCCCCAATTCTGCTGCGTTGGTATTGATGAGTGCATGTGCGCGGGTAGCCAGGAACGAAGTGTTCATCAAATCAGCAAAGCGGTTGATGAAATAGCGGTGGTACTCAGGGTTGTCCAGCAGACTGCGCAACATTTTACCATAACGTGTATTATTCCCGAGCGTATTGCCAAGTACATCACAACTGGTACAGCCGGATGCGTTACCTGAAGAGTAGGATACATCCCAGAGTAGGAATTTCCAGGGTGCATTTTTGTTGGTTTTAAATAAGCGGATATTGTTGTAATAATCTTGCAGCCAATCTGTGCTTGCTACAAAGATCTCCGTTTCAATATAGTCTGTAAAGTTTTCCATATCAAGCAATTGGGCTGCTTGCTGGTAATTGGTGGCATCGGCCATATCGTTGTTTGATATGAAGGTAGACATGGCCTCGAAATCATCCAGTGACCCGGTTTCGGCTACATCCTGCGTGAGGCCAAGGCTAAGATTGAAATAGGTTTTGACCATGTTCACTGAATCGGGATTGGCTCCGTAATTGTCGCGCACAAAGAAATTGTCAAGGCGTTCCCGGGCTACATAGTGCCCCCAATACTGCCCGTTTATAAAGGCGATCACGTTTTGGTAGGAGGCTCTGCCAGAGTGAGTAGGTGCAGCCAATTCGTTCACAATACGGTCGCGCATTCGGGCTTGTACCCAGTCATCGTCCTCATTTCGAATACGGAAGGAACGGTACTTTTGGATAGGTTTGTCTGGCGCAAAAAGGGGGTACTCAATTTCGCCCAGCGAGCCATATTCTTCATCTGCGTCAAATTGTAGACTTTTTTGTGCAAAACTGACCGACCAGTTCCCTACTACGTAGCCTGCAAAATTGCCCTCAAATTGTTGCTGTTTGTTTTTGTCAAAATATTGCACGGTCACTTCCCCTTTTCGGGAGTAGTTATCGTACACTTCTGAAAAATCTAAAGGGGGTATCGTCACCGAAACAACAGGGAGGGTCACGCTTTCATTGATGAAATAAGTGGCCGTTGCAACGGCACTTGGTAGTTTGAACGGATCAAATTGCCGGCTTCGAAGCACGGTATTTTGCGTTACCAGAATGGGTGCTGTGTAAAGCGTAGAGGTTACAACCGGCTCGCTTCCATCAAGGGTGTAGCGGATCTCCGCATTTCCAAGAATACCTACTGTTTGATTTCCGGTGTAAAAACCAGCCGTAAGCGAGAAGGTCGGCGCCACAGTATAGCTGTTTTCACAATCAAAACCATTGGTGGCATTGGGAGTAGGGGTTGGGGTGATGCACCAGTCACCATCGTCGTTGATGCGCATGAATGAGTGGCCTGGCTGTAGTGTTTTCATGGACACCGAATCTACCAGATTGCCGGTCTCATCGTAGAGTTGTATGTTGTCAGTAAAGTCAACCTTAAAATCGGTGTGTAAATTGCCGTTAAACCCACCCCCTGCATAGAACCAGGATGGTGTTGGACCATAATACGATGTATTTGAACCAATACCCAGGTGTAGCCAGCTGCGTCCGGAGATATCGCTGGAATTGGCGGAACTGTTGTGAATTTCCACCGCCAGCACATTTATGCCTTCATGAAGCAAGGTAGCAAGTGCGGTTTGGTTCATGGCAAAAGCTTCCGGAAGTGCTACGTTGTTGTAAAAAGTAGCTTCATGGTCACTTGCACCAGTATTCCAATTGGGTTGTCCGCTGATGCTGCTACTGCGGGCGATTTCCTGCCCATTGAGGTAGGCAATAAAACCATCGTCATAGTCCATGCTGAACACGGCCCGCACAATATCGTTTAGATTGGATACATCGAACGTGCGGCGATAATATACAGAGAGGGTTCCGGTGGGCACTACCGATGCATCGTCGCCATCTCCGTAACCGAAGCCTCCAGGACCGCTTGACCAAATTGAATCATCGAATCCAATCTTGTTCCAATCCACAGGAGGGTTGCTGGTTCCGATCTTATAATGCCATGTGTCACTTTCATAAACTGCCGTTTCCCAGTGATTTATACTTCCTGGCGATGGCGTGATGGAGCCCCGGTTTTTTCCGGAGGCAAACACAAGCAAGCGTTCGCCTGGATCAATATCCAGATCAGGTAGCAACCAACGACTGGATTTTTTGCGGTCGCTAAGCCCCCAACCGAGGAAATTGACCGTCTGTGTGCCACCATTCAGGATTTCTATCCAGTCAGGATGGTCGCTGTCTTCGTCCTGGATCTGGCCGGTATTGGTGGGCGCAATTTCAGACAAGCGAACCTGGGCCTTGAGCGGCATGGCGAAACCTTGAGATAATAGAACGGCAAAGAGAAGGCAAATCCTGGTGCTTGAATGGAACAGATTTTTCATGATACGGGTCAGGCTTGGTTTGTTGGGGCAAGTTTATGAAAAAGGATGGGTCGCAAAGGGTAAAGGGTCGGAAATGCTATTTTTAGAACTGAGCCACCCCGCAACAGGCTGTTTTTTGCGAACTTATTTTAGCGCTTTTGCGGGTTCTAACGGCAATTTTTATTTCAAAGTTCATTCCGTTAGTCTTGAACTAAAATTTTGAACACCCGTTAAATCTGCAGAAATGCATCGATTTTAGTCTTGTTGGGTGTTCGTAACTTCGACCAATTCGAAATATTATATCAATCCTTGGGCTTGTTTGAATTTCCAATAAACATTATCTTTGCCCATGAGTTGGGGATAATCCTTTTTTGTTTCGCAACTCAAAAGCATACTTGACCGCTAGTTTTTAAGACTATGACCTTATCGAGGCTCATGGATGGTTCATGCAATAAATCCCAAATTCTTCAAGCTTATCCTACGGTCTAACGTTCAGGCAGCTTGAGCGACAATCCAAAACGCACGCCATGAATAAAATATGGAACGCCATCCTTATTGACGATTCCCCTTCTGACCTTGAATTTCTAAAAAAGCTGTTGCAAAAATACAGCCCTCATGTGAATGTATTGGCAAGTGTTTCCGAGTATAAGCAGGTACGTGCTTTGATCCATCAACTCAAAATAAATGTGATTTTTTGTAGTTGTCGTATTGGCTCAGAAACTGCCCTTGAAATGCTCGACCAATTAGGGCCTTTTGTCGGACATGTGATTTTTCAATGCGAGGACGAGACGTTTGCCGTTCGGGCCATTGGGCATAACGCATTGGGATATCTTTTAAAGCCTGTTTCTGTCGCATCATTGCTGGAAGTAATTGTCCGACTCGAGTTCCGTCCCTTAGCGGTCTACCCCGAAAATATATCGCTGTGTAAACCTGAACAAGTCCATAAAGCCACTACACAAATTATGACTGCCGGTGGGGTACAACACATCGTTCAGGTTGTGGACATTATCCACCTGCATGGCGACGGAAATTACACCACGGTATATTTTAATTCGGGTGAAGCGATTATGATTTCTAAATCTCTGAAACATTTCGACGATGTGCTACCTGAAAAAACCTTTTTCCGGGTACATCAATCTCATATTGTGAACATCAATAATGTGCGAAGTGTGCAAAGTAACGATCAGGTAATCAAACTGAGCAATGGCAACCTGGTACCGTTGTCGCGCAGGAAGAAAGATCAGTTTATGGGTTGGTTGGTACAGACTTATTAATTCGATAGTAGTGGTGGGAGTGTATATTTGCATGAAAATATTGAAGCAAGCGGGTTTGGCACTCCAAAATCCACCAGTAAAAGCAAGGCCACAAAAAAATGAAGTGCTTGAAAATGAGTGGCAGGACAAACTTTTTAAAGAAAGCGAAATTCATGCTTTTTTTAGATCAAAATGATCGTGTCTCATATATTTAAAATCGTAAACCAACTCCAAATTGGGCGCAAAAAGATCGAAGCGTTTTTCCCAAAAAACATTTTACAGTAAATTGTCAATGTATGTAGTTTTGCGCGCTTGATTTTCATCGTTTGTCTTCAATGGAAAGATCACACGGCCCCCAAAAGCATGAACTCGCTACACATCGCCGTTTTTTAAATCACAACTGAAACAATGCGCATATCCACCGTCTTTTCGATTATTGCATCTTTTGCTACCCTTGCCCTTCAGGCACAAAACTACCCTGCCAACCCTCAGCCCGGCGACTGCTACATTCGTTGCCCCATCGAGGATATCTCTGAACTGGAGAAAGTGGTGGCCACTCCTTCCTACATGCAGTACAAGATCGTGCCGGCCGTCTACAAAACGGTCGAGGAACGGATCATGGTGAAAGAAGCCTCCAAGCGTTTTGAATATGTTCCGGCCGTTTATAAGGAAGTTATCGATACTATCATGGTAGAGGAGCCCATTAAAAAGATCTCCCTGGTTCCGGTAAAAACACTGGACACCTTCGAAATCATTGAGCTGGAGCCCGCCTATTCCCGTTGGGAGTCGCGTCCGGCAATTTCTGGCTGCAAGTCAAAGGTGCCGGGAGATTGTGATGTGCTTTGTTACGTTCCCTATAAAGCAGTAACCAAAGCCATCCCGGTCAAGAAGATCGTGACCCCACCCAGCTATTTTGGAGTGCCTCAAAAACCGCGATTCAAAACCATCAGAAGGAAAGTGATCGAGACGCCTGCCACCGTGCGGGAGATCGAAATACCGGCAGAATATCTCATGGTCCCAACACAAGTGCTGGTGAAAGACGAAACCGTTGATTCTGTAGCTGTGCCACCAGTGGTCCGCGAAGAAGTGTTTTTGGTGCGCGACCGCAGAGCCTCGGGTACAAGCGATGGGTATGAATGGAGAAAAATTGATTGCGCCTTACTGGATTTCAACATCCTACCCATTTATTATGGATTCAACAGCGACCTGCTGGATTCAAAAGCAAGGGCTGTGATCGACGAGAAGCTATACAATTTGATGGTCAAAAAGACTGAAATCCGGGTAGAAATCAATTCACATACCGATTCGCGTGCTTCTGACGAGTTCAATCTTAATTTGTCAGAACGCCGGGCTAAAGCAGTGGTCGATTACCTCGTGTCGAAAGGCATTAAACGTTCACGTATGGAGTACCATGGCTATGGTGAGACCCAACTCGTTAATCATTGCAGCAATGGCATTGAATGTACGGAAGAGCAACATGCTATGAACAGACGTACAGAGTTTCGGGTATTGCCTAAGTAGGCCAGCCAGACCATACTACTGGACATTTTTGTTTTACCCCCAGGCCTATAAGGTTTTTGACAACCTTACAGGCCTCGATTTTAGAAAATGTCCAGTAGTATGGTCGGGAATACCGTCAGTTTTAAAATTTCTAAAGAATCGCAGCCATTTGCGCCAGTCAGGTTTTTTGAATAAATACCTGCATTTGAGTAGGGCAATCCGTTGAATTCATAAAATTCAATCTGACAAATAGAAGCGGTCACGGTTCCCTCCGACAGCGGCAACACATCGAGGATATGGGTAATGATCGAGTCTGAGCCATCGGAAGCGGTATAGGTCTCCGAATAGGTCCCTGGCGTGTTAAGCAATTGACCCTCAAATGGATAGGCCTCATTGGCGCAAATAGTTGCCATAATGGTGGAATCACCAGGGAAGGGTGGGGCGGTATTCGCCCAAATTGTACTTGCCATACCAATGAAGAGCAGGGTTAAAAAAACAGGCATAGCCTATTGCTCAACATATGGGCGTTGTGGGCGATTGCCCGAAAGGCGGTAATTTGATTAAATATCTTAGATTAAAAAATTTTAAATGTGAATCCGCCAATAGTATTCTGGATATCAGACCACTGGATAATTTTAGGTTGGATTATCGCGGCAAACCCTGCACCACCGTCAGCAACAAAAGCACCTGCTCCTCTTCTGTAGTAAGGTTTCGCAGCAACATAACAGCCCGGGGAATGGGCGACACCGCGCGCTCAGCATTGGTGATGGTAGCAGCCTCTCCATGATCCAGCAGCACCGGCCACTGACGAAGTTCGGGGTCAAATTCAAGTTTTGCAAGCATCTGGCTTTGTTTGCCACTGGAAAGCAGGGTTCCATTGATGAAAACGGCATAGGGTTTACCGTCTTGCCAGATCTCCACTTCTTTTCCTTTTTGCCTGAAAATAAACTCTTTATCGATCGTTTTGGCTAAAAAAATGAAGTTATTCCCATTTTTTTGCCCTGCAAACAACAGCACGGGCTCCTGATAAATGGTACTAAAAACGCCTTCGATGGTGTTATCCCGCCATCCGGCCTTTTTCAGGATTTTTGGCTTCAACGACAAATGGGTGAGCATTTCCGTATCACAAGGCATCAGCGGATTGGTGCTTCGCAGGCGAATCCGGTCTCGAAGTTTGGTAAGTAATGCTTTCCAGGCTTTCGACTCTGGATTGAAAGCAATACCGCCCAAAGCGTTGCCGACAAAATAAAATAATCCGGTGATGAAAAGTCCACCCAAAAGAGTGGCAAAAAGCAATCTAAAGAGCGCTGCCATGTTTTTTGAAGGCAAAAGTAACAACAAAGCATCTTGGAGATTGAATGGTTTAGCGGTTTAAACCTTCAATAAAGTCATATATCAACTGAACTTTCAACTTTTGTGCTGCCAGAAAGATTCTTTCTCTACTTTTGCACCCGTTTTTATCAACTTTCACGTTAAAAAAATTTTAAAGGGATGAGTTCTCTGGTTTACTTTTTACCGATCTTCGGTTTAGTGGGTCTCGTGTATATGTTTTTCCTGCAAAAGTGGGTAACAAAACAAGACGCGGGCGACGAAAAGATGCAAGGCATCGCCAAACACATTGCGGATGGTGCGATGGCTTTTCTCAAAGCTGAATACCGCATCCTCGGTATTTACGTAGTCATCGCAGGATTACTTTTGGGCTGGCTCAGTACGCAGGCCGACACAAGTCACCCACTGATCGTGGTAGCTTTTGTCATTGGCGCCTTTTTCTCGGCATTGGCCGGCAACCTCGGTATGCGTGTGGCTACGAAAGCCAATGTACGCACCACCCAGGCGGCTCGTACCAGCCTCACAAAAGCACTGGAAGTTTCATTTAAAGGTGGCTCTGTAATGGGTCTTGGCGTAGCCGGCTTGGCTGTACTGGGCTTGAGCGCACTTTTTGCGATTTTTTATGTGTTTTTTATGAACGGTACGTATGGCACAGATGGTCCTCGCACCATGTCACGGGTACTTGAAGTATTGGCTGGTTTCTCGCTCGGTGCGGAATCTATCGCGCTTTTTGCCCGTGTAGGTGGTGGTATTTACACCAAAGCAGCCGACGTTGGCGCTGACCTCGTAGGTAAGGTAGAGGCCGGCATTCCGGAAGATGATCCGCGCAACCCTGCGACCATCGCTGATAACGTTGGCGATAACGTTGGCGACGTAGCCGGCATGGGTGCTGACTTGTTTGGCTCTTATGTGGCAACCGTACTGGCTGCCATGGTACTCGGCAACTCGGTGATCCGTGACACTGGCCATATCGATGACGCATTTGGCGGCATTGGTCCAATTCTGCTGCCGATCGTGATTGCCGGACTTGGCATTTTGCTCTCCATCGTCGGTATGCAATTTGTGAAAGTAAAAGAAGGGGTGGAAGCCGATTCTGATACCGTTCAGCGTGCCCTTAACAACGGCAACTGGGTGAGTGTTATTCTGACAGCCCTGGTTTGTTTCCCGGTGATCAAGTGGATGCTGCCTGAAACCATGACCATGCGTTTCTTCGGCCAACCTACCCAGGAGATCACAAGCACAAGTGTTTTCAACGCAACCATGGTGGGCCTTATCGTAGGCGCCCTGATCTCTGCGATCACTGAATACTACACTGGTTTGGGTGGAAAGCCGGTCATGAACATCGTTCGTCAATCAGGTACCGGCCACGCCACCAACGTCATCGCTGGCTTGGCTACGGGCATGATGTCAACCTGGATGCCGATCGTACTGTTCTCCGGCGCGATCTGGGCCGCTTATTCATTGGCTGGTTTCTATGGTGTAGCCATTGCGGCTTCAGCTATGATGGCAACTACGGCCATGCAATTGGCCATCGACGCCTTCGGCCCTATTGCTGACAACGCGGGCGGTATCGCTGAAATGAGCGAATTGCCGAAAGAAGTGCGCAATCGTACCGACGTATTGGACTCTGTGGGCAACACCACAGCTGCCATCGGCAAGGGCTTTGCGATCGCTTCGGCTGCTTTAACAGCACTCGCATTATTTGCAGCTTACGTTGACTTTACGGGTATCGAAGGCATCAACATTTTCAAAGCAAAAGTACTTTCTGCACTTTTCCTGGGAGGTATGATCCCGGTAGTATTCAGCGCATTGGCCATGCAGAGCGTGGGCAAAGCAGCCATGGAAATGGTGGAAGAAGTTCGCCGTCAGTTCCGCGAAATTCCGGGCCTTTTGGAAGGTACCGGCAAAGCGGAATACGAAAAGTGTGTAGAGATCTCTACAAAGGCAGCCCTTAAAGAAATGCTGGCTCCAGGTCTTATTACCATCATTACGCCCATTTTGGTCGGTTTCATCATGGGGCCTGAAGCCCTGGGTGGCTACATGGCCGGTGTAACCGTGAGCGGTGTGATGTGGGCCATTTTCCAGTCAAATGCTGGTGGCGCTTGGGACAATGCGAAGAAATCGTTTGAAAAAGGCGTGGAGATCAATGGCCAGATGTTCTACAAAGGCTCTGACCCACACAAGGCTGCTGTTACCGGCGACACTGTGGGTGATCCGTTTAAAGACACTTCAGGTCCTTCGATGAACATTTTGATCAAACTGACCTGTCTGGTGGGTCTGGCCATTGCGCCTATCCTCGGCAGCCACGGTCTCAGCGGCAGCAGCAGCAAGGACAATATCCACATGGAAATCCGGGAAAACCGCTACCCTGCAGGAATGAACCCAACTCCAACTACTGAGCACTCCAGTGAAATGATGCGCCCAGAAGATCAACAGCAGCAGCCTATCCAGGGTGCAAACGCTGGACAGGGAGGTCAGACCCTGATTGCGCCAGGTGGCCAGTCTAATGGCATCATGACGCAGGAGCAGAAAGAAATGGAGAAAATGAAATTTAAGCAACAAGGTGGAACTCCGTCCGGTTCGCTTAAAAAACCGAACTAAGTATAAAGCGATAAGCCTGAACAGATAAGTTGCCGCCCCATCCCGTATTTTGCGAGATGGGGCGGTTTTGTTTTATGTATTACAATTTCACAAACTTGTACACGGCCTGTCTGCGCGATTCCGCTTGCAGCAAGACAAAATATAGGCCAGGCGATAGGGCGTCTGCATCAAATTGAACAGCCTCTGCCGATACCTTGTACGGACACTGAACTCGCCTTCCGGTTATATCCGTCACCGCCACTTGAACGACTACCTCCGAAGGAAGTGCAACAGAAAACTGCGCGCTGACGGGATTTGGGCTTAACGTTCCAAAGTTTGCATATTTGGGATCTTTTGCCGCTAAAAAAGTGGTGTCATTGCAAGGGCCTGGGCCGTAGAACGTGACAAAGAAAAGACCGGGAAGTTGTTTAAGCCCTTGTCCCGCTACTTCTTTTTCCACATGCAAGTAGTTCCAGCATTGTGGTGATGGAGGGATTAAGTCTTCTATATACTCCGAAGAGCTCCCCAAACAATAATACTCGCAAGCATCCCACCACTCTGGCAAGGTAAATATACCCCAATGAGGGGAAAGTACCACGTTTCCACAAGCACCAAGGGGGAAAAGCGTACTGTCGTAGGTAATCTTGATGGGGGGAAACTTGGCGTTTATGATAAGGATAGCACCGAGTTCGGCAACACAGCCTAAAGTTCCTCCACGCTCAATCAAAACCTTAACCGTTCTTTCGTAAGAATCATTGAAATGAATCGCTCTAACCTCAAATACGCTGTCAAATGGTTCTGACAGCACCACTTCACCAAACTGAGGGTCAATATTGTTTAGAGAGGCAGCAAGGTCATACCCCAAGATAATAGAATCATGATTTCCAATGCTATCTTCAAAAAATAGTGTAAACTGGAAAAGAGGATTATTTTGGGCAAAATTCAATAAAGGGCAAGCCATGAGGCCTGACAGCAGGATGCGGGCAAGAATGCTCATTGCTCAAAGTTTTAGGATATTTTTGGTGTAAACGCTACCGTTAAAAATCGCCCGCAAGGTGTAATTGCTGTTCGGGAGGCTGCTGGTCAGAAAATCTTGTTGATAGAAGCCTGTGGTTACTTCGTTTGAAGAAAACAGCAACGTCGTTGTGCCCGTGAGCAAGTTGATGAGTGCCAGATTCAAGGCCCCATTTTCAGGGGCATTATAATAAATCATCAAATGGTCACTAAATGGGTTGAGTGCTGCCATTTCATAGCAGCATGGCGACGGCGGAACTGTGCAGTCATCCGTAGTGTAGAGCAATTGCTCATGCACATCGCTACCGGGGCACTCGGTATTATCCACCGTGAGTTTGATTTTGTATACCTTACAACGCGCTCGCACTCCTGAACGATGCTATGGGTGGAAACCGGGTAGAAACCCTGCGTTTTCACTACCGCCCGGTGCACAAAAACCGGGAGGCATCCCTGAGTTTTCACCTGAGTCGCCGCGAGAAACTGGATATTTTCGAAGCGTTTTATACAGCAGATAATCAAGCCAGTGTGAAGGCACTGTAGCAGGTTTTGAAGTGCAATTGAACCGAACCTAAAACCAGTCCGGCTCCTCTATCCGATACCCCCGCAACCAATCCTTTAAAACAGCCGGATCCCGCAATAATTCCAGGTCCTGCTTGATTCGTTTGATATCCTTTTTAATATCCTTAAGGCTCTTTTCAAATTCCCACTCCACTTGTTTTGGATTGAACTGACCGAAGTGGCTGATGTTGGCCACCATTGCTAACTGTCGTTCCATCTCCCAAAGTTCGTCAGTGAGTTCAGCCAATTGACTGAGCAAATTTTTATTGAAATACCGGAGTTTTTCGTCGGCCAGAGCATCCAGATGATTGCCATCAATGCGCTCCAGTTCCAGCTGCAGTTGCAGCAATGCAAATAAATCATTGGCCTCATAGGCTGCGGTGACCCGCTGCAAAATGGCCGTTTTTCGGATCTTTTCGGCTTCATCCGGTTCGCGGTCGGGGTGAAAAGCTTTCACCAGATCCATATATACTTCCCGCACAGACTGAGAGATCTTTTTCTCCTCCTGTTTCCGTTTTTCTTCCTGCGCAGCGCGTTTGGCCTCGGCTTTGAGTTGCTGGGCATTTTTTGGCTTTTCGGGGCGGCGGGCTTTGGGTTGTTCGGGTTCCTGTGCTTCAGCTGCCTCGCGCTCAGCCATTTTTTCAGCAAGGTAAGCCTGGAGTTTTTCGATCGTATCCAAGTCCGCTTCCGGATCAAATTCAATGTCGTACATCCTGCTGGCCATCTCATTCATTCTGATGAGGTTCATGGCTTCTGTTTCGGCATTGGCCCTATCAAAATCCAGATCCGGGCTATGGAAATTATAGATATCTTTCAAGTCTTCAAATCCGGCCTCGGCCAGCTCAAAACTCATAGCCTTGATGAGGTGGCGGAGTTTTCGGGTCTCTGTTTTGTTGTAACTGTAATTCCGAAACATCCGATCAAGTAGCCGAACGGTATCTGCACGATGGGACTGATGCTTGTCCATCAGGGGCTTCATTTCGAGGGCAGCACGCTGATGAAGCCGTTGGCCAAGTCCATCAAGTTGATGGAGTTGTTCCCGGGTTCGTTCTATCTTTTGCGTGAGCCGGTTGAACTCCTTTTGCTGCGGACTGAGTAATTTTTTGTCCACGCCTTTCCGTACAACGACTTCCACTGGGCGGTCATCTTTCATGTTGAATATTGAGGGTGCTAAAACTGATGGCCTAGGCCAAATATGTTCAAAAACCTACAAATTTGAAACTTACACCCTTTAAATTTGAAACTTTGAACTTACAAACTTGAAACTATAAAAAACTACCCTTCCACCAAAGTTCCAATCTGCTTTCCGAATACGATATCCGGCAGATTATCTGGCCCATTGATGTCGAACACGATAATAGGCATATTATTTTCCTGACAAAGGGTGAAGGCGGTCATATCCATTACCTCAAGTCCGAGGCTGATTACTTTAGCAAAGGTGAGCTTGTCAAATTTTATAGCCATCGGGTCTTTCTCCGGGTCGGCGGTATAGATACCATCCACACGGGTGCCTTTAAGAATGGCGTGGGCCCCGATCTCATTGGCACGGAGCGCAGCGGCAGAGTCTGTCGTAAAAAATGGATTTCCTGTTCCGGCGGCGCAGATAACCACTCGTCCCTTCTCCAGGTGGCGAATGGCCCGGCGGCGGATGTATGGCTCGGCTACGTTTTCCATTTTCAAAGCGGTCATCACCCTGGTTTGTACTCCGATGCTTTCGAGGGCACTTTGAAGCGCCAGGCCATTAATTACGGTGGCGAGCATACCCATGTAATCGCCGGTTACACTGTCAATCCCGGTACCATCGGATTGAATACCCCGGAAAATATTTCCCCCACCGATCACAACCGCTACTTCTACCCCAAAATCATGTAACTGTTTGATTTGCATTGCATAATGCTGGAGTACATCAGCCGTAATGCCAAATTTTTGACTTCCCATCAGGCTCTCGCCGGATAGTTTGAGGAGAATACGTTTGTATTTGAGTGCGGCCATAGGTATGTGTTGATTTTGGCCGCAAAGGTCTCAAAATTTAGGACTTTAGCCGCTGGACTTTTGGAATTTAGGCTTGATTTTATCCAAAGCTTACCGGATTTGGCAATTCAAAGTCTAAAAGGCCTCTCCCAGCGTAACATAAATACCTGAATTGCCTTTTCCTTCGCCAATACCGTAGTCCAAACGAAGGTGAATTTTTTGCCTTTGGTCAAACTCAAAGCGCAACCCAGCACCAGCATTGGGTCGAAATTTTGCTATTTCACCGACGTTGCCAAATACGGCTCCGCCGCCGGCAAAAACGACCCCTTTGAACCGCCAAAATAATGGAAAGCGAATTTCTGCCTGAGCAAGGATCAGGTGTCGGTCGCGAAATTTCCCATCCGGGTAACCGCGCAAACGACGCGGACCACCAATTTGCGGAAGTTGAAAAAACGGCACATCGCCCACTGTAAAAATGCCTATTCCGTTGATTGCCAGCACACTTTTGCCAAATGAAAAATATCGAGCCATGTCGATTGAGCAACGGATAAACTCAAAATTACTGCCTGTATACCGATGTTCTGCCGTAATTGCCAGTTCTGTGAGCCATCCTGAAGTTGGGAAAAAGGAATTGTCGCGGGAGTCCGAAATCCAGACCGGACCTATCGCAGAGGAGATACCACCCTTTGCTCCGGTCAATTTCCCCTGTTCGATTTCACCATGCGGGGATGCAGAAACAATCGTGTAACCATCCAAAAAATAGCGCAATCCAAGCATATTCTTTCCTTTTACGCGGTTTGCTGCGGTGAATCGCAAGCGAGGGTATTTTGCCGTAAAGGTTTCGGAATAATCGTTCCGGTAATTATTCCCAATGCCAAAATATCGGTTGAGGTAATAATACCATCCGACTTCGCCATAAAAACGAAAACGATTTTTGTGGCTAAGCCATTGGAAAGGGAAACTGATCAGGATCTGCTTGTTCTGCGTGTAGGAGATGTTAAATGTCAGATTGGAACGACGTGGCCGGGTCGGGAAAGTCATAATACCTGCTGCACCAAGCCCCCAACGAGTATCGGGGGTATAGAAGACCAGTGGAGTGCCAAAAAAACTTATCGTGGAATCTTTTCGGGTTGCTAAGGTTACCGAATCGAGGGGTGTCGCTTGTGCGACCGTTTTGTCGACATAAAGGAACTGGCAAAAGGCGATTAAAAGTAGTGTTTTTAGTTTCATGTGTGATGGAAACGAGCGCAGAAAACGCTGATTCAGCAATCATTCAAGGAAGCGGTAAAATTTTAGATAGAGGTTCCAGTTGAATAGCTTTTTCCCAGTTTTCGAGCAATTATTGCTGGTGGATGGTAGCCCACTCGATAACCATTCCGAGTGCACGAGACGGGATTTTGCCCTGAATAACGGTCAAATCATTGATATTAACCAGGCATTCATCATTACTATACTGTGCATGGAAGTGTGGTGGGTTGTGATCATCAAAGTACATGGAAATGATGATCCCGAAAAATCGACTAATCTGCGGCATAGACAACTTGGGACTTGGAAACGGCTTTAAACTGCTCAAATGTCAGCCCCCTGAGTTGAAGGTAAAGGCTATCGGGGTCAAGATCTGTCGAATCACTCCAGACTAGTGCATTGGTTTCCGGGTCAATTTTAACCTGAAAAAAAGTATCGCCCTCGTTCCAAATCTTGAAAACACCTCGACCGACCAGATATGACAAATCAACCAAGCCTTTAGTGCCATCTTCATAGCAAAGTTGAAGTTTGAACTGGGCTATTGCCTTAACAGATAAAAGAAGAGGAAACATATAAGTCAGTTTAGTATACAAAGATAGGACTTACTCAGCCTTTTGCATGATACGGATTGATTTTTGAATAAATCCTGGAATCTAAAAAAAGCCCTTCGAAGTAAAAGTTTTCCCTAAAATACGCTTCCTGTACAAAACCGAGTTTTTCCAATACTCCCCCGGAGCCCTCGTTTTCAGGATCCGTATTGGCTTCAATACTGTGAAAATCCAGCACCTTGAAACAGTATTCTATGACCGCCGTAATTGCCTCCGTCATAATGCCCTGCCGCCAGTAATCATATTGCAACGTATAGCCGATCTCAGTGCGGTGATTCACCTTGTCCATTTTCCAAAAGCCGACGGTGCCGATGAGCTGATCTGGTTTTTCGCGCAGGCAAATGGCCCAGTTGATGGCTTCGTTTTGCTGGTAGGTATCCAGGTAGTTTTGGATCTGTTGTTCGGCTTCGCGGATGTCTTTTTGCGGGGGCTTACCGATGTATTGCATCACGCGTTCGTCGGAGCGCATTTTGAAGACGGCCGGGGCGTCGGAAAGGGTGATTTCCCGGAGTTGGAGGCGTGGGGTGTCAAGTACCGGAAAATCTGAAAAGTTTACTTCAAGCATATTTCATGATTGGAGCCTGGCATTGTAGGCGCTGACTCGTTGTACGATATCCTCGTGCAACTTGTTGATCACATCGATCTCCATGGGAGAAATTCCAGTCAAGAAATCGCAGGAATTTCCATCCTTAAAAAAAACAGAGAGGGCGTAGGTTTTGTATTTGGGGCTATTATACCCACCGGATTGATATGAAAAATCCGCCCAGCTATATATGGTTTCACGATCTGGCAAAACATTCAACTTGCTGTGCCTGATAATTGTAAATCCATCTTCTTCCAAGACCACTGTACTGAGTGTTCTGGTTAATTTTATAAAAGCCCAGGTCAACCCAAAAAAGCCCAAAAGACCAATCAACAAAATCAACCTGCCTGCTATGGAGGAATAGGGGCTGATCAACTCCGAAAACCAAATTGTGACCTTACCCCAAACGCTATAGGTTATCAGGAACAGGATGATTCCAAGGATCAACTTTCCTGGCCTTTCCTGGACCCGGTAGGTTAGTTTATAGGCGGTTGGTTCCATAAGATAGTTACATATTCCTCCGATACCGCCCACCCACCTCATTCAAAGCATTCATAATCTGCCCTCCACACCATCTAGTTCGTGAGCGGAGAGGCAAACCTTTTGCTGACATTCAGTATGGTGAGTCCAATCACTTCACCATTTTCATAGCGAATGATAATGTCATCATCTGTCATTTCACTATCGTCTGCACGATTGGGTTTGGTAAAATGGAGATACAAGACATCTCCTTCACGGTCGTAATGCGACCACAAGTTTTCATGTCCGATAAGCCACGGAATGAAGGAAGAAGGAGGAGACAAAGTATCTAAGGCTGCCATGAAATGGGTCTTTTTGTAGAGATTTACAAATGCAAAACGGCGCTCAGCGCCTGCTCTATTTCTTTCATCTCATCTTCGGAAACCTCGCCAATCTTTTTGACAAAGCGGGTTTGAGAGACAGAACGAACCTGAAAGCAGTCCACAGCAGACAATTTAGTGAGGAGGTTCATGACATTTGGTTCAAGTTTGACCATCCACACTGCAGCACCATAGTGTGGCTTCCAA
Source organism: Lewinellaceae bacterium (assembly GCA_947476195.1). Classification (GTDB taxonomy): domain Bacteria; phylum Bacteroidota; class Bacteroidia; order Chitinophagales; family Saprospiraceae; genus M3007. The sequence continues at coordinate 4,723 of CANJPT010000063.1, read as the reverse complement.
TCCGTAACAGGATCAATAACGCGCAAGGGAAGGAGCCCAACAGAGTTATCGCTCACGATGACAGCCGGGCGTGTCTTTTTGATTTCTGCGCCGATCGTGGGATCAAGATTGACGGACCAAATTTCACCTCTGTTCATAAAAATCTTCGACGTCTAAAACTGAAAAAGCAGTGAGCTCTTCGTCCTGAGCATAATCCTTAGCCAACAGCGCAGCGGCAGAAGCCATATCCATGCGGGGAAAGTCAGCAGCCTGGCTCGGTTCATCACCCAACGAAGCAGGTGCCTCCGCTTTGAAATTACGAATTCTTTCTATCGCTTTTTCCCGTTCCGTTTTCTCCACGGCCTTTTCCCGGGTCTGCTTGAACGGAATGTTCAAGCGTCGAACCAAACTCAGAATCAGTTCAGCATCCTGCGGGTCAGTAATTTCCAGTTGAAGTGTCATACTCAGAGATTTTGTGCAAAGATAAGCAAATCACATATTCCTCCGATACTGCCCACCCACCTCATACAAAGCATTCGTGATCTGTCCCAAAGAACAAACCTTCACTGCCTCCATTAGTTCCGCAAAGATGTTTCCATTCTCGATCGCTACTTTCTGAAGCTTGCGAAGGGCTGCACCGGCTTGCAAAGCATTGACCTCATGCAAATTTTTTAAAGTCTGGATCTGAGCTTCCTTTTCCCATTCTTCTGCGCGAATGACCTCGCGTGGCAGGATGGTCGGTGAGCCGCCTTTGGAAAGGAAGGTGTTGACTCCGATGAGTGGTAGTTCGCCGGTGTGTTTCAGGGTTTCGTAATACAGGCTTTCTTCCTGGATCTTGCCACGCTGGTACATCGTTTCCATGGCGCCCAATACGCCGCCGCGCTCGGTGATCCGGTCGAATTCCAGCAAAACAGCTTCTTCCACCAACTCGGTCAGTTCTTCTATGATGAAAGCGCCTTGTAAGGGATTCTCATTCTTAGCCAGTCCCAGTTCTTTGTTGATGATCAACTGGATAGCCATGGCCCTGCGCACCGATTCTTCGGTCGGTGTAGTGATGGCCTCGTCGTAAGCATTGGTGTGCAGCGAGTTGCAGTTGTCGTAAATAGCGTATAGCGCCTGCAGGGTGGTTCGGATATCATTGAAGTCGATCTCCTGTGCGTGCAGGCTGCGGCCGGAAGTCTGAATATGGTATTTCAACATCTGGCTCCGCTCGTTGGCTCCATAGAGCCGCTTCATCGCTTTTGCCCAGATGCGACGGGCGACCCGACCGATCACGGCATACTCCGGGTCAACGCCGTTAGAGAAAAAGAACGAGAGGTTGGGCGCAAAATCGTCCACGTTCATGCCCCTGGAGCGGTAATACTCCACAAAGGTGAATCCATTGGACAAGGTAAACGCCAACTGCGAGATTGGGTTCGCACCCGCTTCTGCAATGTGGTAGCCGGAAATAGAGACCGAGTAGAAATTGCGGACTTTCTGCTGGATGAAATACTCCTGCACATCACCCATGACCCGAAGCGAGAACTCTGTGCTAAAAATGCAGGTGTTTTGCGCCTGATCTTCTTTCAGAATATCTGCCTGGACAGTGCCCCGAACGGAAGACAAGGCTTTGGCTTTTAAAGGTGCATACACTTCCGGTGCTAAAACTTCGGCGCCGGTGATGCCCAGGAGCATCAGGCCGAGGCCGTTGTTGCCTTCGGGGAGTTCAGTGAGGCGGTGACTTGAAGTCACCGCCTCACTACCCTGACTTGAAGTCACCGCCTCACTACCCTGATAAGATGGCCGGGTAAGACCCCGATCCTCATATTTCGCCTTCAATTTCGCTTCCACCAAATGCTCCAACCCGTTTTCCCGGATGTACTTTTCGCATTGCTGGTCAATGGCCGCATTCATAAAAAATGCCGCAATCGTAGCCGCCGGACCATTGATGGTCATCGAAACCGAGGTTTTCGGATCGCAGAGATCAAAACCGGAATAGAGCTTTTTGGCATCGTCCAGACAACAAACGGAAACACCGGAGTTGCCCACTTTACCATAAATATCGGGGCGATAATCAGGGTCTTCTCCGTATAAGGTCACCGAATCAAAAGCCGTGCTCAAACGCGCTGCCGGCAAGCCGGCAGAAACGTAGTGAAAACGCCTATTGGTGCGCTCCGGTCCGCCTTCACCCGCAAACATGCGCGTAGGATCTTCGCCTTCGCGTTTGAAAGGGAAAACGCCTGCCGTGTACGGAAATTCTCCGGGTACGTTTTCCTGCAGGCACCAGCGCAGGATCTCGCCCCAATCCGCCCATTTCGGCAGACAAACCTTGGGGATCTTCAGGTGGCTGAGGCTTTCGGTGTAAGATTCAACCCGGATCTCCTTGCCCCGAACGAGGTAAATGAACTCCTCTGCGGCATAAAGTCTTTTCTTTTCTTCCCAGCCTTCCAGGATTCGGAGGCATTCGCCGTCCAGGTCTTTTTTGAGTTCGGTGATCAGCGTTTCAAGATGAGAGATGATCACCGCATCCTTCCCGGGCTTAAGAGAATCCAGGGTGGTTTGATAGCCAAATAACCTACGGGCCAGAACCACCTGTTTTTCTACCCACTCGTCGTATTTGCGGTTACTTTCACTGATCTCACTCAAATAGCGAACCCTTGCCGGCGGAATGATGTAGATCTTTTCCGAGTTACCCGCTACGATGGAACGTCCCGACTGTAGCTCCGGATTGCATTTTTCAGCGATCAGGTCCATAATACGGCGGTAAAGTTGGTTCACCCCTGGGTCGTTGAACTGGCTGGCGATACAGCCAAATACCGGCATATCATCCACAGCGGCATCCCAGGCGTTGCGGTTGCGCTGCACCTGTTTGCGCACGTCGCGGAGGGCATCCAGGGCCCCGCGCTTGTCAAACTTGTTGATGGCAATCACATCTGCGAAGTCGAGCATATCGATCTTTTCCAGTTGCGTGGCTGCCCCGAATTCAGGGGTCATGATATACAGCGAGACATCAGAATGATCAATGATCTCCGTATCGCTCTGACCAATGCCAGAAGTTTCCAGAATGATCAGGTCAAACTGTGCTGCTTTCAGGATGTCCACTGCATAGTGGACGTATTTTGAAAGCGCCAGATTACTCTGTCGGGTGGCCAGGGAGCGCATATACACCCGCGGAGAATCAATGGCGTTCATCCGGATACGGTCACCGAGCAGTGCACCACCTGTTTTCCGTTTGGAGGGGTCTACGGAAACGATCGCGATGGTTTTATCTTCAAAATCGAGGAGGAATCGGCGGACGAGTTCGTCCACCATGCTCGATTTGCCTGCGCCTCCGGTTCCTGTGATCCCCAGGATCGGGGCGGGTTTATTCAGCGATTGCAGGTTTGAGCTGATCTCTTTTTCGTACAACTCAGGGTTGTTTTCCGCGATAGAAATAAGTCTTGCAACATCCTTAAAGTCAACCTTTTGTGCAGGTGTAGCCTTATTTTCTTTGATAAAACTGATAAAATGTGCGACCGTTCCATTCGCCGAAAACCCGATCGGGAAATCACATTGCTGCAGCACATCATTGATCATGCCCTGCAAACCCATGGCCCTGCCATCATCAGGGTGATAGATCCGGGTGATGCCGTATTCGTGCAGTTCCTTGATCTCGGAAGGCAGAATCGTGCCGCCGCCGCCGCCGAAGATCTTGATATGACCCGCCCCGCGTTCTTTAAGCAGGTCGTACATGTATTTGAAATATTCGTTGTGGCCGCCCTGATAACTCGTAATGGCGATGCCTTGCACATCCTCCTGAATGGCGCAGTCCACGATCTCCTGCACGGAGCGGTTGTGGCCGAGGTGGATGATCTCTGCGCCACTGCTTTGCATGATGCGGCGCATGATGTTGATGGCTGCGTCATGTCCGTCAAAAAGCGAGGCGGCAGTGACGAGACGTATCTTATTCTTAGGCTGATATGGTGCGGGCTGTTGCATTATATGGTGGGCGCGATTTTTTCGGGGGCAAAATTACACAATTAGCCCACCCACTAAGGTGCAAATATTTAAGCTTTAACCCAATCCATTACCTGAAGAATACTCCCCGCTGAATTTTCCAATATCAGATAATAGAACCCGGGTGAAAGCTCCCCGATTTCATATTGATTGGCTGAATTTACAGTTATGCGGCGTAGCATTTTTCCCGTTGCATCACAAATGGTCACACGGGCTACGGATTCAGCATTTTCAAGGCTGAAAAAATTCACCGCCGGATTCGGGAAGACCTTTACGCTGGCTTTTTTTATCTCAGTAACCGCCAATGGCTGGCAGGTTCTCAGATAATAATAGGACTCTATGGAATCGATGGGCGCATCCAACTTTTTCAGTTTCAGGTGTACAATGGCACAGCAACCCAGTTCTTCAAAATCCCAAAGCGTAACATTCATGGGTCCTTCCTGCCCGGGATCCAACCAAAATGGTTTCTCACTAGCCAGATAAAACCAGTGGTTATATGTATCGCTCACCTGAGTGTAGCAAATGGAATCGTTATCCAGGCGAATGACCGTTCGTTTCCAGCTAAAGGAATCTCTGGTTGACGCGAGGTTTTTAACGGTAGCGCTGCCCTCTATCCGGGTAGGATCCATCACCACCCCAAAAACAGGATTGGGTTTTAGGGTAAAGGTTTGTTGTGCCTGCATACTGACTATGGGGCACAAACAGAGGATCAGGGCTAGTTGAAGTGGTTTCATCGGAACAATTTCTTAATGGTTTTATCTATCAAAAT
>CANJPT010000062.1 GCA_947476195.1 Lewinellaceae bacterium | reverse complement strand
ATGTCCACCCAGGAATCTGCACGGGTCGCCCCGGTCATATGTGATACCTGATAATAATGCGCCTTTCGGTCCATCAGATACAACGCCAGGGCTTTGAGCATTCGTCCGCGCTCCTGAAAGGTCATCCGACGCAGGGCTGGATTGCCGATCACCCGGGCATAATCGAGAATGGCCTCGTAGTCCAGGCCTTCGTTGTGATAGGAACTGACGACCTCGCCGGTCAGGGCATGAAATTGCGGCGTGGCCTCGCCGTAGCCAGCTGTCCAGTGGCCTTGTACGTAATTGTGAAGTGTTGACATAGGGTGCAAAATTACAGCTTTCGGGTGGCTAATCGTTTGATTGCCCTACTGTAAATGCAGGACAATTAGAATCCGTACAATCCTTTAAATATCTTTTATATCCTGTGTAATCACCGTTCCCCACGCAGTCCCCGCAACTTTTCCAGATCTTTGGCTGCATCAGCTGTTTTGCCCATCAGGGTAAAAACCTGGGCCCGTATTTCGTAGGCTTTGGGGTTATTGACCTGCATTTCTATGACTTTGTTTACATCAGACATGGCTTCTTTAAGCATGCTTTTATTTAGGTAGGCCATGGCACGATTGTTATAGGCAAGTGCGATATCCGGACGAACGGCCAACGCGACAGTGTAATCGGCGATGGCTTCGTCAAAATGCTTTTCGTTGAATTGCATCAGGCCACGGTTCACCAAAGCTTCAATATATCTCGGATTCAGTTCGATGGCTTTGGAATAGTCTTGCAAGGCAGCAGGCAGGTTTCCGGTTTTTCCCTCGGCCACGGCTTTGAAGTAGTATGTTTCGGGATTGCGGGGTTCGAGTTCGATGCTTCGCAGCAGATCTGGTATGGCTTCTGCCGGGCGGCTGAGGATGACATGGCATTTCCCCCGGTTTAAAAACAGTTTTGGGGTGACAATCCCTGCTTTGATGGCATTGTCGAAATCAGAAAAGGCTTCTGGGAATTTATTCAACTGGAAATAGGCTTGTCCCCGCCCATTGTACGATTCTACATAAGTGGGATCAAGTTCCAAAGCCTTGGTGTAGTGCAATACCGAGTTTTGATAATCCAGGTTGAGCAATTCGTCATAAGCCAGATTACAGTTGCACAAAGGGGCTTCCGGGTACTTTTCGACACAATCGCGAAACACGGATGATTCGTTTTTCCAGATCTGGCTGCGTTCAAAAGTGAGGAACCCGAATAAAACTGCCATGCCGGTTAATAGGCTTCGGCGCAGAATAGGTGTCGTTTTTTGCGCCAACCAAACCAGCAGCAGGAAAAATCCAGCCGATGAAATATAGGTATAACGATCAGAGCGCATCTCGAAGGTCCCCACCGTAACATAAGGTAGCATCACCAACAAGGGCAAGCAATACCAAAGTGCGCCCAAACCTACCACTCGGTCGCGACGCCCATACTTCCAGCCAAGCCAGACCAAAGCTCCCACCAGCAGTGGCGCGAGATAATAATCGAAGGACCATACCCCTGTTGATTTTTCCATGGGGTAATAAATACTCAACTCATACGGGACCAGCAGTTTCACCGGGTAAAAAAGCAGGGTATGACAGACCATCAATAGTCGATCAAACAAGTTGTAAGCACTTGAGCTGATCACCAAATGGTGCCCTTCTGCCTCCCTCGTAGACAAGGTATACAGACCCAAAACCAAACTGCCCAGCAGATATGGAATCTTGGAATTGAAATTTTTGAAGGATAAACGACCATTTCGATACCAATCGAGTGCTAACAACATAATCGGTAGCGTAACTGCTGCAGATTTTGACAACACAGACAGCATAAAGGCCAGCACCGACAGTCCGTAAAAAAGCCCTTTTTGGTTTTGTTGCCATTTGACATAGGCGATCAGGCTAAGCAGATAGAAAAACGAGAACGAAAGCGCGCTTTGTCCTGCAATCCAGCTGGTGGCTTCTGCTTGCATGGGATGCAGGGCAAAGAGCAGTGCGGCAAAAAAGGAAACTTCCTGGCGGGCTTGCAGCATACGAAAGAGGGCAAACACACTCAATACGCAACCCAGGTGCAGCAACAGGCTAAAAATATGGAAAGCAGTGGCGTTTTCGCCCGCCAACGCGTACACCAATGCATAACCCAACCAAGTGATGGGTGCATACATACCTAAATTCTTGCCAAGAAAGATGCCCTGAAAACTGGGGTTCTTGATCAGGGCATTGTAACGAATGGCCTTATCATCGTCAAAGACCATAAAGCCGTTCTTAAGCGAAACGGCATAGGCGAGTACCGTGACACCGACCAATATAGTTGCCCATAGCCACCAGGCAGACTGGAAGATGGATTCATTTTGGGGCAATTTCGCCACCGTAGCATATTCGGAAACTCCGGCTGCGGTGGGCGCCGTAGCTTTTGTTGCTGGAATAGATGGTTTCTTTTTAGACATGACAATCTTTTCGTGTACGATCATCCTTGGTCGAACGGCAATGCTCTCCAAAGAAATAGTTGGGCAAAAGTAGGCAGGGAATTTGCACATTATCATATACTGAAACTTATCAGGTCTTCTTTTGAGTGTATCTTCGCCGCATGACTGCTTTTATCTCCCGCACCCTGTTACCCAATTCAGATTTCCGATCTGTGCTTCGAGCGAATGGTTGGGGCGTGTTTGGGCAATCATTTGTGGTATTAACGCCCATGCCGTTTTCCAAAATTCCTGAAAGTGATTGGCTGTTTTTTTCAAGCCAGAATGCCGTACGGTTTTTCTTTGAAAATGTGGCGGCGCAAAAAATTGAGCTCCCAAAAGTGCAATGGGCGGCCCTTGGGGTTTCTACGGCCAGGGTTTTGGAAGGGTTTACGGGTCAGGTAGATTTTATTGGCACTGGTGAGCCCAAAGGCACATCGCAATTGTTCCGACAACACTGTGCCCGCTTAAAGCAGTTTGGCTCAATCATTTTTCCAGCGGCTCGCCGCTCCCGGCAAAGTGTATTGATGCTGCTGAACATGGATTTCAAGTGCGATCATTTTGAGATCTATGATAACCAACCGATAGCAAACCCGGCTCAGCGCATCGAAAAGGTGCTTGCATTCACCAGTCCCATGAACGCAGATGCTTATTTCTCCCGGCATGCCTTACTACCCGATCAACGCGTGATAGCCATTGGCGGCACGACCGACAGGATGTTGCAACACCTTGGTATAAAAGAGGTGACCATCGCAGCCGAAGCAACAGAGCGTGGGTTGGCTGAGGCCGTGATAACTTTGCGTATTGCGGTTTAACTATGCGAGAGGTTTAGGGAATTTTTACTTTTGCGGGATCATACCCCTTTGCATTTAAACTTACTCCAGCATAATGGCAAAAAAGCCCACTCCCGCAACATCTAAGACGTCCCAACCTAAATCGGTCAACATTGCCTCCAAAGGCAGTATTGAAAGCAATTGGCTCACGCTCGGCTTTGTAGTACTCGCGATTACAGCAGCCTGCTTCCTTCCTACACTCCGACATGATTTTGTGAACTGGGATGACCCGAAGAATATCACAGAAAATGAAAATCTTTTGCTGGTAGGTAAAGGCCAACCTTGGGCTACTACTATTTTTTCTATTTTCGACCTTGAAAAAGGCAACGTGATCGGCAACTACAACCCGCTGCCAATTCTCACGTTTGCAGTAGAAAAATCCCTGAATGGAGGTGAATTTAGCCCTGCACTCACCCATTTTACCAACCTTTTGCTGCATTTACTCACGGTCTTTTTCGTGATGAAACTGCTGTGGGGCATGGGTATTGGCCGCTGGGGGGTATTTGCTGGCGGGCTTTTATTTGGTATCCACCCTATGCGCGTGGAGTCGGTAGCCTGGGCGACAGAGCGCAAAGACGTATTGTTTGCCGTGTTCTTTTTCGCTGCGTTGGTGTATTATGTTAAATGGCTCTACCAGACCAGTAGAGCAGAATCAGAAACTTCCCAGGCTGCTTATGCAAAGGGCCCGGGTGGAAGCACATATCTGGTCATGATCTTGTTGGCCGTACTTTCCGGCCTCTCAAAGGTTCAGGCGGTGACCCTGCCTTTGTCGATGCTGGCAATAGATTTTTGGTTTCGCCGGCCCTTGATTTTCAAATTGATCTGGGAAAAAACCCCTTTCTGGCTGATCTCACTGGCCATTGGTATCATCAACTTAATTACCCTCCGAGCACAGGGCTCCACAGAGGATAAGGTAACGAACTATGACTTCATAGATCGTTTGTGCATCGGCGCATTCTCTTTTTGTACTTACATTTATAAGGTTATTGTCCCTTGGCCGATGTCGCCGCTTTATGGTTATCCGAAGCATTTGCCCTGGACGGTATACGCAGCGCCACTTGGGTTTTTTGCAGCTTGCGTGGCAGTTTGGTGGGCCTGGGAAAAAGGACTTCGCCCGTTGGTATTCGGAACGGTGTTTTTCTTTTTTAACGTGATGTTTCTGCTCCAGATTTTTGCTGCAGGACAAGGCTTTTTGGCTGATCGTTTTACCTATGTGGCGTATTTTGGCTTTTTTGTAATAGCAGCTTATTACGTAGATGTTTTTATGAAAAAAGAACATTCTAAAGGCACCGTACAAGTTTTAATGGCAATTTTCGCTTTGTTCTTTGGGGTCTTGACGGTGCGTCAGGTGGGTATTTGGAAAGATGGCTACACCCTTTGGACACATGTAATGACCCTGGACGAAGGTGGTAATGAGCGGAGTTCTTTACCTTTTTGGAACAGGGGCCAATTCCTGCGTAACGAACGTGGTGACTATGAGGCGGCATTAAAAGACTATACCAGAGCCGTAGAGATGGAGCCAAGCAATCCGGAACTGCTCAATAGTCGGGGTAAAACATACTTCGACATGGCCGCTTCCGGGAAATATAAAAATCAGGAAAAATCCCTGATGGAAAAGGCACTTAAAGATTATACAGAGGCGCTCTTGAAACCAAAGATCACCCCAAAATCTAAAAGCGAGGCACTCAGCAATCGGGGTGCCGCCTATGGTATGGCAGGTATGAATGAAGAGAGTATCCGAGACATAACGGAGTCGGTACAAATAGACCCTAATAATAAAAATGCGTACGCCAATCGATCCATTGCTTATCTGAATACCGGGCAATATGAAAAAGCACTTGGCGATTATCAGCAGTACCTAAAGTTTGATCCCAACAATTTCAATTTTTGGTATGAGACGGGAATGGTGCAACGTGTAATGAAACGCAACGACGATGCGATAAAATCATTGGACCATGCCCTGCAGCTCAATCCAAAACTTAAGATCGCGTATATCGAACGCGCCCGCGCTAAAGCCCAGGCTGGTGATAAAGCCGGATCAGAGCAAGACTACGAGAAAGCATTACAATTGGGTGCAAAATTGGAGCCTTTGGACAATCAATTGAGAGGGCAATAGTTACAAGTTTAAAGTTACAAGTTTAAAGTGGCAGCTTTAAACTTGTAACTTTTAGCTCAAAAAGTTCCTTTTTCGGCTCGTTTCTTGGCAATCCGAACTTTCATTTTATACCAGCGCTGTCCCATAAAACGGTTCATCAGGCGATCCACCGCATAGTTTTTGGCATTGCTGACCAACCCTTTTATTTTAAATAAAAAGGAATCGAACGAACGCAGGGCGATGGAGAAGCCGCCGTCTGTATACTCTATGTAGTGCCAGTAGCCCCTAGGAATAAAAAGCGTTTCACCTGGCATGAGCATTACTTCTAATCCTTTTACCTGTTCAAGCGCAGGGTGCTTTTTGAAATCTGGGTCCTTGATATTGACGTGGCTTGACACCGTGAAAGGCAGTTGATAAAGTTGCTGGCTTTGTTCCGGGGAGAAAAGAATAATGTGCTTCCGTCCATAGATCTGGTTAAGAAAAACGTGGCTCATATCCACATCGTAGTGTAGCGTTACCCGGGAACCTTCGCAACCAAAAAACAAAAAGGGTAATTCATCTACAAAACCATCCATGATACTGGGCATTCCAAAATCTTCCCTTAGTTCAGGTGCTTTCCAGAAAATATTCCAGGCAAAAATGCGCAAGTCGGAAGGTCCGGATTCGAGGAGTTCGAGGTACTCTCGAAAGGTGATATGCATATCTGCTGCCAGATAGCCTTTCCCAGGACGCGAAAAATTATTCGATACGACGGGCACCACCAGGTCCCCGTATTTTTCTTTGAAATGCTCAATCGTCCATTTTTTTTTGGCGGGCCAACTGCCCATGAGATCTGTAAAAACCACAGGCTTCAGCGGCCCCAGGTACTCCTTTGCGAAGATCTCAGGGCTGAGCCCGCTTCTGCGTTCGATGGGTTGAAGTACTGGCATAAGGCAGCTAATGATAGTTGGTGTAATTGGCATTTAAGAATTCGGCACGCAAAAATAAGCAGGGATCTCCTCTGCAAGGGCAGATTACAGACTTTATGTCTTCCGTGACTCCATCTCTTCGCAATATGATGAAGACACTTTCTTTTTTTCTGAGACTTTTTCAGGTTCTGATCAGGCTCTAAAGCGTTGACCTTCAAAAAATTGCCATAGAAATCATAGGTCTCACAGTTCCAGGTTCCGGCAGGTGCCTGATTGCTTAGCCCGACAAAAAAGAAATGAAAAAAGTAAGGTGGCCAAAAGATGCTTTCTCATAATTATGACGTAGGATTGCGGTCAAAGATAGAAATCTACATTAGTCAGTAACCATATTCATTAACACCATATCCACCAAACATGCACACACTCGTTTTTGCGACCAATAATGCCCATAAAGCCCGCGAAGTAGAACAAATTCTAGGTCCTGGATTTGAGATTAAAACCCTGAAAGACATCGGGTGTCTCGAAGAGATTGAAGAGACTGAGGCTACGCTTGAAGGAAATGCCTTGCTAAAAGCACGCTACGTAAAAGAGAAATATGGCTACGATTGTTTTTCGGAAGACACCGGACTTGAGGTTGAAGCACTTGATGGAGCCCCTGGTGTGCATACTGCGCGTTATGCTGGAGAAGATAGAAGTGCGGAGGCGAACATGGCCTTGTTACTCAAAAATCTGGAAGGGAAAGCGTCGCGTAGGGGGCGCTTTCGCACCATCATTGCCCTGACATTCGGAGGTAAAGAAACCCTGCTTGAAGGCATCTGTATGGGCAACATTACAAGTCAAAAACAAGGACTAAGCGGCTTTGGGTATGATCCGATTTTTATACCGGAGGGCTTTGATCAAACTTTTGCAGAACTAGGCGATGATGTAAAAAACCAGATTAGTCACCGTGGAATCGCCACAGAAAAATTCAGGAAATTACTTTTGGCCGAGGAAGGAACGTTTTGAATGCTGAACTCCGGCATCAGGTCTAAATACCTGGCTAAGTCAATACATACTACCTTATACATCATTTAAAAAAGCAATATTTCGTTTCAATCCCTCAAATTTCGCCCGTTTCACCGCAGACTTTTTAAATATTTTGCCAAAAACATCCTGAGTCAGTTCCTGCCAATCTCCACGTGAAAGAGTAAGCAGGTCGGGGTGCGGCTCAAAAGCAGGTTCTGAATGTCGTTCTGAAAAGCTATTCCAGGGGCATACCTCCTGACACACCTCGCAGCCAAACATCCAGTCGTCCATTTTTCCTTTGAATGCTGCCGGAATCTCATCGCGCAGTTCAATGGTCAGGTACGAAATGCAACGGGAGGCATCCAGGAAATAACCCTCCGGACTAATGGCTTCGGTTGGGCAGGCATCAATACAACGCCTGCAAGTACCGCAATGATCACGGATGGGATCGTCATAGAGCAAAGGGAGGTCGCAGATAATCTCCGCGAGAAAAAAGAACGAGCCGCGTTTGGGGTGAATCGTGAGTGTATTCCTTCCGTTCCATCCCAGTCCTGCGCGTTTTGCCCACTCGCGCTCCATAACCGGAGCAGAATCGACAAAACAACGCCCGTCTATTTCGCCGATCTCTGTTTTCATAAATTGAAAGAGCGCTTTCAACTTATCCTTCACGATATGGTGATAATCTTCCCCATAGGCGTAAGTAGCGATTTTAGGCGCCTCGGGATCAGCTTGTTTTTCAGGGGTGAAATAATTAAAGGTCAGGCAAATGACCGACTTCGCACCTGGCACCAGAAGGGTGGGGTCGGTACGCAGGTCAAAATGGTTTTCCATATAGGCCATACGCCCATGAGCATTTCGAGAGAGCCATTTTTCCAGATTTCTGGCTTCTGTTTCCAGCCGTTCGGCACGGGCAAAGCCTACGAACTCAAAACCCAATCGATGGGCTTCGGAACGAATGATCTCGGAATTACGTTGAGTAGGTATCACGCTGCAAAGTTCATGTTTTATTTTGCTCTGAAAGCTTCTCAAAAAATTGCACCTTTGCAAAAGTACCTCGTAATTTTAAAAGGCTTGAGCAGCGAACAACTAAGACGATGACTGCCGAAGAAATTCTCCGCGACATTCAGGCGGGCCGATTTGCCCCTGTTTATTTCCTGCACGGCGAAGAGCCGTACTTTATGGATCAGATCGCAGATGCGGTAGAGGCCAAAGCTTTGCCCGAATCTGAACGTGGGTTCAATCAGACCATTTTGTATGGAAAAGAGGTGGATCATCTCAATTTGCTGGATCATTTGCGCCGCTATCCGATGATGAGCGAGCGGCAGGTCGTCATTTTGCGCGAAGCACAAGAGATGAAAAGTCTGCCGGAGTTGGCAAGTTATGTGGAAAATCCGATGCCCAGCACCATTTTTGTGGCAAGCTACAAACATAAAAAGATCGATGCACGCACTAAATTCGGGAAATCTCTGGGTGGCAAGAACATCGTCTTTTTTGAAAGCAAAAAACTTTACGACAATCAAATTCCCGACTGGATCTCCAGCGCCTGCAAGGCCAGAAAGCAGAGCATAGAACCTGCTGCCGCCGCACTCATGGCTGAATATCTTGGTACCGACCTGGCTAAGATAACGAACGAGCTAAACAAACTCGCACTCAATCTGCCATCTGGCACCGCCATCACCATTGCGAACATTCAGGATAATATTGGCATCAGCAAGGACTATAACGTGTTTGAGTTGCAAAAAGCCCTCGCTACCCGCGACCGTACCAAAGTGGCCCGCATCCAACAGCATTTTGAGTCCAACCTTAAGAAAAACCCCCTTATTGTCACGATTTCAAGCCTTTATACCTATTTTTCCAAGGTTTTTATGCTCCAGGCGCTCAAAGGCCAACCTGATAGTGAGGTGTTAAAAGCCCTTGAATTGCGCTCAGATTGGTTTTTAAAAGAATACAAAATTGCAGCCGCGAACTTTAATGCCGGGCAATGCGTACAGGTGATCCGTCATCTTAAAGACTATGATCTGCGCTTAAAGGGCATAAAAAATGACGGAACAGCAGAAGAGGAATTGATGAAGGAGTTGTTTTGGAAGATATTGAGTTGAGGGAGTACTTTGGGCCAGCACGTGACCTTGATTTTGCGGTCCTGTTTGGTGCAGTTCCTCCTGAAGATTAAATAGATATTTTTTTCGATTTTCGTGATGCTGTTGCGGCTCTTTTTATAAACGCAGGAGTATGATATTTCAGTTTCCAGTGCGTGCCAAATAGTGGATACTCGAAACTTTATTATTCATGAATACGACAAAGTTTCAGAATAAATACTTAGGAATATAGCCGTTTGCCACATTTCACTATTGAAAATTGAAGTGGAAAAACTGTTGGTAGCACGAGCTCAATAAAAGACATTGCCGACCTTTGCCACCATGCTAAGCACACGTTTTCAACTAACTAATTTTCTAGTCGCCCTTTCAAGCGCCCTGATTTTCCTCGCTGCACACGATAGCAGGCGGTTTTCTAATCTTTCCCAATCTGCGGATTTTTTGGAAGAAAAATGGGTGGATTCTGTGTTTAACGCCCTCACAGACGAGGAGCGACTGGGACAGATGTTTATGCTTCGTGCACATTCAGACAAGGATACGGCTTACGAACGGCAGGTGGAAGATTTGGTCCGGCGGTACAAGCCCGGTGGCCTGTGTTTTTTTAATCCAACATATGCTGGAACCCCCGAAAAACATGCTGAACTGGCCAATCGATATCAAGCCGCTAGTCCGCGTGTTCCCCTAATGATCGCCATGGATTTTGAAAATGGGGTAGGGATGCGCTATAAGGGCAATGCCATTTCTTTCCCTCGTGCAATGATGCTTGGCGCGATACAGGATAACCGCCTTATTTATGAGATGGGCCGTGAGATATCGCGGGAATGCCTGCGTATGGGCGTTCAGGTCGATTTTGCTCCTGTGGCCGACGTGAACAACAACTCCGGAAATCCAGTCATTGGGGAGCGCAGTTATGGCGAAGACCGATACAATGTGACCGCCAAAGCCTTTCAATATATGTCCGGGTTGCAAGACGGTGGTGTATTAGCCAGTGTCAAGCACTTTCCTGGTCATGGTGATACGGATATGGATTCTCATTTTGATTTGCCGCTGATTCCCTTCAGCCGTGCCCGGCTTGATAGCCTTGAGCTCTTTCCTTTCCGGATGTTGGCCAAAAATGGTGCGGGCTCAGTTATGGTGGCGCATTTGCAGGTGAATGCGCTGGATGCCCGGGAGAACCGACCCACAACACTCAGTCGGGCGGTGGTGACAGATTTGTTGCGCAAAGAGATGGGTTTTGAAGGGCTTATCTTCACGGATGCTATGGAAATGGAGGGCGTGAAAAAGTTTTTCCCTAATGGCATTGCCGACGTGGAAGCTTTCAAGGCGGGCAATGACATGAGTCTTTTGCCTGCGGATGTAGGGGCTTCAATGGTCGCAATTCAGGCTGCTATGGCTGATGGCTCGCTCGACCGTGAACAACTCTGGGCAAGTGTAAAACGTATTCTTCGCGCCAAATACCGCCTTGGACTGACGAAACCACAAAAAATAGAATTGGCCAATCTTCGTCGGGACTTGAATTCGCCAGAAGCCTTAGCACTCAAGCACCGGATCATCAGCAACGCAATCACCCTGGTACGAGACGAAAAAAATCTGATTGGTTTTCCAAATCTGGAAAATCTGAAAATTGCCACCCTTGCTATTGGCGACACGAATCGAACGGTATTCCAAACCTATTGTGGGCAATACGCCCCGATGGCGCATTGCAACACACCAAAGGAAGTGAGCGACTCCTTGGGGATCAAGTTATTGGATTCGCTTGGCAAGTATGATGTGGTGCTGGTAGGCTTATATGGTATCCGAACTACACCCAAACCCAACAAATCGGTCAATTCGGAACCGGGAGTAGACACGATTTATGGCCTTACGCAGAGTGAACTCGCCTTTTTGCGAAAGTTGAACCAGAAAACTACCATAGCACTCACGGTCTTTGGAAATCCGTATACATACAAATGGATGGACGCACCGCCGCTTATGTTGCAAGCGTTCACCGAAGATCCGATGGCACAGCAACTGGCTGCCCAGAGCCTTTTCGGAGCGAATGACCTGAACGGGATTATGCCTGTTACCGCAGCGCCTTGGGCCCGTTTTGGTCAGGGTATAAAAAAAATATTTCTCCAAAAACGATTGGGCTATGCGCTGCCTGAATCGGTGGGCATGCATTCGGATACGCTGGCGCTCATGGACGGTATTGTATCAGAAATGATTAAGACAGGTGCTGCACCCGGTTGTCAGATTTTAGTGGCGAAAGACAACAAGATCGTATGGCAGAAATCGTATGGACATTACACCTATGATCAAATAGAGTTCGTAACAAACGAGACCATATATGATCTGGCTTCTGTGACAAAAGTTGGAGCGACGACTATTTCGATGATGAAATTGTTTGAAAATCAGCAGTTTTCGCTGGATGCGGCAATGAGCACCTATGTGCCTGAATTAAAAACGACCAACAAAAAAGACCTGACGGTGCGCGAGCTTATGGCGCATCATGGGGGTTTGCAGGCCTGGGTGCCATTTTACCTGCAAACCCTTACACCGGACAAAATGCCGTCGCCGAAAATTTACCTCAGCAAAGCCCAGGCTGGCTTTGAAGTGCCTGTGGCAAGGGATCTGTTCATGGAAAATACCTGGACAGACACGGTCTGGCAGCAACTCTTCAACTCGCCGGTATCGGGCAATAAAAACTATAAATATTCTGATTTCGACCTTTATCTCTGCGCACGCGCGGTAAATAATATTAGTGGCTCACCCGTAGATGTGTTTGCTGATCGCGAATTCTACCGCCCATTGGGCCTCGCTACCACGACATTCAATCCATGGAAAAGAGGATGGAGCTTTCGATGTGCTCCGACTGAAGAGGATGCTTATTTTCGTCATCAGCGACTGCAAGGCTATGTGCACGACATGGGCGCTGCTATGTTGGGCGGTGTAAGTGGCCATGCCGGACTATTTTCGAATGCCAACGACCTTGCCAAGATCTTTCAGATGTTACTAAATGGGGGAACGTATGGTTCCCGACAGTATCTTCAGCCAGAAACCGTGCGAACATTTACGACGCGATTTGCCGTCAGTACCCGACGTGGTATTGGTTTTGACATGAAAGAATTGGACGAAAAACAGACGGCAAACATGAGTGTGCTGGCCGGTAAAAACACCTTTGGCCACCTTGGATTTACTGGCATTTGCGTCTGGGCGGACCCAGATAAGAACCTTATCTTTATTTTCTTATCCAATCGGACCTATCCGACCATGGAGAACAATAAGTTGATGCAAGGTGATTTTCGGCCACGTTTGCAAAGCATAGTGTATAGAGCCTTAAAATAAGGGCTAATAAAATACAATTATGCCTAAAAATGAATTCCTGGACGACGAATACATGAATCTAAGTATTCCACTATTAGAAGTATATGAACAGTTTCAATCAGCTGCGGATGCGGAGCATTTGATTTCCGTACTCAAATCAAACAACATTGTGTATGAGGTTGAAGTCACCCAACAAATCATTGAACCGGCAATGGAAAGGGATGGTCATTTGCCTAAAGTTATTGTAAAATTACCCTTAGCAGATTTTGAATTGGCAAATCAATTGGTTGAGGAAGACATCCTCCGGAACATTCTGGAGGGGAAGGTCAACATTAGATATCACTTCCTACAGGATTATACGACTGAAAAATTATTGGAGGTATTTTGCAAGCCTGAAGGATGGAGTATTGGTGCAAAAGTGATCGCCCGACATATTCTCAAGTTGAGGGGAATTGAGTTTAATCACTTACAAATCGGGGAATTGAGGGTGGAGTGAATTCAGGAAATACGAAATCGATTTTAGGCGTTAAGGAGCAACCGCCGGTAAATAAATCAGCGTCGCTGAATTCTCTGCTCTAAAAATCTCATTAGCTGTTAGCAACATGTCGGCGGGTGTTATACCCAGATAAATATCCGTTTCTTCATTCATCAGCTCGGCCCGGTCGAGTAATTCATAAAAGGCCATGTTTTGTGCCTTATTCAACACACTTGTTTCAGAAAACACGAGTGTGCTTTCAAAACGATGCTGGATTTTTTTCAATTCGCGCTCCTCAATCTCTTCGTTTTTCAACTGTTCCAATTCTCGCCAAAGGGCAGCTAAAGCATCGTCTACCGAAACGCCATCAGCCGGCCTGCCTTCGATGACGAGCAGACCGGGATCTATATTGGCCGTGACGTATGCATCAATGGTGGAGAAGAGCGCTTGCTCTTTTAATAGTCGGCGATAAAGTCGCGAAGAAGGTCCAAGCGCGAGCACATCGCTAAGTAGATCCACAGAATAAAACTCCTTATCAATTCGGGCAGGGGTACGGAAGGCGAGAAAAACAGCTGGTACTGGTACGTTTGCTGTTACAATTTTGCGGGCAGCTGCAGTTTGTGGCGGCTCGGCAACTAATTGACGTACTGGCGCCCCAATGGATGGAATCGTGGAAAACCATTTTTCTGCAAGGTCGAGTGCTACTTCAATATTGACTTTCCCTGCAATGCAGAGTACTGCGTTTGCAGGGTTATACCATGATTTGTAAAAGGATCGAACATCATCAATCGTGGCGTTTTCGACATGCTCCGGCGCCAGGCCAATGACTGGCCAGCGGTACGGATGGTGGTGAAACATGAGTTCCGAAAGGTGGTGCCATGAATCCCCATAAGGTTCGTTGAGGCATGTCTCCTTGAACTCTTCGACGACGACTTTACGCTGTACATCAAGCGATCTTTTGTTGATGCTAAGGGCAAGCATTCGGTCACTTTCGAGCCAAAGAGCTGTTTCAAGGTTTTCTGCAGGCACAATCTCGTAGAAGGTGGTATAGTCGTTGGTGGTATAGGCATTGTTTTCACCACCTGCGCGTTGAAGCGGGTCGTCGAAGTCGGGCGCATTTTTGCTCCCAGCAAACATCAGGTGCTCGAAAAGGTGTGCAAATCCTGTTTTTTCAGGATGTTCATCCCGTGAGCCGACATAATAACTGACGTTGACAGCTACAAGTGGCGTGGAATGATCTTCGTGGACAAGAACCCGGAGGCCATTGGGGAGTATGCGACGGGTGAAATTGGTCATGAGTTATTTTTTGCCCATCTGATCTTCTTCCGACAGCTCATTTTGGACTTTTATGATATAGTCGATCGATACTTCAGCGATATCTGCAATTTCGCCTAACGAAAACCGGCTATCAGCGAGCATTTTTTCTACTGTTTTCCTGGTTTTGAAACTGATCCCTTGTTCTATCCCTTGTTCTATCCCTTGTTCGATCCCTTGCTGGTAGCGAATGTCAGTGGTGATGTCGTAAGTGATTGGCATAGCTTCTATTTGTTGTATAGTTTGGGGCTGCAAATTACGGAGTTTAGACAGGATTTCCAACTGCGTGCAGTACTTGCGCAGACTTCTGGAATTTCGGACGTGCTTACTCAAGTTTTGTAAAATGGATTGGATGACACTCAGCGAATTTTGTCCTTTGAAATTGGCGAGGATGCCTAATATGATTTCTTCGGGTTTAGGAGACTGAACAAATACATCGCAATCAATATGGCGAAGATTGATTAGTTGAAAGCGAAATTTAAGTTCTGGGTGTTTGATCTCTGTAGCCATGTTTGGTTTGCCATTCCCGATAAAAATAACAAACTGACGTATTGTAAGCCCATAATGGTAAAGCAACATCGAATAGTGATCGAGCATCCTGATTGCCATTTTACGGTCGGTATTGGTCTGAAACTCAATTTGGATGATGTATTCCTGCTGTGGTTCAACGGCTTTTTTCAAAAAATCGGGTCTTCGCTCTCGTGTTCGTTGAAAACTAGTGGGCAAGTCAAGCAATTCGCTCGGATGAAGCCCGCAGAGCTTTCCAATGATGGTTGGAATGACGCGTTCGACGCTCTCCCGGATGATCTTGTCGTAATCCTGATTTTTGCTCATTTGGTTTTGGTTTGAAGCTTTGGGCTGATTGCCGGAGGGACAATAGCATATGTTTACAAAAATAAGCAAATTCAAGCGCAATCAGAAATCAATCAAGAAATCAGGAAAGCGTACCTTTCAGCCTACAAAAATTAGAAATAATGGAGTCTATTGAAGTGGAATTCACCTTTACATCTGAATCTTTCGCGAAAGCCCAGGTTCATATTATGTTTCGTTACCTAAAAACTGGTTGGGTCAAATGGGCTATTTTGCTTGGCGTGGCACTTTGGCTTGGAAGCACCTTTTATTTCGGTGGACTTAAGATCCCGGAAATGGCTAAAACTTTGATTTGGATCCCCCTTTTTTTAGCGATGTGGTGGGTGATTTTTCGATGGTTGTCTAAACGTAATTTTGCAAAATTCCCTACGCTTCAACATCCCATCCGATATCTTTTCAAGGAAGAAAACGTGCATCTGTCCACATCTTCCTCCGACTCGGTTATACAATGGGATACCTTTCAAAAAGCAGAAGAAGCGAAAGATTTTTTGCTTTTGTACCAGAATGCCTTCATGGCCAGCCCGCTATTAAAAATTGGGTTTCGAAACGAAACAGAACTTGAAAGGTTCAGACTATTGCTGCAATCCAAAGGTTTGTTGCCGGGTTAAAGTGTTTTGCTTTTGTGTAACAAGGTCAGGTATAGCCGGAGATTGGATAATTCCCCATCTTTGCCGCCGTTTTACCTGCTAAAGCGCGGGTTGCAAGGGCTGGCAAAATCTTCCGTAACATCACAAGCATACCTCCAATCACAATTTTTCAAAAATATGAAACAACTACTGATTCTCAACCTCGTTGCACTCTTTGCCTACACGGCTACTGCACAGGCAAAATTCAACGTGCCCGACCAAAAGTTTGTAGCACCAGCTGAAATCACCTTTACCAACACTACTCCTACCTCAAAAAAGCCCTTGGTTTATACCTGGGATTTTGGCGATGGGACCAGTTCTGCAGAAACAAGCCCTATGCACCGTTACAGTCATTCGGGCAATTTTACAGTCATCCTAAAAGCCATTAAAGGCAAAAAAACCACTACTTTTAAAAAAACGCTTCAAGTTACAGCTCCCGAGATCTGTCTCATTGAAATCGAAACTGAATTCGGTACCATGACCGCCGAACTCTATAATGCTACCCCTAAACACCGAGATAACTTTATTAAACTATCTGAAGAAGGCTATTATAATGATCTGCTTTTCCACCGAGTGATCAGTGGTTTTATGATCCAGGGCGGCGACCCTGATTCGCGCAATGCACCTGCAGGCAAATCTCTTGGCATGGGAGGCCCGAGTTATCAGATCCCTGCCGAGATCATAGACTCACTTTGCCACCTCAAAGGTGCTCTGGCAGCTGCCCGTACCAGTAATCCGGAGAAAAAGTCTTCTGGCTCTCAGTTTTATATTGTGCAAGGAGGCCCTGTGAATGAGCAAACGCTAAATCAGATCGAATCTACGCGTCGGTTTCATTATACCCCTGAACAACGCGCCAGATACCTTGTGAGTGGAGGCACCCCCCATCTTGACCACGAGTACACGGTATTTGGGCAGGTTATTAAAGGTTTGGACGTGATCGATAAGATCGCAGCTGTGGAAAAAGCGCCTGGTGATCGTCCGTTAAAGGACGTGAAGATGAAGATCCGGGTAATTAAGTAAATGGTACTTATTCGGGGTGAGACTTTACGTCGCACCCCGAATATTCAGATTGCCGGGTGGATACTTCCGCCTGGCATTTTTTTTACTGAAACCCAAACGCCTTGATAAACGTTTTGGCCTCCTTATCTTCGTTGCTTAAATCTTTCCTCCCTCGCATGAAAAACAACTACTGTCTGCCATTGGCCCTGTGTGTCTTGACCCTTTGCTTTTTGCCTTTTTCGGCAATCGCGCAAAAACCTGCAAAACCCAACGCCGCCGACCTGCACCAGGCTATTAAAAAGCTCAATGTATTGGGTACTGTGCTTTATGTGGCGGCACACCCGGACGATGAGAATACGCGGATGATCAGCTATCTGCGCAACGCTAAGCTTTACGACGTCACCTACCTTTCGCTTACCCGAGGTGATGGCGGACAAAATCTGATTGGCCCCGAAATTCGTGAATTGCTGGGCGTCTTACGCACGCAGGAACTCCTTATGGCCCGCTCTGTGGATGGCGGAAAACAGATGTTCAGCCGCGCCAATGACTTTGGCTTTTCCAAGAATCCGGAAGAGACCCTGCGTTTTTGGGACAAAGAGGCGGTCCTTTCTGATGTAGTTTGGGCGTACCGTCAAGTAAAACCAGATGTAGTGATCAATCGCTTTTACCACGATAAAAAATACGACACCCATGGCCACCACACGGCGTCTGCCATGCTTTCGGTAGAGGCGTTTGATATGGCGGGCAAAGCCGAGGTATATCCTGAACAATTGGTGTTGGCGCAACCCTGGCAGGCAAGGCGGCAGTTTTTCAATACCTCCTGGTTTTTCTACGGTAGTCAAGAGGCTTTTGCTAAAGTGGATAAATCTACGCTCTGGCCGATCGATCTAGGTGTTTACATGCCGTTTAAGGGCAAAAGCAATAACGAGGTGGCTGCAGAAAGCCGTTCCATGCACCGTTGTCAGGGCTTTGGCTCACTCAGCACCAGAGGAGAAAGTTTAGATTACCTCGATTTTGTGAAAGGTGATCGACCTGTAACACAGGATATTTTTGACGGCATTAATACCACATGGACAAGGGTAGAAGGGGGAGCGCCAATTGGTAAACTCCTCGGGCAGGTGGACCTTGCCTATCGGTCGGACGACCCATCGGCAAGTGTTCCTGACCTGCTCTCAGCGATGCAGATGATCAAAGCCCTCCCGGATAGCTACTGGAAACAACGGAAACTTGCAGAGATCAAAGAGGTGATCCGCTGCTGTCTGGGCTTGTATCTGGAAGCAACGGCCAATGTACCTACTGTTACACCTGGCGACTCGGTCAAGATCAGATTGGAGGCAATTAGTCGCGCAGTCCAGATGGTACAACTTTCAGGGATAGAAATTCTTCCGGCCCTTTGGGATTCCATGCCTGCGGCGCCGCTTGCTACCAACCAAGGTTGGGTGCTGGAAAAGATGGTTAAAATTGCTCCAAATGCTCCGTTCACAGCACCGTATTGGTTGCAAAAGCCTGCAACATTGGGCATGTACTCCGTTGAAGATCAAAGCTTAAGAGGTCTGCCGGAAACCCCTCGCTATTCCAGTGTTCGCTGGAGCCTTACCGTGAATGGCATTCCACTGGAATACGAAACAGAGGTAGCATGGAAAACAGCTGAATCTGCAGTCGGTGAAGTATGGCGCCCCTTTGAGGTCTTGCCACCAGTGGCGGTAGAATTCACAGAACCTTCTTATATTTTTACCCAAAAAGAACAGGAGGTATCAGTACGGGTCAAAGCAGAAAAGGACAATGTGGCCGGAACGGTCTATGTGAAAGGTTGGCCTGTGAAAGGCGGGAGTCAGACCTTTGATCTGAAGAAAAAAGGTGCGGAGAAAATATTTGTTTTCGTGGTAGAAGCCAGTCAGACCAACCCAAATGTAATCTTAACGGCAAGTGTAGAGGTTGGCGGCCAGGTCTCTTCGAGTAGGCTGATCACGATTAAGTATGAACACATCCCACAACAGAGCGTTTTGCAACCAGCTTCGGCACATGCAGCCCGCTTGGATCTGAAAGTAAAGGCTAAAAATATAGGCTATTACATGGGCTCAGGCGACGATGTTCCGAATGCTTTGCGTCAGATGGGTTGTAAAGTGAAAGTATTGGATAATAGCGACATGGAAACCGCAGTATTGGCAAAATTTGATGCCATTGTGATCGGTATACGAGCCTACAATACGAAAGATGATCTCAAATTCCAACAGGCCAAACTGATGGAATATGTACAAAATGGCGGCACCCTGGTATCGCAATATAATACTACAGGAGAACTTGTTGTCGGCCAATTTGGGCCTTTCCCATTCAAGTTATCCCGCACCCGTGTGACAGATGAAAACGCTGAAATTCGCTTCCTTTTACCCAAGAGTCCGGTGTTAAATACACCCAACAAATTGACCGCGAAGGATTTTGAAGGCTGGGTGCAGGAGCGCGGGCTCTATTTCCCTGGAGAATGGGACAAAGCGTTCCAGACGCCCATCTCCACCAATGATGCAGGCGAAAAACCAGCTGACGGCTCACTGCTGGTGGCGCAGTATGGCAAAGGGTACTATGTTTATACAGGATTGTCGTTTTTTCGGGAGTTGCCTGCTGGAGTGCCCGGAGCGTATCGCTTATTTGCTAATTTGATCTCTTTAGGGAAGTAATTTTAAACTGTAGGAATTTAGCGTTTTTAAACAGGAGAACAGGAAAATCGTGATTGAAGAAATATTACAATCAGAGGTTGATTTTACTGTTTTCCTTAAAAAGGCCAGAATAACCTTTTGGCTCATTTACCTAACTTATCCTTCAAATAAGCTCCGGTATAACTCCCGGCAACCTTCGCCAGATCCTCCGGCACGCCCTCAAAAACCAGATTTCCGCCCTCTTTTCCGCCTTCTGGTCCAAGGTCAATGACCCAGTCAGCCGATTTGATAACTTCCATATTATGTTCAACAACGAGCACACTATGGCCTTTTTCTACCAAGGCATTGATGGCGGTAAGTAGTTTTTGAATGTCGTGAAAGTGTAGGCCTGTAGTCGGCTCATCGAAGATGAAAAAGATGTGCCCCCCCGAGTTTTCCCGAATCAGAAAAGATCCGAGTTTGACCCGCTGTGCCTCGCCACCCGAGAGCGTGCTGCTGGATTGTCCGAGGTGGACATAGCCCAGGCCCACGTCAAAAAGCGGTTGTATGCGGTCTGTAATATCTTTTTGGCCTTTAAAGAATTCCAGAGCCTCTTCAACGCTAAGGTTCAGTACATCAAAAATACTCTTGCCTTTGTACTGCACTTCAAGCACCTCCTGACGGAATCTGCGTCCTTTGCATTCTTCACATTCCAGGTGTACATCTGCCAAAAATTGCATCTCTACGACCTGTTCGCCTTCTCCTTTACAGGTTTCACAACGACCACCTTCTACGTTGAAACTAAAGTGTTTAGGCTGAAATCCTCTGATCTTGGAAAGTTGCTGTTTGGCAAAAAGCTCGCGGACGTAGTCGTAAGCTTTGACGTAGGTGACTGGGTTGGAGCGGCTGCTTTTTCCAATCGGGCTTTGATTGATAAATTCCACCCGAGTCACTTTTTTTACATTTCCGTCTAAGCCATCGAATAAGCCGGGTTGCTTCCCGGCGTTTTCGGGCAGGTGCATCGATAGCGCGGGGAAAAGGATATCGCGCACCAGCGTGGTTTTCCCGGAACCGCTCACACCGCTTACTACGGTCAGGCAGTGAAATGGAATGCGAACATCTATATTTTTCAGGTTGTGTTGCCTGGCACCATTTAGTGTTAAAAAATCTTTGGCTGGGCGCCGGGTTGTGGGTGTTTGAATAGACAATTCACCCGTCATGTATTTGGTCGTCAGGCTTTCAGGTGCGGCCTTTGCAATTTCTGAATAAGGTCCGGAATATACCACATGGCCACCGTGAATACCAGCCTCCGGCCCCATATCTACCAGATAATCTGCGTTTTCAATAACGGTTTCTTCGTGTTCCACCACCACCACAGTATTGCCAAGATCGCGGAGGTCTTTCAGCACTTTGACCAAACGCCCGGTATCGCGTGGGTGCAATCCTACGGAAGGTTCGTCGAGCAGGTACATCGAAGCAGTCAGATTTGACCCAAGTGTTCGGGTTAGGTGAATGCGCTGTGTTTCGCCCCCTGAAAGTGTACTGCTGATGCGGTCGAGTGTTAAATACCCGAGCCCAAGTTCGACCATAAAATGCAAGCGATTGTTTATTTCGATCAGCAGGCGTTTAGCAATCTGCCGGTCGTGATCGCTGAGTAGCGTGTCTAAGCCTTTGAAAAAAGCCAGCACCTCATCCATGGGTATACCAGTCAGTTCAGAAATGTTTGTGTTACCTATTTTTACACATAAGGCTTCCTGGCGAAGTCTTCCGCCATCGCAGGTATTGCAGGTGGTCTTGCCACGATAGCGGGCCAGGGCTACGCGATTCTGAATCTTATATGTCTGGCTTTCCAGTTGTTTGAAAAACGCATCTATGCCTTCAAAGTATTGATTTCCAGTCCATAAAAGTTTTTGTTCCTGCTTGGTCAACGCCTCATAGGGTGTGTGTACCGGAAAATCGAATTTGTGGGCATGCTCCAGCAATAAGGTCAGAGATTCACTAAATTTTTCTCCCCTCCAAACAGCTACCGCACTGTCATATACTGTTTTAGTTTTATCAGGTATTACTTTGTCAAGATCGATCCCCAGTACCCGGCCATAACCTTCGCATGTTGGGCAGGCGCCATAGGAGTTATTGTAATTGAATAATTGCGGGGTG
The DNA here is from genome assembly GCA_947476195.1 of Lewinellaceae bacterium. Classification (GTDB taxonomy): domain Bacteria; phylum Bacteroidota; class Bacteroidia; order Chitinophagales; family Saprospiraceae; genus M3007. Next base: position 5,984 of record CANJPT010000062.1, on the reverse strand, counting down.
GGTTCAGGGAAGGTCATTCCGTCCAACTCAAAGCGGTTGTTGTAACTATGAACGATGAACGACGAACTATGGACTTCCGCAATGAGGCATTCTCCCTCGCTTTCATAAAAAGCAGTGTTCACAGAATCTCCCAGGCGCATCCAATCAGATTCAGTAAGGTCTTGAGAAAGCACAAAACGATCAATGAGGATGTGAAGATTTTGGTCGTTAAACAGATAGGCGGGCTGTTTGATATCGAATCGCTTCTCAATCCCTTCCAGAATATCCTGCATACTCAGGGTTTCGTTTCCAAACTGCACCCGAGTGTAGCCTTTTTGCAACAAAAGGTTTAACTCTTGTTCCAGACTGCGTTCCTGATATTTTTTCGGAAATGGCATCAGTATAAGGCCCCGCGTACCATCCTGAAGTTTTTTTATAGAATCTATGACGTCTGAAACTTCGTGCTTTTGCACAATTTGACCCGAAATAGGGGAATAGAATTTGCCTATGCGTGCAAAAAGCAAGCGCAGAAATTCATAAACCTCCGTCATGCTTCCAACCGTACTACGGGCATTGCCAGTTGTGACGCGCTGCTCAATAGCAATCGCAGGACAAATGCCTCGGATATAGTCGACATCTGGTTTTTTCATACGCCCAAGGAATTGACGGGCATAACTTGATAAACTTTCTACATAGCGGCGCTGACCTTCTGCGTAGAGGGTATCCATGGTAATACTCGATTTTCCGGAACCTGAAACCCCCGTGACCACGATAAGCTGATTCTTAGGAATGCTCAGGTCTACGTTGCGCAGGTTGTTGGTTCGCGCACCTTTTATTACAATGTGGTTGGGATCCACCAGATCGTCAATTGAAATGTCAGGCTGCTTGCCTATTGGACCCTGCCCTTTACTTTTTGTCATGCTGGTTTGGTTTGAAAGCGCAAAATTCTGAAAAACTTTTTGTTTTTAAAAGGTCGGGCGCAATTGAATTCGCCTATTTGGGGAATACTGGATTAGATAACCATACTACTGGACATTTTCTAAAATCGAGGCCTATAAGGTTTCCAAAAACCTTATAGGTCTGGGGGTAAAACAAAAATGTCCAGTAGTATGGTAGATAACTACCAATACTGCACATCCAATGATAGCAGAGGCCCGCCGACTCTGGTACACCGGGTGCATTTAAGTCACCCGGTGAATCAGAGCCAGTGGGCCCCTGCTACCATTAGGTTAATCCATTATACTATTCAAACAGATCCCGAACCCGTTCAAAAAAGCCTTTTTCCTCTTTGCCAGGTGTGGGCTGTAGGTTTGGCATACTGCGGAGTTTTTCAAGTAGTTTTCGCTCCTCGTCATTGACTTTTTTAGGCGTCCAGACGTTTACGTGAACCAATTGATCCCCTTTTCCATAACTCTGCAGGGCCGGTAGTCCCTTATCTTTCAACCGAAAAACCTTGCCCGCTTGGGTACCGGCAGGGATGGTGATCCGGGCACGGCCGTCGAGCGTAGGTACATCTACTTTTGTACCGAGTGCGGCATCCGCAAAGTTTATATAAAGTTCGAAGACCACGTTATTGCTTTCACGGGTCAGTTCATCGTGTGGAGATTCTTCAATTGCAATAAGCAGATCGCCTGGCTGGCCGCCTTTTGCGCCGGCGTTTCCACGCCCATTGACGCTCAGTTGGATGCCATCATGCACACCTGCCGGAATGTCAACATCAATGGTTTCTTCGCCAAAAACGCGTCCGTCGCCTTTGCAGATATTGCAAGGCGATTTGATGGTTTGGCCTGCGCCACTACAGGTAGGGCAAGTGACCGCGGTTTGCATCATGCCAAAAGGCGTTTGTCGTACCTGGTTCACCATGCCTGCGCCACGGCAAGTGGCACAAGTATCCACGCTACTGGCATCCTTTGCTCCCGAACCCTTACAGGTATCGCAACTTACTTGTTTACGGACCTTAATCTTTTTATTGACTCCAGTAGCGATCTCTTCGAGCGTCATTTTGACTTTAATCCGCAGGTTGCTGCCGCGCTCGCCTCGGCCTCTTCCCCCCCGTGATCCGCCGCCGCGCCTGCCGCCGCCGCCAAAAAATTCGCCAAAAACATCATCGGTATCAAATCCAAAGCGACGCAGGATCTCATCCATGTCCATGCCCTGGAAGCCACCTCCGGGTCCACCCGCGCCCATGCCTTCCAGCCCGGCGTGCCCATAACGGTCATAGCGCGCTTTCTTATCGCCATCGCTCAGCACATCATAGGCTTCGGCGGCCTCTTTAAACTTCTCTTCAGACCCCTTGTCGTCCGGGTTTCGGTCGGGGTGAAGCTCGAGTGCCTTCTTGCGGTAGGCTTTTTTAATGTCGTCCGTACTGGCGTTTTTTGCTACGTCCAGGACTTCGTAATAATCACGTTTTGCCATTGAAATTGAGTGTTTGGCTATCTCGGGATTTGTGTGTTTGAGTATTCAAGTGCCAAGCTTAGCGACTCAAATCCCCCAATAACCTTAATATGCTACTTCCCTACCACCACTTTGGCGTGCCGGATGATTTTGGTGCCAAGTGTGTACCCTTGTTCAAGGATATCTACGATCTTGCCTTTTAATTCCTCATTTGGCACGGGAATCTCTGCCACGGCTTCGTGGTTGTCCGGATCAAAATCATCGCCAGCCTTGGTTTCGAGGGAGGTCAATCCCTTACTTTTAAGGGTGTTTGCGAGTTTGTTATAAATAAGTATGGTTCCTTCTGACAGTGCGCCGTTTTTAGCTGCTCTGTCAAAATCGTCCAAAACAGGCAGGAGTGCTGCCATCATGTCGCGCCCGGCAGTACTGATGAGATCCATACGCTCACGGGCTGCATTGCGCTTGTAGTTTTCAAAATCAGAAAAGAGGTACAAATACTTGTTTCTGCTCTCTTCCAATTGCTTTTGTAGCTCAGTAAGTGGATTTGGTTCTTTTTCAGGCTGATTATTTACAGTTTCAGGCTGATTTTCATTGCTTTCAATGGCATCCATGGTATATTCCTGTGCCTTTTGCGTAGGCGTTTCCGACGCTTTGTCTTCCATATCGAATATTTTTTTGAACGGATTTTTCATGCTGAAAAGAATTGCAGGCCAGGCATAGCACACCCAAAGACCTCAATACCCTGGATACTTTGGCAACTTTCGTGCCTTGCGCTTGGGGGTGTCAGAATGACAGATGAGCTATTTTTAGAAAATCGGTACGGACATTTCCTTATTCCAGTCTTCCGGTAAGCCTTTGGACAACTTTGAATTCACTGAAAAAGTTTCGCGCAATCACCCGAAGGACGGAATAGACGGGTATGCCGATGACCATTCCTACTATGCCGCCTACTTTGGCAGCAGCGAGCGTAACGATAAATATCTCCAGCGGGTGCGCTTTTACGCTTTTTGACATGATCATTGGCCCGATAATGTTGTTGTCAATGGCTTGTACCGAGAAAAATGTCACGATCACTTTTACTAGCATTGGCAGGATCAGTGAGATGTCGGAATCCAGATTGGATGAAACCGTTATAAAAGTTCCAAAAGTCATTCCCAGAAGTGGGCCGATATATGGAATAACGTTAAAAATACCCCCAAAAGCTCCAATAAGCAGGGCGTTGTTGACGCCCAAAAGCCAAAGGATCACGGTAGTTGCCAAAGAAAATACGGACAGTTGAATGAGTAGTCCCCTAAAATATCGGGTTAATGCGCTGCTCGATTCGTTCACGGCAATGTGAACTTTGTGTTCCTGTTTGTCCGGCACCACGGCATGTATGATGTCTGTAAAAAGCCGGCTGTCCTGAAGAAAGAAAAAGAGGATAAACGTTACAGAGACAAAAGTGATTACAATATTTCCTGCTACCCCTAGAAAGCCACCAATAAAATCACCTACCAGGGTTGGTTTAAACCAATTACTCAATACTTCCTGCGTTTTCATCGAAAGGGACTCGTCACGATTCAGCATTCCAATTTCATGTAGCCTCATGTCCAGGTTGGAAAAGATCGGACGAAGTTTTTCTCCTATGGCTTGATAGTCAATGGTAGAAAGGTTTTGTGCCTGTAACATAATCGTTGGCACAAAAAGTAGTAATATTCCGATCAGCAAGCCAAAAAACGTCAGGATCGTCAGCATGGCTGCTCCGGAGGTCCCCAACCTGAATCGTCCAATACTCAAATGTTTGCGATAAAAGATAGCAAGCGGCCGCCCAAGCATGGAAAGTACCCACGCGATCAGGATGTATGCGACGATGTCAGAAAAATAATACATCGCTGCTGCAAGGGCACTCAGTCCCAGGATCCAGAAGATATTGCGGTTAAGGGTATTCATAGTAGGGTTGATGGTTGAGGGTACACGGTTGACGGTACACGGTTGACGGTTTATGGTACACGGATTACCGTCAACCGTGTACCGTCAACCGTTTTCCAGTATGGCCAGTTTTTTTTCTAATTCCAGTACTTTCCGTTGCAGATCAGGAAGTTTTTTGAACACTATATGTGATTTGATAAAGTCTCGGTAGCCCATGGCCGGACTGCCAAATAAGGCGGTTTCAGGGATTTTTATGCTGGATGCAACGCCACTTTGAGCTTGTATCTGGGTATCATTGGCGATCTTGATATGGCCTGAAAAACCAGCTTGTCCACCAGCCCGTACGTTATCGCCAATGTGGGTACTACCCGCTACGCCAACCTGGGCTGCGATGACGGAGTTATGCCCGATTTCTACATTGTGGGCAATGTGGATGAGGTTGTCAAGTTTTGCACCGGAATGAATCACGGTACTGCCCAGGCTTGCCCGGTCAATGCAAGTGGAAGCTCCAATCTCCACATGGTCTTCCACAATCACCTTGCCTACCTGTGGGACTTTCGTCCAGGTTCGGTCGGGTTGTGGCGCAAAACCAAAACCATCGGCTCCAATCACTGCGTTGGCATGCAGGATACAATTATTGCCAATTTCGCAGTCAAAATGGATCCGGACGCCTGGGTATAGGGTGGTGTTATCGCCGATGCGGGCATTCCGCCCGATGAAAACCTGTGGATAGATCTTGCAGTTTTTACCCACCACGGCGCCTTGTTCAATGACTGTAAATGCCCCGACCTCGGTACCAGCCCCTACCTTAGCCTCCTCGTGGATGTATGCTTTTTCAGAGATGGCAGCGCCATTGGAATGGTTGGCCTGATCAATGATCTTGAGCAGGGTTGCAAGCGCAGTACGCACATCAGCAGTACGGATAATGGTCGGTATGACAAGCTTTTCTGCTTCAAACTGGTTGTTTACCAGCAGGATAGTGGCCTGTGTGGTGTAGGCATATGATTCGTATCTGGGGTTGTCCAAAAACGTGAAGTCGCCTGCCTGGGCGGTTTCGATGGGTGCTCCACGGGTCACGGCGGCATTTGGGTCGCCGTCGACCGTGCCACCGATAAATTGTGCGATTTGAGCGGCAGTTATTGTCATGCCGGATGCTTTGTGGGCCAAATGATGAGATAAATAAGGGTTAGGGCAGTCGGGCAAAGGTAGAAAAGGATGTTCTTTGGGTGGGTACTATTTTCAAGCAATCGACATTGGAATCCTCCGCTTCAATTATTCAAACGATTATCGCCTCGCCTTGTGTTTTCTCCTTGCTGCCTTCACCAATTAACGGATAGTACTCGACTTGTATTGGAAGTGGAATATCATGCGCGGTGGAATGAAAAAAGATTAGTCAAGCTTTCGCAGGTATTCACACAATGAAATCTTCCATTCATGTATTAAAATGACTCACTTGCGAAATTTAACGTTTAAAATGTCTTGATTTATGAAACACTTGATTACCTTAGACCATCCGTAACCGAATTTTTTAAATTCTAAACTTTTCCAAAATATGAAACAAACTTTGATTTTCTTCACGGCTCACGGCTCACGGCGCTGATTTTCATTTTGACTTTATTCTCATTTCTAAAAGTTAATGCCCAATGTTTTGAGACAGATGGCATTACAGTCCGGCCTTCGTTCTATGAGATGTGGGTAGTTTT
>CANJPT010000061.1 GCA_947476195.1 Lewinellaceae bacterium | reverse complement strand
TGCTCGGTGCTCGGTGCTCGGTGCTCGGTGCTCTTTTCATTACGTTGACAGTTAACAGTCTTTCTTCACAGAATGAAATATTTTGTGGTGTTCAAGATATGCCGAGGTCAGAATATCAGGCTTTATTAGATGGCATAGGCCCAATGCCCGCTGGAACAAGTTCAATGACTATCAATATTCCAATTTGGTTCAATGTTGTTCGAGAAGCAACTCCGGGATATTTAGGATTTCCTGGTTGGGAAGCTCACTTTTCCCCAATGCAAATGCTAAGCGAAATAAACGGATTCTACAGCTCAACAGGAATTCAATTCTATTTATGTGGAACTACTCAAATTTTTAGTGATAACTTTGTTCAACTCAATATTGAGACAGAAGCAAATGCACTTACTGCTCAAGCAAAACTACAAAATCCGAACTATGATAATGTAATTAATGTTTTTTTAGTAACCCAAATTGTATTGGCCAATCAGTCGATAGGCGGATTAAATGCTGTTCCTACAAATAGTAGTGTTGGGGCAATATATTCAGCTCAAGCTGGAAGCATTGGAGCCAGAACAATAGCTCACGAAATGGGGCATTACTTTACTTTGCCGCACACATTTAATTATGGGCCACTTATTTCAGATCTACAGCAACCGTGGTTAGCGCAATATGTTGATAATGAGGTTACTTTTATTTTGAATGGAGTCTCCTATACGAAAACCTGTCATGATACAGGCGATGGGTTTTGTGACACTCCTGCTGACCCAACTCAATTGAATCTTGGCTCTTATTGTGGTTATACCAACAATTGCGATGCGCTTATTGCATGTACGCCTTTTCCTAATGATCCATTAGGTGTACCTTATAATCCTGACCCTTCATTATTAATGGGATATAGCTTTGGGTGTGGAAATCGGTTCAGCGAAGAACAAGCCGAGCAGATGAGAAATATTCTATTGGCTCATCCCTCGTGGATGTTTCTAACTGACACAGATGAACCTACTTGCCAAAACCTTACCAGCAGTGATAGAGGATACCTTTTGAGAAATTGTTCACATGCTGGTGGTGCAGAGCAATTGACTCCTTTTACAGAATTTTCAGTTCCATTTGAAGATGCTAATTCACTGCAGTGTGGTTCTCCTGTAGCATCCACAAATATTGATGGTAGATATCTAACTTTTAGCTGCGTCTATCCATATACTGGGAGCGGGTTGCTTTCTATACTCCCTGAAATTGATCACCCTAGCCCGATAGAGGGGGTTACAGTATATGATCTGGTCCTCATTAATAAGCATATCCTGGGAATTGAGCCACTTGACAATCCATTTTTGATTATCGCCGCTGATGCCACCAATAGTGGAAGCATTACAACTTTTGACATCCTTGAGTTGCGGAAACTTATTCTAGGGATCTACACAGAATTGCCAAATAACAGCAGTTGGCGTTTTGTGCCTGATTATTGCTTCAATGACCCCAATTTTAATGCAGCATTTAACGCCCTTAGCCCATTTACTGCGACATGGGTTAATCCAGATGAACCAATACCAGCGCCTCCAGCTACGAATAAGCGAACTTATGGAAGTGGGACACTACCAATAGCTCCAAATGGATCATCATGGATGGATCATGTTACCTTAGATCCAACTGGTGTTGGGGCGCAAAACCCAGATGCATGGTCATTTTGGGGGATCAAAGTCGGTGATGTAAATTGTAGTGCATCTATTGATCAATTATCTCCGGAGGATCCGGATGATCTTTTCACAACCTTGGCACACGCACCACTAAGTATAAATCAAGTGTTTACACTTCAGGTCAAAGCCACTGGGAGCATTCCTGTCAGTGCGTGGCAATTAGGGATAGAATTTGCAGAGGACTCGTTACAAATTTTACAGATTCAATCCGGGAATTCTGGACAAACTTTTTCACAGGATAATTTTGGGTTGACGGGAGTTGAAGAAGGTAATTTACGAGCCTTGAATTTCTCGGAAACTGGTACAGGGACAAACTTAAACGATAAAACGATTTTTAAACTTGTCATCAAAGCCCTAAAACCCATTGCTGATATTGGTCAACACTTTCGTTTGAAAAACTCAGTTTTGTCAGAGAAATTTTATTCCATTGAAGGGAATGAAGTGGAAAACATGGGATTACAGTTGGAAGTAGTCACGGGTTTGGGTAATTCTGGAGGAGGTACGCAACTAGGAGTAAAAGACAATGTAGCGCTTGCTTACAACCTTTCTACCTACCCCAATCCCTTCGATTCCGAACTCACATTCGATTTCTTTTTGCCTATTGAAGAACAGATTCACCTTTCTGTTTTCGATTGTTTTGGTCGCTTGATATTAGAAAAAAACGAGTCTCGCTCCAAAGGGGCTCAGTCGATCAAACTAAACAATCTGAGTGAGCAACCCGTTGGGCTTTACTGGTATTCCTTGAAGGCCGGAGCTCAACTGTTTTTCGGCAAGATTTCAAAACAATAACCGCTGATTTGATCATTCCCCACAGATGTGCCTGTTCACATCTGTGGGGCTGTTTTATTCCAATATTATCGCACTCATGAAAAAAATATTCTTACTTACAATTTTAATCCAAAGCCTCTGTCTATCTGCCCAAACCAGGATTTTTGTAAATCAAAATATACAGGGGGGGCAACAAGATGGCAGCTCGTGGAACGATGCATTCCCGGATCTGCAACAAGCATTAGCCGTCTCAATGGATGGAGATGAAATCTGGGTTTCCCAAGGTACTTACTATCCAACAACCACTACAGATCGCTCTATTTCATTTGTTTTGAAAAATGGAGTAAAGATGTACGGTGGTTTTCTGGGGTCGGAGCCCAACTTGATTCAACGCGATTTTGAACTAAATGAAACCATACTGTCTGGAAACATTGGACTCCCAAAGGGTTCAGACAACTCCTACCATGTGCTTTATGGCCAGGGATTAGACAGCACAACTGTATTGGATGGATTTGTTGTAACAAAGGGTGTAGCAAATGGTACAGATGACAATCAGAGCCATGGTGGCGGATTATTGATCAACCCTTCAGCAGGTGCTTACAACACTTGTCCGATTATCCAAAATTGCCGCTTCGAATCCAATAATGCCTCGATAGGTGGAGGAATTGCCATAATTCGCTGGGAATTTTCTCAAAATTATGCCAATCCAATCATTCAAGGCTGTCAATTTGTGTCCAATCGCGCAACGCTTTTTGGAGGGGGTTTAGCTAAAATTGGACCAGCGTTGATGAACCAACCTTTTATTTTGAACAAGTGCACATTCTCAATGAATTCAAGTAAAAGTGAAGGTGGAGGAATATTTTTCAGTAAAATCGAAAACGGCACCATACTTAGGAATTGTGCCTTTGAAAAAGATACATCTAAATCTTCGCTTGGAGGAGGGATTTATTTAGCTTCCGGCTATGAAGCATTCACCGGTGCAATACTTACAATGGATTCTTGTTTATTTAAAGAAAACATTGCCACCGAAGGCGGAGGATTATATTATTTGGACGGGGGCAACTCATCCTTTAGTGTACATCCTTTTAGCGCATTGTTGTCATGCTGTGTTTTTGAAAAAAATGTTGCAACAAACGGCTATGGGGCTGCTTATAGTTTCATCGGGTTTGATAAGAGTATTTTGTCACTTGATGTTGAAGGTTGTGAATTTATAGGCAACCTATCACACACTAGCAATATTACCTATTTCCAAGGGATGGATGAAAGTAATTGCAGCGTATTTATCAAGAATAGCAGATACATCGACAACAGGGATTTAGAAAACCCAGAAAGTTATAGTTTCGCCATCACCTTAGCTGTCGGAGGTGTTGGAAGCAGACTTGAAGCAAAAATTGAGAATTGCCTTTTTGCTGGCAATGGAGGTGGTGTTTCAACCTTGTGCACCATTAGTGGAGCAAGAACCCATACCTATATTAGCAATTGCACTTTCATTGATAATAATGAGTTTATTTTCAACAAGAGTTATTATTCCACCTTTAATGGCGTGAATGATTTTATTGAAACCTATGTGAACAATTGTCTGATTTGGGAGCCCGGTGCAGACTTATGGACCATGTTTTCTGACAATGATTATATGCTTTATAAACTAGATGGCTATCATGTCAATAACAGCTTGTTGAGTTTGGATTCCACCATCACAAATTTCTATCCAATTTTTGGTGACCACAATATTTCAGAGACAGACCCCCTTTTTGTAAACGTCGCCAACGGAGATTTTCGACTTGAGGCTTGTTCCCCAGCTGTTAATGCTGGCAATAACCTCATAGTCGACACTTCGGGCATCCTCACGGATCTTGAAGGCAACCCCCGCATCCGCTTCGATACCGTTGACATCGGTGCCTACGAAACCCAAGACTCCTGTTTCACCATCGGCAGCAAAGAACCAAACTCAGCAACTGTAACCGCCATGCTTTCCCAAAACCCAGCAAGTCCGGGCAGCGCATTGGATATTCAGGTCTTTGGATTGGAGCATGCCAAAATCGAATGGGTGATAAGGGATGCCTATGGTAGAGAAATATCCTCCGGCAATTCATTGCTTATCGAAAAAGAACATTTTTCTGTAGTATCTCCCGAAGCTTCTGGCATTTATTTTATTGAACTGCGTGCTGGCCAGCAATCTGTTTGGTTGAAATTTGTGGTACAACAGTAAGATTGCGCCAATCTTTTCGTCCTTTGCGACCGATAAACACATCGCATGGACTTTAAACGAATTGCTCTGATTGCCGGACCGCTGCTTTTTGCGCTGGTCGCGTTTGCGCCAACGCCCGCTGGAATGCCCTGGGCCGCCCAGTTAACCGCCGCCATTACCCTCTGGATCGCTGTCTGGTGGATCACTGAGCCGATTGAAATGGCCGCTACCTCGCTGCTTCCGCTGGTGCTTTTTCCCCTGACTGGCGTAGCGCCGCTCAAAGTGGTATCCGCGGAATACGGCAACGAGATCATTTTTCTGTTCATGGCTGGTTTTTTCATGGGCAAATCCATAGAACGCTGGCAACTGCACCGCCGCATCGCCCTGCGCATGGTGTTGTGGATCGGTACAGACCCTGCCCATACGGTGCTGGGCTTCATGGCGGCAACTGCCTTCATTTCGATGTGGATCTCCAATACCGCTACTGCGGTGATGATGACTCCGGTGGCGATTGCAGTCGCAGCACAGAGTGAAGGGATACCGGGTCATAAGAATTTTGCCAAGTCGCTGTTGCTTGGGGTGGGGTATGCCTGTTCCATTGGCGGACTTGCCACCTTGATCGGCACCCCGACCAATGCCATTTTTCTCTCCTTTATTCAGCAAAAAATGGGAGAGACGGTCACCTTTGGAAAATGGCTGATGTTCGGCTTCCCTTTTGCCTTTACCCTGCTCCTGGTTTGCTGGAAAATGCTGGTTTGGATGTTCCCGGTTGATAAAGTGGGGGCAAAAAGTATCGATAGCCACGAACATTTGCGTACTCAACTGCTGGCGCTCGGTCCGATTTCATTGCCGGAGCGACGCATTCTTTGGGTATTTGGGTCAGTTATTCTTGCCTGGGTGAGTGGATCGCTTTTGTGGTATGGCCCTGTGAATCAATGGATCCATGTTCATATGGCCGGACTACCCTTGCCGGAAAATCTGGAAAAAGTGCCAGCCTACTGCTCAGATACAATCGTAGCGATCATCGGGGCAATTTTATTTTTCCTGATGCCTGCTGGAAGTGACAAAGAAAAAACGACGCTTCTGGATTGGCCAACCGCAGCTAAAATCCCATGGGGCATCTTAATCCTGTTTGGTGGTGGCCTTGCACTCGCCAAAGGTTTTGATTTGAGCGGCCTGGCAGCCTGGTTTGGGGAACAAATGAAAGACCTGAACTTTTTGCCGCATGTGCTCATTCTCCTGATCGTACTCAGTGGGGTGGTACTGCTTAGCGAGGTTGCTTCCAACATTGCCACAGCCTCCATGATGATGCCTGTGCTGGCTGCACTGGCCGGGAGTATCGGCGCGCATCCATTTGGCTTATTGTTGAGCGCAACCCTGGCAGCATCTTTTGGTTTTGGTCTGCCAATCGCCACTGCCCCCAACAGTATCGTGTTCGCTACCGGTCACATGAGTACCCGGGATATGGCTCGGGCGGGTTTCCTCTTAGATGCTTTGGCGGTCCTGATTTTACTGGCTTTTGTTTATGTTTTACTTCCCTTTGTTTGGGGTATCAGGGTATAATTTGTCAAAGGGCTTAAGTCGCCTGTTGTTTGATGTTTTTTTATCCTTAAGGGCATACTTTATTTAGTTTTGTAGCAAGGATTTGTTTCATTTTATTTTGAACTAAAAGCCATTATGAAGATTTTGTAAAAATTATATAAGTTATTTAAAATCAACCTTTTAAATTATAATTTTAGATTTATGATATCTTTTCAGTTAAAACATAAAAATTTTTGTTGAACAAAATTATGAATTTTGTTCAACAGGACCTTACCTTTGTGGCATCATTTTAAACAAACAGGAGATTGCCATGACAAGTATGGAATTCAATAGCAAACTGGGTACGTTGACAAGCATGCTGCACTCCTTCGCCTATAACTTGACGAAGAACGTGGAGGATGCCAAAGACCTATACCAAGAGACGGCTTATCGTGCGCTTTTCAACCGCGATAAATTTCAGCCAGACACCAATTTTAAGGCATGGATGTTCACCATCATGAAGAACATCTTCATCAACAACTACCGTAAAAAGGTGAAAGCCAACACGGTGTTGGACAATACAGAGAATCAATATTACCTCAACTCGTTTAGCCACTCAGCAGCCAATGCAGCAGAAGGTGGTATTTTGCTCAAAGAACTCAATACAATGGTAACTGCCTTGGATGACAGCATTCGTATTCCTTTTACGATGCATTTTGAGGGCTTCAAGTACCAGGAGATAGCGGATGATTTAAAACTGCCTTTGGGCACGGTGAAAAGCCGCATCTTCTTTGCACGCAAAGAGTTGAAGGAGAAAATTATGTCTAACTACGGATTCGATCCGAACTAAGGGTTGAATACCACACAGTAGTTTCACCAATTAAGAGCCGCTCTACCAGAGCGGCTTTTTTTCTATTTCTACTCCTTTGTCAAATCCAAATCTTTGATCATCAGCAAAAAAGATTTACCAAAAAGGGTAGGGGAAGCAAAATCAAGCCGATTCAGGTTGGGCCTAAGACGAGTGTATTGCGCCCGGTTTTGATTAACGATTTGTTTAATGCCTTTTAAAATTTCAGCTTTCCGGAGCTTTCCCGCTTCGTCAGTAAATGGAATTTGGAAACCGAGTTCGCGGAAAAAGGCAGATTCTGTGATCTGGTAATACAAATGCAAAAACTCACGGTCAGGCTTTGGTGGGGCTTGATGAAACAAGGTAAAGCCTACCACATACTGTGGAATTGCCTGCGCAAGTGCATCGTGACCCTGTTGCATAGGCCATTCCATATTGACCAATTCGCCTCCAATAAAACTGGCCAGCGTGCCATGTGGAATGGCTGGATTTGCCCCGAAAGTACTACGTGTGCGGTACATCTCTTTATACAGGTCTTCTTTTGGCCGATCAAGCAACTTCTGAAATTCTCGCCGGATCTGTTGCACTTTTACCTGTGGCGTGAGGTTATTTTTGGTGAAATAAGCCGCGTAAATTTTTTCCAGCAAATCCATCATAAAGCCCTCTGGCTTAATGAGATAATCAAGCTTGAATGCCAGCGCAAGCAAGAGATAAGCATAGGTACCCGGATAAGTATTTGGGTCGGGCTTCCCTCTGTCTATTTCTGCAAACGTCGCTTCAATGGATCGATGGAGGTAGGCGTATTTGGCTTCTTTCTCGGCTTCCGAAAGATGGCCGAAATGGCGCTCCTCGGCGGGGCGTAGAACGGAGAATTCTTCAATCAGGAGATCATCTTGTTTGTCGGCATGGATTGCCAGTTCGCGCAGGGCATGAAGCAATTTAAGCGGCGAACCGTCTACGGTCATGGTATCGAACCGGATACAAAGGTTATTCTCAGGATCGAGGGCGAAACGGCTGAATTTGAGGTTGAAATTGGCCTCCATCAATCTCCGCATAAAGCCCACATTGAGGTCGTCGGCGCGGGCTACTTTACTTTCGGCTTTTACTTTTTCAGCATTTGCAAAACCAGTGATATGTTGTGAGCCCTGCCACAGATCGAAGCGGATCTCTCCGTCGGTTTCCTCCCAGGTAATGTTGGGTGCTTTTGCGCCTTCGTCTTTCAGGTACCCGAGAAAATCACGATAAGCTGCCAGATACTCGCCCTGCTCGAAGGCTTCGAGGGAGCGGTCAAAAGCCTGTTGTTGCTCCTCTGATTTATACGCATCTGAAAAGCGGCCAAACGGGACGTCTGGTTGCTCCTGTGTTTTCGAAAATCCAAAAAGTCTGGTGATAAAATCCATGGGTTGTGCAAAAGAGGGGTAAAAGTATGAAGTTTGCGGGGACAAAAAAGTTTCTACATGAATACTCCCTTCCGTACGGCCCTTACACCCTCAACGGTGCCTTCCTTCCAAATCACCCACCCAAAGCAGCTACTACTAATAGGCTCCTGCTTCACCGAACACATCGGCCAAAAATTTTCCGAACGCAAGTTTAATATACGCACCAATCCTTTCGGGATCGTATATAATCCGATCTCAATGGTACAGTGTTTGGACAGAATTTCTCTTGGTAATCAACCTTTTACTCCGGACGAACTTTTCGAAAACGCAGGTCTCTGGCACAGTTGGGATCACCACGGGCGGTTTTCTAAACCCGATAAAAACGAAGCCCTGGAAGGAATCAATTCAGCCTACCAAGCGGCCGTGGACCATTTAAAAAAGACAGATTTTCTGCTCCTGACTTTTGGTACAGCAGACGTATTTACCCTTCGCGAAACAGGGCAGGTAGTAGCCAATAACCATAAAATGCCAGGCCCTCTTTTTGCTCCACGCCAACTTTCAGTTTTAGAAATGGTGGACTATACAATGGGCGTTTTACAAAAAATCAGGTTCCTTAACGCAGATATTCAAGTTGTTCTGACCGTCAGTCCGGTGCGGCACCTGCGCAATGGACTCATTGAAAATCAGCGTAGTAAAGCCAGACTCGTGCTGGCCTGTGAGGAGATCTGCGCCCGGTTTGACCATGCGCACTACTTTCCGGCCTACGAACTTTTACTCGATGATCTGCGGGATTACCGCTTCTATGCTGCCGACATGATACATCCTTCTGATGTGGCTGTGGATTATGTATGGCAGTTTTTTTCGGATACTTTTTTTGGGGAAAAGACCCGACAGCTGAACGAGCGCATCGATAATATACGTGCAGCAGCACTCCACCGGCCATTTTATCCCGACACACCTCAATATCAGGCATTTGCAAAAACTCAAATGGAGCTCATTGAAAAGATCAGACATGAAATGCCTGAGATGGATTTCAGTGAGGAAGCGGCCGTCTTTCAAAAAGTACTGATATAGTTGACCACTCATTTCAAAGAAAAAATCGCCACCAAGGTCGTCCGATCTACTTTTTTTGATTTTTCTCCGCCCTCTATTTCCAGTTCGCGCTCCTTGATTGGGGAAAAATAGAAACCCAGGCTTCCTTGTCGGAACGCTTGAACGGACTGTTTCAGGCCAAAAATTTTGAACACTTGTTTCAGGAGAAAATGGTTTGAACAAATATTGAATGAGGTGCCAGATCAGGAAACAATCCCCGATTCCAAAGAAGCCGATCCATAAAATATCCACGCGTCTTACCTTCACACCATACTTTCGCTTTTCGACGTTTAGAGTATGTCGCTACGCTTAACGATACGCACAAAAACTATCTCCTTTACAAGATGCAGCCAGTTTATTCTCACCCTGATCCCCGCACATTTATTTCGCTCCTTATTGCGCTTTTATTTTTCCTTCCTTCCGGAAATATTTTTGCTCAAAAGTTTCCAGAGACCACCAATGAGTTTGTAGACAAGTTGGGTGAATTTATGACCCTCTCTAAACGTCCGGACATGGAAGAGTCGTTTGCCGTGTTTAGAAAAATGCATAAAGCGGGTGGTTTTCCTGAATGGGAGATGAAGCATATTATCACAGTTGCCAACTTATTAGGCAATCAAAGCCTACCCGCATTCCCATATTTTAAAAATTATCTGAACGCTGTGGTGGCTGCTAAAAATAGTTCGGATACCACGCTTTTCCGCCGTTGGCATGCTTTTACTGAGCAGTCACTGGCAGGTTTGGAAAAGGGCCGTACAAAGCCGGTGGGGTTACTGCTAGAGTTCGCGGTAGATTTTATGGGACAACGCGCCCTGAAAAGTGGCGAAGGAGGCTCCGCTACCTGGAGAATTGAAAATGGTAAATTTGATTTCATTTACAGAGACCAAGAACCCAGCCTCCTTTTTTCAGGGGTGAACTTAATTGGTACCAGAAAGACCGACTCCGTAACGATTTTTAATACCTCAGGACGATACAGACCCTTTCAACAGATCTGGGATGGTGAAGGGGGCAAAGTATCCTGGGCAGAAGCAGGCATGGATTCCAGTATCTACGCGCTACTTACGAAGTATAAAGTGGAGGTGCAAAAGCCCTTGTTCAATTGTGATACGGCTACACTTTATTACCCGCTTTATTTTAAAGAGGGTATTAAAGGGAGTTTTGAGAACAATATTGTGGTGCGCCCCAGAACCAATTCAACCAAGTCAGATTCGCTGCGTAATGTGCAATTTCCTAGGTTTCAATCTTTTGAAAAGATTTTAAAGATCAACCGCATTGGCGATAACATAGAATATCTGGGCGGTTTTCGTCTGGCGGGTAATTCACTTTACGGCTATGGCACGACCAGTCAACCAGCACAGATGATGGTGTACAATAAGAGTCACGAAAAAGTATTTCTGGGCAAGGCTGAGCTGTTTATTATCCGGCGAGGGGTGAGTGTAGTGGCCGAAAATGTGGATGCAAAATTGTACATGGATTCCGATAGTCTTTACCATCCGGCAGCTGATTTACGGATTGATATTCCCAAACAGATCATCAGCCTGATGCGGGGTGAGAAAGGTTCGTCACGCAACCCGTTCTACTCCTCATTCTACAATATGAACCTCGAAACAGACAAAGTTGCCTGGCACCTAAACGCTGATTCACTCGAAATAGGGGGTAGTATAGGAATCAAAGGCGTAGCAAAAAAAGTGGAATTTGAAAGCAGCAATTTCTATGACCCGAATGTTTACCTGCAAATGCAAGGCCTCGCCTCCCACAACGCGATCAGTACGTTATACGCCCTTTGGCTCAAAACGGACCGGGATAAAGAAGACAATGGCCGTCTTGTGAAAGACAATGAGTTCGCCATGGAAATAAACCCTAAATTTGACTATTCGAGCATCCAAACCTTACTGGCGCAGATGGTAGAAGGAGGGTTTATCAACTACTATTTTAGCCGACATGAGATCGAACTGCGCGATAAGTGCGTACACTACGCATTGGCCAGCCAGGGGAAAAAGGACTTTGATGCAATCAACATCATTTCAGAAAGTACTACGACGAACGCAAAGCTCAATCTAAAAACAAAGGAGACCGAGATATACTCCGTTAAAAAACTCGAACTCAGTCAACGTCAAAAGGTAGCGCTAATTCCAAATGATAATGAGTTGACGCTGCTGAAAAACCGGGATATGCGGTTTGGAGGTCGCCTTTATGCAGGACTTACCTTGTTTCAGGGCCAAAACATGAGTTTTGTCTATGACAAATTTGAGGTGGACTTCGACTCCGTGCGCCACCTTGATTTTTATATTCCCACTGGTTTGGAAGACAAAAACGGGCAACCTATCGCAAATGCCATGAACTCCAACATTGAGCACCTTAGTGGCGCGCTTTTGGTGGATGCACCCAATAACAAATCAGGTCAGGAAGAATTGGCGATCTTCCCCTCCTTACAGTCCAAAAAGTTCTCTTTTGTTTTTTATGACCTGCCTCAGACCCAACGTGGTGTATACACACGCGATTCATTTTATTTTCGCCTTGACCCCTTCGCTTTCAATGGCTTGGATTCATATACCAAAGATCAGCTAAAGTTTAATGGCCAACTTTTTCCCGCCACGATCTTTCCTCCATTTAAAGAAGCTATTGTAGTGCGCGATGAAGACAAATCCTTTGGTTTTATCCACAAAACACCTGCTCTCGGTTATCCTACGTACACCAAAAAAGGAAACTATACCGGAACGCTGGATCTAAGCAACAATGGCTTGATCGGGAAAGGAAAGCTGGAGTATCTGACGGCCGATATCGAATCAGAAGACTTGGTCTTCCGGCCCAAACAGACTACGGGGACAGCTAAAAAGTTCTTTATGGAAGAAGATCGGCCTAGCAAAGTAAAAGTGCCACAGGCCAAGGGTGAAGAGGTATCTGTGAACTGGCTTCCATTCAAGGATTCCATGTATGTAGAGAGCAAGGCCAAAGCTTTTGAATTGTATAAATCCCCCGGCTATACGCACAAAGGAACCCTTATCCTGACCCCTTCCGGTTTGAAGGGTCGGGGTGAATTCGAATGGGCTGAAGGTAAATTGACTTCTAAGATCATTTCTTACGGACCATTCCAGGCATCCGTGGATACCGGTAACCTGGAAATAAAAGCGCTTGACGAGAAAGGTATTGCGCTGGATTCCAGGAACGTGGGAGGAGACCTTGATTTTGACATTCAAAAAGGTCATTTTAAGGCAAATACACAAACGGCCAGTACTACTTTGCCCCTCGATAAGTACCTCACCTCGATGAATGAATTCACATGGAATATGAAGAATAAAACCATCGAATTCAAGGCCGATCCCAATAAACCAGGTCGATTTATTTCGATTGATCCAGGACAAGACTCCCTCGCTTTTGAGGGAAAAACCGCTCTTTATGATATGAAGACCAATCTGCTTCGGATTGGTGGGGTGAAGCAGATCAAATCCGCAGATGCATTTATCAATATCCCGGATACAAGCGACATATTTATCCAACCCGGCGGTAGAATGCGGACTATTTACAACGCACAAATTGTAGCCGACACGGTGAGCAAGTACCACACCATCAATAAGGCCAGGGTGGATATTGGCGGTAAAAAACTCTACAAAGCCACAGGCTTTTATGCGTACAATATCCCGGGTTATGATCAGGAGGTTTTCTTCAACGACATTCAGGGAAAATATCAGACAATTGAAGCCTCTAACCGTCGCGTTCAGACTTTTGCTACCGCTGAAATTCCTGAAAAAGACAGTTTCCATGTCGATGTTAAGACTCTTTTTAAAGGAGATATGATCCTAAATTCAAGCTCTCAGAATATGACTTTCAAGGGGCTTGCGCAATTGGTCGCGAACAAACTGCCTAAAACCAACTGGTTTACCTTACAAACAGAAATTGACCGGAAAGATCCACTTATCCGGGTCGAACTCGCTAAGGATCCAGATGACAGCCCAATGGTCACCGGTTTCTATATCTCCCGCGAAACAGGTGAGTTGTACCCCCGGATCATGCTTCCCGCACTTCAACGGGTGGATCGGCCTCTTATTGACTGTAAACACGTTTACAAATACGAACCGGCTAATGACCGCTTCATCTTCGGTGATTCTCTTAAAGTGTTGGGTAAATCTGAGCGCGGTGCAAAACTCACCTTTGACAATCGTGTGGCTACGGTACAAGCAGAAGGACCACTCAATATCTGTTCCGGACTTGAACAGATAAATGTAAAAGCCGCAGGACGACTTAAGTCTGACTACAATTCGGTTACCGATACGACCTATTTCAGCGTTACAGGCGAATTCATTTCCGGACTCGAAATGGCCATTCCCCCCAAGTTGATGGAGTTGATGATCAGTGAAATAAAGGCTGCCACCTTTGATGCTCAACCATCTGTTTACAATACCAACATTGCATTTTACCAGCCTGCTTTACATGAGTTTGTTAGTGATGAAAAAGATTGGGATGCTACGCTTTCAAACACCAAGCTAAATGCAATTCTGTTGCCCAAGAAGGATGACAAATTCGCCTTTGTCTTGGGCCGGCAGTCTGTTACCTGGAACAATGAATATGCATCCTTCTTCACATTGGAGGATCGTATCCCGCTCATAAGCCTCGGTGGAGAGCCAATCAATAAATCGCTCAACATCATGGTGCAATATAAAATGCCCAAAAATGGTGACGATGGCCTGAGTATTTATATCAAAGCTTCCGCGGAGTTGTGGTACTGCTTTGGTTATCAAAGTGATGAGAAAGGGGGGCTGCTCAATATTACTTCCAGCAGCACTCGTTTCAACGACCTGCTCGGAAGTATGAAGGCCAAAGAGACTCAGATCAAGATGAGCAACGGGAAAACCCTTGAAATTATCCTTGTTGACCCCAGCAGTGCGAATAACTTTGTCAATAAGATGAAAAATGGGCGTTTGAAGGAGTAATTTGGAGCTTGTTTGGGAATTGATTTTGTGCCGAAAGGGAGCAACTTTTATTTCAGGTAAGGTAAAGTTTGCACTCGCTTGCAGCCAATCCGGTGGCCCGCTTGAAGCGGAATAACCCTTGATACAATAATCTTTGCCAGATGCAGGCTAAAATCTAATTCCCGAAAAATCTTTTAATTTATTTTGCGCCAAATTCTTAACACTATTGCCTTTTAAACGTTTCCCCGCTTAGATAGAGTTGGAGCGCACTTTCGCGATTCAATTCGAAAAAAAACAATTGCATGCGGGAAAATGTGATGATATCAGTGTTAATGTCTGTCTATAATACGGACTTTGCTGTGGTAAAACGGGCCATTGACTCCGTTTTGTTACAAGACCTTCAGGATTTTGAATTGATTGTAATTGACGATGGGAGCGACAATGACGAATCAAACCAATTACTCAGTTATGTCCAAAAAAACCAGGATCACATCACCTACCTGCGACATAAAAACAGAGGTCAATCTAATTCGATAAATCAAGGGGTTCTGATTAGCCATGGTCAGTTTATTGCCATAATCGATGCCGATGATGAATATAAACCAGAACACTTGCGGTCCTGTTTGGCAGAAATGAAAGAGGCTGATTTAATTGCGTCTACAACAACGACCATTGTGGATGAAGAGGAAGACTATTATGTGGTAGATCGGGCAGACGGTAACAAACTGATCCATGTGGATGACTGCATTTTATTCGCCACCTTATTTGGGCGAAAAGAGGTTTTCGTTAGTGAAAAATTTAAGGACACGTATGCCGCAGATGCTCTTTTTTATGATCGTATCGCCGAGAAATATCGGGTTAAAAAAGTAGATCTTCGGACATACGTTTACTACCGAAACCAGCCGGATAGTGCTTGTTCTAGATTGAAGATGGAAGTCTTATCGGATTTGTTGTAGTTGAAAAAATTTCCAATTTGTATTGGCTTAAGGATTTTTGAATTTAGTCGGTGAATACAAAAACGCCCCCCACAGTTACCTGAGGGGGGCGTTTCATTTGAAAGATTTGTGGCACACGACTTTAAATCGTGCGACAAACAAGCTTATTGTTTCGCAAAAGTCCCTTCCAACCTTCCTGCATCAGACTTCAGCACAATACGGAAAACTCCGCTTGGTAAGTTTGATACGTCCAATTGGAAGTTTGCGCCATTGGCTACGGTATTCGTTTGAACAAGACGACCATCAGTTGCATAAACCTCCACATTGGCCTGGCCAATCGTTGCTCCATTCTCGAGCAAAGCCGTCACGTTCAGCCAGTTGGCCGTTGGATTAGGCGAAAGCGTAAGCATGGCATTACCACCGCTTGGGTCAATCACTGGAATCATGCATTCCACTTTGCCAAGATTGAACTCGTCGTTACAGAGGTTCGGGTGTTCATGGTCTTTCACGACAAAATTATACATCGTAGTTCCATCGCCAATGAATGGGCCAAGGATGATGGGCTGTGGCGTACTGTACGGGTAGTTGCCGTAATTGTTGCCGTTGCCCATGATATCGAAGCTGCCAGAGACACCGCCTTCAAACTTGAAAGTGAGTATTGCAAAGAATTGTCCGCAAAGACAAGGCGTATGCACCACCACGAGGTCGTAAATATGACAATCGTTGTTGCCCAGACAGCTTGGCACTTGAAATTCTTTGCCAATGCAACAAGGCGCCTGATTAGGCACATTTGAAACGATACACACCTTTATAGCATCTAAATTGCCGCCGCTCCAAGGAAAATTCTGGATGAGGAGTGGCAACTGATTGAGGTTGAAATCGCCCAATACCTGGCCATTTGCCCATACCCGGAAAATATTGCTTGGAGGATTGACTACCTGGAAATTAATGAGCAATTGATAGCTACTATCGCCGGTGCAATTGCCGGTTTGCAAGGTCAAATTGAAAATTTCGCAGTTACCGCCAATGACGCAGTCAGGTCCTTGGAAGTCAATGGTTTTGCAGCAGTCTGCATTGTTTTGGATGCAGATCTTGATCACATCCAGGCCAGGCCCATTCGAGGGGAAATTCGGGATGATCATCGGCAGGCCGGCAAGCGGGAAAACACCCAGATAGAGTCCATTGCCCCATACCTCAAAGAAGTCACTGCCAGGGTTGGCTACCTGAAAATTGAGGTGAAGGTTGTAGTTAGTGGTACCCGGAATACAATCGCCCGGGTCAAGCACGACATTGAATATTTCACAATTGGCATTGCCATTACAGTTAGGCCCTTGAATTTCAATCGTTTGGCAGCAATCAGGATGATCGTTGATACAAACTTTGATAATGTCACCGGCATTACCATTGGATGGAGCATTTGGAATCGTGAACGGCAACGAGGACAGTAAATGAGTTCCAAAATAAACGTTATTTACCCAAACCTCGAAGAAATCATTGCCTGGGTTGTTTACCCCAAAGTTGATTGTTAGCGGGTAAGTTGACTCATTCGGGTTGCAATTGCCTGCAGTAGCCGTTAAATCAAAGATATGGCATGGGTCATTGAAAAGACAGCTTGGTGCCTGAAATTCCTTTCCAATACAACATGGCGGTTGACTAGGCACATTCGTCAACATGCACACCTTTATGACATCTATATTTCCGCCGTCCCATGGGAAATTTTGGATGAGGAGTGGCAACTGATTGAGGTTGAACTCGCCCAATACCTGACCATTTGCCCACACCCGGAAAATATTGCTTGACGGATTGACTACCTGGAAATTAATCAGCAATTGATAGGTACTGTCCACGTTGCAATTTCCGGTTTGCAACGACAAATTGAAAATCTCGCAGTTGCCGCCAATGACGCAGTCCGGCCCTTGGAATTCAATGGTTTTGCAGCAGTCTTGATTGTTTTGGATGCAGATCTTAATCACATCCAAACCAGGCCCGTTCGAGGGGAAGTTCGGAATGATCATTGGTAATCCTGCAAGCGGGAAAAGACCCAGATAGAGTCCATTGCCCCAAACCTCAAAGAAGTCATTACCAGGGTTGGCTACCTGGAAATTGAGGTGAAGGTTGTAGTTTGTGGTGCCCGGAATACAATCACCCGGATCAAGCACTACATTGAATATTTCACAATTGATATTGCAGTTAGGCCCTTGAAAATCAATGGTTTTGCAGCAGTCTGGATTGTTTTGAATGCAGATCTTGATCACATCCAGACCAGGCCCGTTTGATGGGAAGTTCGGGATGTTCAGCGGCAGTCCGGCAAGCGGGAAAAGGCCCAGATAGGTACCATTTCCCCATACTTCAAAGAAGCCATTACCAGGGTTAGCTACCTGGAAATTGAGGTGAAGGTTGTAGTTTGTGGTACCCGGAATACAATCACCCGGATCAAGCACTACATTGAATATTTCACAATTGATATTGCAGTTAGGCCCTTGAAAATCAATGGTTTTGCAGCAGTCTGGATTGTTTTGAATGCAGATCTTGATTACATCCAGACCAGGCCCGTTTGATGGGAAGTTCGGGATGTTCAGCGGTAGTGCAGCAAGTGGGAAAAGGCCCAGATAAGTACTATTTCCCCATACTTCAAATAAGTTACTGCCAGGATTGGCTACCTGAAAATTGAGGAGAAGGTTATAGTTCGTGGTACCCTGAATACAATCGCCCGGGCTAAGCACCACATTAAATATCTCACAATTGCTATTGCAGTCTGGCCCTTGAATTTCAATGGTTTGGCAGCAATCAGGATGATCGTTGATGCAAACTTTGATAATGTCGCCGGCATTGCCATTAGATGGCGCATTCGGAATCGTATACGGCAACGAGGAAAGTAAATGTGCCCCGAAATAAACGTTGTTCACCCAAACCTCGAAGAAATCATTGCCTGGGTTGTTCACCCCAAAGTTGATCGTGAGCGGGTAGGTTGGATCGTTCGGGTTACAGTTGCCTGCGGTAGCGGTCAAATCAAAGATATGGCAAGGGGCATTGAATAGGCAGCTTGGCGCTGGGTATACAATTTCGGCGCAGCAGGAATCCTGGCCACCAACCGTAGTAGTCAAGCAGACATTGATCTCATCGTTATTGCCACCACTCCAGGGAAAATTGGGAATAAACAATGGTAATTGACTGAGGTCGTAGTTGCCAAATAATTGTCCGTTGGCCCAGAGTCCAAAAGTGTTGGATGTCGGGTTTTGTACTTGGAAATTAACCGTTACCTCGTAGGTGCTATCTCCATTACAATTGCCTGTAACGACAGTTAGGTCAAAGATGTCACATGGCAGGTCACAGTTAGGCCCTTGAAAATTAAGGGTTCTACAGCAATCCGGATGGTCTTTGATGCAGATTTTTATCTCATCCAAGGCATTTCCATTGCCCGGGAAGTTAGGGATCAACAAAGGCAAAGAAGCCAGGGGATACATGCCGAGGTAAGTGCCATTGCCCCAAACCTCAAAGAGGGCGTTGCCTGGGTTCTGCACCTGAAAATTCAGTAATAAATTGTAGGTATTCGAGTTCGGATTACAAGCGCCGGGATCGACCACAACATCAAAGACCTCACAAGGCAACGTGCAGTTAGGTCCTTGGAAATCAATTGTTTGGCAGCAATCTGGATGGTCCTTGATGCAGATTTTGATGACGTCCAAAGCGTTTCCATTGGCTGGAAAATTGGAGATTAACATTGGCAATCCAGCGATCGGGAATTCACCAAGGTAGGTTCCATTGCCCCATACTTCAAAGATTGTATCGCCCGGGTTTTGAACCCCAAAGTCGAGTTTGATCGTGAAGGAATCTGATCCGGGGATGCAATTGCCGGGAATGACCAATACATCAAAGATCTTACAAGGGGGATCGCAGTTAGGCCCTTGAAAATCAATGGTTTTACAACAGTCCGCATTGTCTTTGATACAAATTTTGATCACATCCGGAGCATTTCCGTTCGCGGGAAAGTTGGGTATTACGATGGGCAAGGAAGCCAATGGAAACGAATCGATATAGGTACCATTGCCCCATACCTCAAAGAAACCGTTACCCGGGTTGTTTACCCCAAAATTAAGGTTCATCTCGTAGGTGTTCGTACTCAGGTCGCAATTACCCGGGTTGAGTGCTACATTAAAAATGCTGCAGGGTAATATACAAGTTGGTACTGCGAACTGTTTGATCCGACAACATCCATTGGGTATTGCCGGGATGCTATCCAGTATACACACGGTGATGGTATCAGCTGCCTGGCCATTCCAGGGCACTTCGAGCATGAGCGGCAACTGAGTAAGGTTGAAGGTGTCAATCAACTGGTTGTGGATAGACAGGGTAAAAGTGCCATTGCCAGGGTTAGTACCATTGAAATCCACCGTTATCTTGTAGGTACTATCTGAGGTACACGCACCGGGTTGCAAGAAAATATCAGTAAGTTGACAAGGTCCGTAGGGCAGGCAGGCAGGGTTCAGGAACTGGTATTCCTTACAGCAGGCAGTTGAATTGCCCGTACATACCCTTATATAACTGAATATCAATCCATTCCATCGGAAGTCAGGGATATTCAAAGGGAGTTGATTCATTCCAAAATGCCCCAAAAACTGACCATTGGCCCAAAGGTCAAAGGAGTCTACTGCAGCAGGATCATTCACAGCAAAATTCAGGATCGCTCGAAATGTACTATCCGAGGTACAGGTATCAGAATTTACAACCAGATCATGTATGCCGCATGGAATCAGTGGCAAACAAGCTGGAGCTGGGTATTCTTTTGTCACACAGCATATCGCTCCGAGGTTGACAACGCATACTTTTATCTCGTCAAACTGACCACCGTCCCACGTTATTACGTGCATCAAAGGCAGTTGGTTTATACCAAACTTACCAATAAACTGGTTGTTGGATCGCAACTCAAAAGAATCAACCTGGACTGGGCCTAGCAAATCAAAATCAATTGTGGCCTTATAAGTACTATCACCAAGGCAATCTCCGGTTACTACAGACAAGTTAGTGATTCCGCAGGGTTGGACCGCGCAGATGGGGGCGTCAAATTCAAGTTCTTCACAGCAGTTTTGCTGGCCGTCTATACATATCTTGATAATATCTTTAGGGTTGCCGCTTGCGGGGAATGCGGGAATCAGGATAGGCAGATTTGGGAGCAGAAAGTGGCCAATAGAAGTGCCATTCGCCCATACTTCAAAGCTGTTACTGTTTGTAACTGCCGAAAACTCAAAATTTACCCACAGGCTGTAATGCTGCCCACTGTTGTCACAAAGACCAGGTATTACCTGGAGGTTTTTGATGTCACAAATTCCGGCATTGTTACAAGCCGGAAAATCCAAAACAACCATGTCATTGCAGTCCGGAACGACAGCGTCCTGTACTACGAATTCAAGTATGGTCGGATTGTTTGGATTGCCATTGAAAGGCCCTAGAATCAGGGGGACCTGGGTGTAGGGGAACAAGCCATAGTTTGTGCCGTTGCCATTCACGGTGAAATCGTTACTTGTGCCATTATGCTGAAAATCAAGAGACACAAAAAACTGGCAATTGGCGGGATCGACCTGAACCACGGTTGCCGTGAGGTCAAAGATTTTGCAGTTCTGCGCCGCGACGGGAATACTAAACGCGAGCAGAAGCATCGGCAAAAAGGATGCTAAACGCATGGGTAGGATGAGTTTGGTGAATAAATAAAAACTAAAAACCGATTTCGCCATTTAGAGTTACAGGGCGCTCCAAGGGATTAAAATAAAAAAAGATGGGTAGTTTTAAGGGGGAAAGATACACTACTCTTCTTTTTTACTTCTTCGTCATGTAGAAAAAGGGGGTAAAATGTCGAATTTTGTCATTTTGGATAAAAGGAAATTTGTCTCCTAATATTTCCACGGAATTAATGACAAGCATCGAATTGAATGTACATGCAAGGACTATGCCGAAATTGTGTCAAATTTTAACATTAGGGTATAAGCCTACAACAAGTGCTTAACCCTCGCTGGTAAATGAAAACTTGATCTTTGGAAAATTCTCCTGTGCTGTCTGCAAAATCCAGGGTGTTTCGGCAAGAAAGACCAATTGCTCCTCACTGTCTTTGGCTATGTCTCGTTTCCGGCGATCAAGGAATTCAGCCATTGCTTTTGGATCGGATGAACTGATCCAGCAAGCCTTATGCAAACTCACCCCTTCATAACGGCACTTTGCGTTGTACTCGCTTTCCAGGCGGTGCTGGATCACCTCAAATTGTAGTTGTCCTACAGTACCAATAATGCGTCGACCATCACTTTGCCGGGTAAACATTTGTGCCACGCCCTCATCCATCAATTGGACCAGGCCTTTGACAAACTGTTTAGCTTTCAGCGGATCAGCATTTTCGACGTACCTGAATTGTTCGGGTGAAAAGGATGGGATCCCTTTGAAATGCAACAATTCTCCTTCAGTCAGGGTATCGCCTATTTTGAAATTTCCAGAATCATATAAGCCTACAACATCTCCAGGATAGGCTTCTTCCAGCAGCGTTTTTTTAGACGCCATAAACATGGTAGGGTTGGGAAATTTGAATTCCCGCTCCAGCCTGATGTGCCTATAGTTTTTGTTCCGCTCAAATTTCCCGGAACAGATGCGCAGGAACGCAATCCGGTCGCGATGTTTTGGATCCATGTTTGCAAAGATCTTGAACACAAATCCGCTCATTTTCTCCTCCTCAGGCTTTACTTCGCGCTCCTCAGTGTGCCGCGATAGGGGAGTGGGGGCAATTTCAACAAAGCAGTCCAAAAGTTCCTTTACCCCAAAATTATTGACGGCTGAACCAAAAAATATTGGGCAGATCTTACCTGCGAGGTAGTCTTCTTTGCTAAATTTAGGATATACTGTATCGAGTACTTCCACATCGGCGCGCAATTCCCGGGCCGCACTTTCTCCGATGCGGTTTTCCAGATCGGGAGAGGCAAGGTCTTCGAATACAATGATCTCCTCCTCTTCTTGTTTGCCGTGGGGGTTAAACAATACGAGTTTCTTCTCGTATATATTATAGACGCCTTTGAATCGCTGACCCATACCAATCGGCCACGAAAGCGGGCATACCCTTACGTCCAGTTTTTGCTCGATTTCATCCAGAAGATCAAATCCGTCCTTGCCCTCTCGGTCAAGTTTGTTCACGAAAAAGATGATTGGTGTAGCCCGCATCCGGCATACTTTGGTGAGCTTTTCTGTTTGCTTTTCTACACCATTCGCCACATCGATCACCACAATGGCTGAGTCAACGGCGGTGAGCGTTCGGTAGGTATCTTCCTGAAAGTCTTCGTGACCGGGAGTATCCAGGATATTGATTTGTAGATCGCGGTATTCAAATCCCATCACGGAGGTACTCACAGAGATGCCACGCTGCCGCTCAATCTCCATAAAATCGGAAACCGTGCTTTTCTTGATCTTATTGCTTTTTACAGCGCCAGCCGTTTGAATTGCACCGCCGAAAAGCAAGAGCTTTTCAGTCAGGGTCGTTTTGCCCGCATCAGGGTGGGCAACGATGGCGAAGGTGCGGCGGCGGTGTAGTTCTTTTAGGAAGTTGGACACAATATATATGGTTGTTTGTACTCGAAACCTGACAGGTAAAGAAACCTGCTGGGTTTAAAATGGCCGCAAAAGTAGCAAGAAGAGCGGG
Source organism: Lewinellaceae bacterium (assembly GCA_947476195.1). Lineage (GTDB taxonomy): Bacteria > Bacteroidota > Bacteroidia > Chitinophagales > Saprospiraceae > M3007. The sequence goes on along the minus strand of CANJPT010000061.1, from coordinate 5,134 downwards.
GAAAAGTTGCAGCGGTTTAAAACTTGTTGTTTTTGGAGTACCTCCTAATCATCCGCTATTTGGTAAAAAGCGAAGTGAAATCTACGTATTTTTGAAGCGTAAGGGTTTAAGTATCGGACAGCATTGATTAAGCATCTGGCTTTAGGCTAATCCGGCTTCTAAGAACGGATTCAAGAGGATAAATTTGCCTGAATTCGTAATTCATAAATCCCAATACCGTGCCAACCCCAGCTCCTCAGCCAGCTCTGCCATAGGCCGAAATCCCCAGATCTCCTCCAGCAATGTTTGCGCGTCGTGCCTGAATTCGATAAAATAATCTTCATGGAGTTTTTTTGCCTTGCCCAAAATGGTAGATGTACGCTTTACAACATAAGGGACAAGCGTATCCGTACGCCTTCCTGAGGATTTTCGCAGCATACTATGATGGAGTCTTAATCCCTCGGCTAACATAAAAAGAGTGAGCGATACCTCCCCTGATTTATCTTTGGTCGCCAACACATGTTCATTGATCCGGGCATTCCAATGCCGCAGTTCCAGTAGAAGATAGCCTGGCGTAATGAGATTTGATGCAGCCGATTTGGTTAAGCTTGTCGCTATTTCCGCCCGAAGTGCGGTGGCGCGTTCATCGCGGGTTTCGCCGCCTTCCAGGAGTTCGAAAATTAGTCTGCGCACAAGTTTTTCGTCTTTTGCGATCAGACGGAGCAGTATTTTGTCTTTTTCTGCCGCAGGCATGCGAATGATGGCGGCTTTGAGTTGTTCGTCTAGTTTGGACATGGCGACCAATTTTGTGAGGCGAAAGATCGGTATTTATACCTTCTATTACCTTATTTCATAACTAATAAGGCTGTTTGTGAAACTTTTCAAGGGTATTACACGTCATTTGGCAAACCTTTTATCTAAAAAACCGTTCGATGTGATTCCCCATTCAACAATAAAACAATCACCAAAGCATGGCTATAGGAATTGACGACATGGCGTTTTACGCCCCAAAGATCTACCTCGACATTCGAACACTGGCGGAAAAACGTAATATTTCCTACGAAAAACTTTCTAAAGGATTAGGTCTTTACAAAATGGCCATCTGTGACGTGCACGAAGATGCAGCCACCCTGGCAGCTGAAGCCATAGCCGAGCTGATAGAACGAAACAACCTCGATCCCCGACAAATCGGGCGGATTTACCTAGGCACTGAAAGCGCACTTGACATGGCAAAACCTACCGGCACGTATGCTGTAGAGATGCTGGCACAACGCTTTGCGTCTCGTTTTGGTACAGATTGTTTCCGGCACTGCGATGTACTCGATATGACCTTCGCCTGCATTGGTGCCGTGGATGCCCTTCAAAATACCCTCGATTGGGTGGCTGCAGATCGAACCCGTATTGGAATTGTGGTGGCGAGCGACATAGCCAAATACGAACTCCAAAGTACAGGCGAATACACACAGGGGGCTGGTGCTGTAGCAATGCTGGTGAAACAGACGCCTCGCTTGTTAATCATTCGCCCACTATTTGGTGTGGCCATGGAAAGTGTACATGATTTTTTCAAACCTCGACGGGAGCGCTTTACTGAAACACCCGTATTTGATGGGCAATACTCTAACTTGTGCTATCAAAACCGCATGACAGAAGCTTTAGCAGATTTTCGCCGTCGGGCTGTCGCGGCTAAATTGTTCCGTGAAGACCAATTCCAGGCACTTTCTGAACGTTGGTCGCGCATGATCTTTCACCTTCCGTATGCTTTCCATGCAAAACGGATGTTTGTAGAGGAGTTTATTGCGGAGCGAAAGCGAAAAGGAGTCTGGGAAACAGATGTTTCAAAATTCGGCTTCGCCGAACCTGTAGCTACAAAATTTGACGACCCAAAGTCTTTGGGAAAAGCACAGGCGGCTTTTTTAAAAACAGTGTCAGAGTCAACCCTCTATCAACGATTTGTACAAACTAAACTTGAACGCGCCCAGCGCGCCAGCCAGGATACCGGCAATTTGTATACGGCTTCCATTTTTCTCGCTTTGATGAGTTCACTCGAATGCGATGCGACGGAACATGCTCCGATTGCCGGGAAGCGTCTCGGCTTCGTAGCCTATGGCAGCGGTTCAAAGGCAAAGGTTTTTGAGGCAGTGGTTCAAAAAGGATGGGAAGCGGTAGCGGCGCGTTTTGGCATTTTCGAAAAATTGAAAAATCGCCGCGCCATTGACTATGATCAGTATGAATTGCTCCATAATGGCGAACAAAGCGAACCAGTTTTTAAAGAAAGTGATCGTTGGGGATTGGAACGTATCGGGCAGGAAGGAGTTACACTTGGGGCGCGGTATTATGCCAGGATGTAAATCCACCTAAACGAGTTATTCCCAAATAATCTGAAAGAGAATTTAACAGGAAAACAGGAGAACTGAAAAATTGCGATGGAAGAATTGTGCCAATCAAGGATTTGCACAGGCTTTTCCAGCTTAGATTTTCCTGTTCTCTTGTTCTCCTATCAAATATAAACAGGGCAACTACTTTGCAGGCTTCTTTTTTGCAGCAGTTGATGTCGTATCAGCGTTAATGGCTTGTTCCCGCAATGCCATACGCTCTCCTTCGCACATCATCAGATCGCTCTTCAGTTTGTGGATTTGTTCGCCCTTCGCTTCACTGTCAGCTTCGGCAGCGGAAAGTTTCATACGGGTGTTGGTCAATTCTTCGGTTAGGGTGCTTACACGTCCGCTAAGTTCAGTGATCTGGTCACGCAGTGATCCTACTTTAAAGTAAGTTCGGGCAGCGAGCCAGCCAAGAACAAAGGGGGTGATGCAAAGCGCAAGGCCCGTAGGCAGGTTTTCTAATAAAGTGCTATTCAGGAAAATATATGAAAGCATGGCTAGTTTTGTTTTGAATGTTTAACGGTTGACAGTAATAACGACCCTGCGATTCTGGTGACGGCCCTCTTCATTGTCATTGGGGGCTACAGGCTCAGATTCGCCTTTGGAGTTGGTTGTAATGCGTGTAGTTTCGATGCCATTGGAGCCCAGGATTTTAGCCACAGATTTAGCACGAGCTGCACCAAAGTCCAGGTTGCTTTCACTGGAGCCGACATCATCCGTATGGCCAACGACACTGAAGGTTGAGGTTGTGGCTTTGTTCTTTTCGCAAAGTTCTTTTAGATATGCATCCACTTTCGGGTCGCGTTCTTTTTCTGTCGAATTATACGGGAAGAGCAAGATCACGTCTTTATCAGACTCAATAATGGCGCTGTCCTCTTTTTTGAGGATCATTTTTAGCCAGGAAAATTCAGCGCTTTCTTTTGCGCCTCCGCCCTCAGACAGCCCATCGTCCACAAGTTTTGCGGCTAATGTTACCCGGTTGGAGGGAAATTCAGGTGCGAGCATATCCCGGATGGAGGTGGCGCGGGCGATAGCGAGTTTTTCACCATTAGCTTCATTCTCTCGGAAAAAGCCTGTAACAAGGAGCGTGTCACCTTGGTGCCCCTTGGTTTCAATCAGCGCTTTTTTCCAATCAGCAAATTTTGGATTGTCTACGGGCTTTTCAGCGTTCCAATTAAAAAGTGGGATGCCGGAAGCTTCTGCTGCATTCGTCGCAGCCGTGGTGTCTTCGCAACAGTGGCATACTTTGCAATGCCAGAAGTTTACGCACCATGCTGTGTAGCCCGCGAAAAGCAGGCCGATAAGCCAAAGTGGAATTTTCATGTGTAATTAATTTTACGTTTTGTACTGTTTTGTTTTGACAAAAGTCTGAAACAAAAAACATTAAAAGGTTTATTTGAATAAAAAATTTTCAATAAATTCAAATAAACAAAAAAAGCCCTTCCAAATCGTTTGATTCGGAAGGGCTTGGGCTTACTGATAATAAAAATGAATATCAGCAGACTTTAGAAAGCAAAATTTACTTTTCGTCGTAATTGAAAGGCAAAAGTTTGGCGTCTTTTACGGTCGAGAGCGTCATCAAGGTCTTCAGGCGCTCAATCTCCTCAATTTGGCTGATGGTCTTAAACAGTAGTTGCTCATAGGTTGGGATGTCCTTACAGATAATCTTCATCAGGAAATCAGCCTCGCCAGTGATAATGTAGCATTCGGTCACCTCATCGATCTTCCCGATCTTCTCTAGGAAACTGTTGAGTGCGTTTTCGCGCTTCCATGCCAATGACACCAGCACAAAGGTTTTGACATTCAGACCCATCTGCGTAGGGTTAACATGGGCGTGGTAGCTCTGAATGATATCGCTCTGCTCCAATTTTTTCACGCGCTCCAGCGTTGGAGCAGGCGAGAGGCCAATTTTCTTAGAAAGGTCAAGATTAGTGATCTTGCTATTTTCTTGGAGGATTTTTAGGATTTTTAAATCAATTTTATCCAATTTCTCTGACATATCATGTATTTTGGTTGTGAAATTTTATTTCGGCTCAAAAAGTTGGGCAAAGGTAGGGCATGACAAAATGATTTGCAAGAAATAGTGAGTCATACCTCCGTAAGTTTTGTTAATAAACCGTTTTTGTCAGGTTGTGGCGCGAAATCGAAAGGGTAGGGTAGGACAGAATTGCTGTTTCGCCAATAATTATTTCCCCAAAAGGGGGTATCGCAACAAAATTGTGTCTGAAACCTGGAAAGGCCTGATCTGGGGTTAAAACTGCCAAATAAAACTATTGGGCGGTACAGTTTTAGGTGGCAGATTGGTGATGATTCGTTTTGAGGGATCGTTTTGCCGGATAAACACCTATTCCAGTTCATCAGAGGTTCTAGGCTTATTTGTTAAACTTGAGCGCTATCCTTGACTATTTGAGTATTGTTGTTTACTTTCGTGAGCGTTTAGCCCGACATTTCTTCCATCGTGCACGAGGGCAAATCGCTTTATCTGCTTTTTTTTAATCCATTCGAGCCTTTGACTGCTGGTTATTATAGATTGGACAAGGAAAGATTTGTTCAATGTTTTCCGTCGGAAGGTTATAGCTCAACTTATAATCACGCTAATCCACGCACTTACTTGCAGCAATTTCATGTAAAGTTTTGTCAGTTGTCACCGACTGGCAGCGTATGCTCTATTTTCTTCACCCAACCAATGATTTTTCAGCATGAAAAACATTCTTTCTTCCCAAAATTGCGCTCCCCAGCGCAAAAACTACTCAAAACCTCCTACCTTGTTTTTCGGG
>CANJPT010000060.1 GCA_947476195.1 Lewinellaceae bacterium | reverse complement strand
TTATACCATTTGATAATAGCGTCTTGACTGTGGTGTGTGTATCCATACCGTACATAATATCCCGGGTTTTGTCCGGGACAATTTATGATTTACCGGTGGTACACTTTTGGTGCAAACTGGTGGTACACTTTTGGTGATTAGTGACAAAATCTTTATTAGCTTGATTACTCGTGACCAAGGAAGTTGTAATGGATGGTGGAAGAGAAGGTATACCCATGTCGGCCGGAGGATTATTATTATCATAATCAGCTTGTGATACAAACTGCCAGGCAGTCCAACCACCTGGAGGACTGAATTCGTCTATCATAGCTTGAGCCATATTAACTATATCATATGTTGTGACAATCCCAGATGCGTTAAAGTCTGAAGCCAGCAATTGTTGAAGTGTTTCAGGCTGATCAGTATCAAGTATAAATTCACGAACTTTATCACAATCATCTTCATTTACTCCACAACCATAAGCTGTGTCATCATCCTTGGATAAACTAACAATAAATGAGTGGTATCCGGTTACAAACCCCTGGTAATTTCCATCATATGAATATTCCTGAAATGGATCGTTTCCAGGATAACACGCTGCTTGAGCATTAAAATCTACATCAATTTCAGGGATACCTAGATCAGCACCATCTTCACATTCTGCTGGGACACCAGGATATGGTTGTGGAGCCTTGCGAATTAAGCCTGAAATATATTTCGCTGAGGCTGTGGTATGGGACGTACTATTATTAACTGAAATGGATTGAGCCCCACCCCCTACAAGTATACTATGAAGTGTACCAATTTGAATGGTTAATGCGTCACTAGGTTCAGATTTGAAGTAAACTGTGATTAAGGGTGTATAATTTGACGGAAGACTTGTCAGGCCACTAGATTTAAAAATTGAAATAGTTGCACCTGAAATAGAAACATCACCTGCTACAAAAGGAGATGCAACTGAATTTGCAATAGCGGTTGCATCGAGACAAAGGTCACTTGCGCCATCAACATCAATATCAATTCTAACCATACTTAGACTTGAATACCCTAGACTCGTCCAACTAATATCACATGTTGAAAATCCATTTGTGTTTGGGGTTTGAGCAACACTTCCAACGGTAAGATAGCCAGCACTCTGCGCATTGGAGGCAATTGACAGAAGTAAAAGCTGAAAGATAAATAGTGCATGGCTGACTCTAAGAAATGGCATTTTTTTTAATGATTTCATGTAAATGTTATTTAAAAGGTGAAAATTCGGTGAATGCATGGTTTATTATAAATATCTCTCTAGGGCGGAATCATAATTAAACAATTCCATTTTGTCCAGATTTTTGCAGCTTCTCATTATGGTAAGGGGACAGAGGCCAATAAATTACTACTCTATCTCCAACTGGGAATGGATCATAAAATTTAAAAATAATGAATATTCAAAAATTATGGCTGGTTAGTAAGCATCTAAACAGTAATAATTAACTTTGTTTGCTTTGAATTTTGGCTCATGTAGTGCGAACAAGTGCGTGAGCTTTGAGTTAGTTTTTGCATAAGAAAAGAGAGTTTGGTGATGAAAGAAGGATAATTGTTTTCTGCACCACAAAGATGCCCTCCTTCAAATGTTAAAATTAACGACAAAATTGGCGTTACCCACGACATAGTTGGCGTGATTTTATACTTTCGCTTGGCTATGCCATTTTCTTAAACCCAAATCGACTTCTTCTCATGCCCAATCTCCACAAGAAAATTATCGCCATTCGCAAAATGCGCGGCCTCTCACAACCTCAAACTGCTGAACTTGCCAACATCCCATTCCGAACCTATCAAAGAATCGAGTCCGGAGAAACCTCAATAAGCATAGATTATCTGAACCGCCTCGCCGAAGGCTTTCAGTGTAGCCTAAACGATATCCTTCACTTTGATTTGGAAACCAAAGAGTTTTCTGTTGAAAACGCAGCTGAACTCGTGCAAAAGAACCAAGTCCTCGAAGCAGAGAACGGAAGGCTTCGGCAATTTGTAAATTGGCTGACTGAGAAATTCCCTGGGGAAGGGCGAAACGAAATTCAAATAGCCTATTGGCTCGGCTTTGCTGAATCTTACTTGAACTTGACCTAGGAAGTAGGCAAAGCAATTAAAAATGGTACAAATTTGCAATTCAATTGCAAATTTGTACCTTTGCCCCATGTTTCTACATCGGCAAATAGAAAACGCCCTCTTAGCGCATACGCAGTGGTATCCCATCATTTACCTTGGTGGCCCTCGCCAATCAGGAAAGACCACGCTGCTGCAAAACCTATTTCCTGAACTTCCTTACGCCAGTTTGGAAGATCCAGATGTGCTTTTGTTGGCTATAGAAGACCCCAGGCGCTTCCTTAATTCCTATCCTAAAGGAGCAATCCTGGATGAAGTCCAACGAGTACCACAATTGTTCTCTTACTTACAAACGAAGGTTGATGGGGACAAATCCCTGCGTTTCGTGCTTTCTGGCTCTCAAAATTTTCTTTTGATGGAAAAAATTACCCAGTCGCTGGCCGGCAGGGTAGGGATACTAAATCTTTTGCCATTTTCTTTTCAGGAGATTGAAAACATAAAACCAGTCCATAGTTTGGAAGAGTCGGCATGGCGCGGAGGCTATCCTGCGTTACATACCAGCACCGTGCCACAGGATGTTTTTTTTAACAACTATATCCAAACATACCTCGAACGTGATGTGCGATCCCTCAAAAACGTGGGTGATCTGACGCTGTTTTCCCGTTTCATGCGCTTGTGCGCCGGGCGAATTGGCCAACCGCTCAACATGTCGAGCCTTGCCACCGATGTAGGTGTGGCGGTCAATACAATCAAAGCCTGGCTTTCGGTGCTTGAAGCATCGTACATGATTTTTATGCTTGCTCCATTCCACCAGAATTTCAATAAACGCCAAACCAAATCGCCCAAGATGTACTTTTTTGACACGGGTTTGGCTTGTCATTTATTGTCTATCAGTGCGCCTGGACAGCTTGAAACGCACCATTATTTGGGCAACATTGTCGAAAACTACCTTATTGCTGAGTTGTATAAAAAACGCACCAATGCGGGAAAAAGACCAGCTTTTTGGTTTTGGCAAGACCAGAAAAACCATGAAGTTGACCTCCTGATTGAAGAAGACGGTAAAACCCTGGCGATTGAAATAAAATCAAGCCAGACTTATAATACCCGATTGCTATCCGGGCTGCAACACTGGGAAAACTTGAACAAAGGCACAAAAAGTGATAATTATCTGGTGTATGCCGGCCCACTAAGCATGGAATTGGAATTGGGTCAATTAATGCCCTGGCAATCGGCATTAAAAGAATTGTAAAAGACTTTATTTATTCCCCCGGAATCGCATGGATCAACTGCCTGACATACTCCCGTTCCGGATTCCTATAAATCTCTTCCGGAAACCCCAAGGCCTCTGTTTTGCCCTGATTCATGATCAACAATCGGTCGCACATCTGCTTGATGACGCTCAGATCATGTGAAATAAACAGATACGTCAGGCCAAATTTTTCCTGCAGATCCATCAACAGGTTCAGCACGGTCGCTTGTACCGAAACATCCAGGGCAGACACCATTTCATCACAAACCAGGAATCTGGGCTCCAGGGCCAATGCTCTAGCCACACAGATCCGTTGCCGTTGTCCACCGGAAAACTCATGTGGATAGCGTTGAAAATGATCTGCGTGAAGCCCAACAGTTTCGAGGAGCTCAATTGCCTTTTCGCGGCGTGCCCGGTCGTTTTCATGCAGTTTATGCACCTGCATCGGTTCAACGATGGCCTCGCCTATACCCATGCGTGGGTTCAACGAGGAGTAAGGATCTTGAAAAACGACCTGAATTTCCCGGCGGTAAGGGCGGAATTCCTCCTCGCTAAGTTTTTGAAGATCAACATTTTTGTACCAGACTTCCCCTAAATGCGCTTCCGTCAAGCGGGCAATGGTCCGGCCCAGGGTGGTTTTTCCACAACCTGATTCTCCGGCAAGGCCAAAAGTTTCCCCGGGATAAATGTCAAAGCTCACCTCATTGACCGCATTCAACCATTCGGTCGGGCGACCGAGCCAGTTCTTTTTGGCGGGAAAACGTACGCTTAGGTCTTTGACCTTCAGGATCGGTTCCTGCGCTTGTAGGGTTTGCTGGCGCAACCGGGTTTCTGCAGGGGTGATTACCCGGGAATCAAAGTGATTGTGTTCTAAAAAATCGGGCACCGTCGGCATTCGCCGGAGTTTGTGTTTGAGTGATGGTCTACAAGCCACCAATCCCCGGGTATATGGATGTTCGGGTTGCCGTAATATTTGATCCACGGGGCCTTCCTCTACAATTTTGCCCTGGAACATCACCACCACCCGGTCGCAGATCTCCGAAATAACGCCCAGATCATGGCTGATGAACAACATGGAAAGCCCGGATTCAGCTTTCAATTCGTGCATCAGGTCCAGGATGGTTTTTTGCACGGTCACATCAAGGGCGGTCGTTGGTTCGTCGGCAATGAGCAGACTTGGATTGCAGGACATAGCCATCGCGATCATGACCCGTTGCTTTTGTCCGCCACTGATCTGGTGCGGGTAGGCATTGAAAATTCGCAACGGATCGGGTAGTTTCACCCGCTCAAACAGTTTTAAAGTCTGTGCTTTGGCCTCGGCGAAAGAAGCTTTCTGATGCAATTGAATGGCCTCCGTTACCTGATGTCCACACCGAAACACCGGATTCAGCGAGGTCATGGGCTCCTGAAAGATCATGGCGATCTTGGCGCCCCGGATGCGCTCCATACCCTGGTCAGGCAGGGACAGTAAATTGACCGTGGACGGTTGATGAAAAAGGATTTCGCCCGAAATGATTTTGGCCGGCGGACTGGGCAGAAGGCGCATGATCGAAAGGGCGGTAACGGATTTGCCCGAGCCTGATTCTCCGACAATGCCCAGGGTTTCGCCTTGATCGAGGGAAAAGGAGATGCCATCCACCGCGCGGGTATTGCCGCGTTCGGAGTTAAATTCGAGGACTAAATGATTGACTTCGAGTAATTTGGACATGGATAGCAGGCAGCGTTTGATTGGGGGGGACAGAAAGCTGTCAATAATAATCTGGAACTTTCAACGGATCCCTTACAACCCACAAAGGTGATTCTTTCCCACATTTTTCCGGTAAAAATGAAAACATGAGTCATTGCAAAATTCGTGCAGTATCTACAGGTTTTTTCTTGTCTACTAAGAAGACTATATTTTTGACAGGATTTACAGGATTTACAGGATATGTCGGCTTCGCCGACGCTGCCACAATCATCTATATTACAATGTCGGCAAAGCCGACATATCCTGTATATCCTGTCAAAATATAGTCAAAAACGTAGTCAGGTTCAAATTCAACCTGACTTTTGAAACACCACAATAAAATTCGGATGCCTCATGTTCGAAATTCGATATAAAAAAACAAGCGCCATCCCCGAAATCCGGGGATGGCGCTTGTTCATACTATTATCTAAATCTATTTACGGCTTAGGTTTCGCCGAAACCACTTTGCCATTCGCGTCGATCTGGATCACTTCCATGCCAAGTTGTTGTAAGCCCGGAAGCGTTTTGGCCGCATCGCCAGCCAGGAACCAGCCCAGGTTGCCCGGTTGAACAATGCTTTTAGCCGTAGCCTGAACATCTTTCAAGCTCAAAGCCTGCACTTTGCCACCATATTTCTGCCAGTAATCATCAGGCAGGTTGTATTTTACGATGTCGCGCACACTACCGTTCACTGCAGCATTGGTTTCCCACATGCCACTCATGCTCAGTACAGTATTTTGCTTGGTCTTGTCAAATTCTGGTTGGGTCATCTGCTTCTCACCAACGAAAATGTTGACCTCTTTGATGACTTCCTGGATACTTTCTTTGGTTTTGTCGGTCTGAACAGGCGCCATGACGTAGAGTGGGCGTTGGCCACGCGTGTTCATAATACCTGAACGCACACCATAACTCCAGTGCTTGTCTTCACGGATATTCATATTGATACGGCTGGTGAAATCGCCACCTAATACATTGTTCATCTGTTCGATGGCGTTCTCGTCCATTTGGCCGTAAGGCTTGGTCAGGTAACCAGCTACGATCATACTTTGTTGACTTTCAGGTCGGTCGATCAAGAAGATCTTATTGGTTGTGCTATTGGTTTTTACTTCCGGAATTACCTTTTTGGTCAGGGAACCTTGCTGCCAGGTAGCAAAACGTTTTTCAAGTTTAGCGGTCAATTCTTCCATGGTGATGTCACCAGTGACAACAATAGTCGCATTGTTTGGGCGGAGCCATTTGCTGTAAAAGCCTTTAATATCATCCAGCGTAATAGAATTTACCGTTTCTTCCTCCCCGGAGCCACTCATAGGCATGGCATAAGGGTGATTTTCTCCGTAGAGCAGGGTCGGCATCACACGCATGACCATGCTTTGTGGATTCTTCTTTTCGCTTTGAATGCCACTGACTTGTTGGGTTTGGAGGCGCTTGAAATCAGCATCTGGGAACGATGGATTCAACACGACATCTGCCAGCAGGTCAAGACTTGGGTCGAGACTTTGCTTCAACGTATTTAGGTTGACATAGGAGTTATCCAGGTCACTAGAGGTATTGAGGCTGGCGCCAAGTATCTGAAGTCGCTCATTGATCTGCAAGGCATTCAGTGACTTGGTACCTTCGTCAAGCATGTTCATGCCCAGGCTTGCCAGACCAAGTTTGCCACCAAATTTGTCTGTACAATACCCTGCATCAAACATAATACTGGCCGATACGGAAGGGCTTTCAGTGCGACGGGCAAGCACGACTTTCATGCCGTTTTTGAGCGTGGCCCGTTGTATACCCGGGAATTTTGCGGCTATACTTTGAGTAACTTCTGGGATTTTAGAACGGTCTACTTCTGTACCAGTCACCGAGTATTCAGGGAATGGATTGCAAATCAGGGTGAATTTACCATCAGACAGCCACTTTTGAGCAGTCATTTGCACATCTTTGGCTGTTGCTTCATTGTACCAGCGATTGGTTGTTTTGTAGAAATCCGCGCTTCCACCATAAACCTCATTTTCAGCCAATAAGTCGCTTTTGCCACCAAATCCGCCAATCCGCTCCAAGCCTTTGATAAATCCGGCAAAATAGGAACCTTTTACACGCTTCAATTCGTCTTCGGCAGGTCCGTTTTTCAGAAATTCATCCATGATCTCTATCACAGCGGCTTCCACTTCTTCAACTGTTTTGCCTTTTTTCACGTTGACAATGATGCCAAAGGTGCCACCGATCTCTGAAGGACCGTTAAAGGCAGATGCAGAGGTACAGATCTGTTTTTCGTAGACCAGTTTTTTGTACAAACGGCTGCTTTTGCCATTTGAAAGCACGTTGGAGGCTAGGTCAAGTGCTGCATTTTCCTTGTTGCCCCATTCTGGGGTATTCCAGGACATCACGATACGCGATTCAGGTACACGATCCTGATATTCACTTCTCGTATTACCAGTGCGTTTAGCAACATTTGTTTCCGGACGAGCGATAGTTGGACCTGCAGGGATGTTGCCGAAATTTTTGAGTGCCTTTTCGTAGGCAGCCTCTGGAGTGATGTCACCAGCGATGACCAAAACTGCATTGGCTGCGCCGTAGTAAGATTTGAACCAATCGTGTACATCCTCCACTTTAGCGGCGTTGAGATCTTCCATTTCACCAATGACGGTGTGGCCATAGGGATGATAAGGCGGGTAGGATTCTTTTTGCATAATATCCCAGCCACGTGAGTAGGGCTGGTTTTCACCCTGGCGTTTTTCATTTTGCACTACACCACGCTGCTCATCCAATTTTGCCTGGTCAATGGCGCCAATCAAGTGGCCCATACGGTCGCTTTCAAGCCATAGGACCTGATCTAATGCACCAAGCGGGATGTTCTGGAAATAGTTGGTGCGGTCTTCGTTGGTGGTGCCGTTCAGGTCTGTACCACCGATTGCTTCTAATGCCTGGAAATAGTCTGTGTTGTAATGCTCTGAACCATTGAACATCAGGTGCTCAAAAAGGTGTGCAAAGCCAGATTTGCCAAGTTTTTCATTCTTTGAACCTACATGGTACCACACATTAACTGCTGCAATAGGTGCCTTGTGGTCTTCGTGTACAATCAGTCGCAGGCCATTAGGCAAGACAAATTTTTTGTAGGGTACGTCTATAGAATTAGGATCGTATGTGGGCAAATCCTGTGAAAATAGAAACAAGGGAGAAGTCAACGAGAGGCAAAATAGCCCCAGGACGAATTGTCGTTTCATACGTCGTTCTTGTGTATGTTAGGTTAATTAATAAAAGATGTGATAGTGTATTGGGGCGCCCAAAGGCGTGAACTCATACCCAAAGGTTTAGTATTGTCGTGAGCACGGACAAAAGTTTGGATGAAAGGTTGGAATCAAGGGGTGAATAGTCGGCAAAGACCCTCAATATGTCCGGCACAGACAAATTACGGGCACAAAAAAACCGGAGCGCACTGTCGCGCTCTGGTTTACCAAAGGGTTATTTATATGATAAACAAAAAGTATGTTCAAATACGCGGCAAAAAGACAAAATTAAGTACAAATCCGTTATGCAAATGCACTTGTATCATTCTTTTGAAGTATTATCCGGAAGATGATGAGGGCGGCCCAGGATCTTCAACGACAAGTTCCACCGCTCAATTCAAAGGATTGTGTACCCATTTTCTTTACTTTCAATTCGTGGGTTAAAGCAAGCGTTTCCAATACCTTTTCGATAGGCTGGTTGGTAAGTGGCGCGCTGTGCGGGCAAGTTTCCATGGCAGGATTGCGTAAAGTAATCTTTACACCATAATATTGTTCCAGATCATGCACCACATGACCTAATGGAGTGTTTACAAACTCAAGTCCGCCGGTTTGCCAGGAAAGCTCGTTGAGAGAACTCAGGTTGGATACCTCTACCTGGGTTCCAGAATGATCGAAAATAGCCTTTTGGTTGGCAATCAGAACAGGCCCTGTTGATTGTGCGGTAGGCGAAAAGCGAACCTTGCCTGAGCGAACCAATACCATTGTTTGATGCTCGGTTTGCCGTACGTCGAATTGAGTTCCCAGCACTTCAACGCTGCCGCCATTCTCGAGTTCTACTTTGAACGGGTGTGCCGGGTCGTGTTTGACTTCGAAATAGCCTTCGCCACGCAGTTTCACCCGTCGTTCTTTTCCGGTCCAACTTGCGGCATAAGCCAATTGGCTTTCTTTACGAAGCCAGATCTTTGAACCGTCGGGAAGGTCGACACTTTTGGCGTCAAGATTTTCAGCGGAAACAGTTACTTCAGATACAGGAGAAGCAGAGAATTGCTGCCAACCCCAAATAGAGGCCAGGAGCAGGGCAAACACCGCGGCTGCCCGCAAGAGCTTTTGGCTTAGCGTAGCCCGTAACTGTACAGGTGCTGTCTGTTGAATTCGTGCTTGTATTTTTTGGAAATCAGCGTTGAGGTCGGGAGAAAAAGTTTTTCCAAAACCTTCAGCCTTTTCCCAGATACGCTGGGAGTTTTTTGCAAGCTGCTCGTTTTCTGGCGATTGGCGTAGCCATTCGTCGAGCATATTCGTTTCTGCCTGGGTGATTTCCCCGGAGAAGCTTTTGCTGAGCAGGAGTATGTAGTCGCTTTCTTTCATTGCTTTTTTATGATTTCTACGTCGTTCTTCTAAAGTTAAGACAATGGGCTCTCCTTAATCCCCTATGCTTTAAAGGCACCATTTTAGCCATAAAATGACAACCGACGACAATTCTGCATGATTGATCAGGGCGTCGCGAAGTATCTTCATGGCTTTGGTGATTTGATTTTCAATGGTTTTGACAGAAATCCCCAGTTTTTCGGCGATTTCGCGGTGTGAAAACTGCTCGAATCGGCTGAGGTTAAAAATAATGCGGCATTTTTCAGGCAATTTATCAATTGCGGCGTGCAGGGCTTCTTCGAGGTTATCCTGCGTCTCCCGCTTGTGTGTGGCCAATGCAGAATTATCGGGCAAATGGCCTAGGTCTTCGGCATCATCGAATCGGATCCTGCGTGTGGCTTTTATATAATTGAGCGCCTTGTTGACAGCCGCCCGACGCAGGTAGGCGCGTAGGGAGGTATGGATATTCAGATTTTCACGTTTGTTCCAAAGGTCCACAAAAAGTTCTTGTGCCAGATCCTGACAGGTGCTTTCATCAGGGACGAGTCGGTAAATATCAGCGAGTAACAGCGGGTAATGCTGATTAAAGATTTGCCGAAGGGCAGCTTCATTTCCGAAACGAAGTGCTGAGAGCAGTTGCTGTTCAGATGTTTCCAATTTTTAACTAAAAAAATTTTATTCTAAAGAGTGGTTTTTTGCTTGGTCTTAAAAAAATAATTAAAACTAAAAGGCGATTTATTTAAAATATTATTTTAAATATAAGGCAATTTCAGTAAATTCACCTTTTGCAAATAGGTTGCCAAAAAAGATTTCTTATCCCTTAAATAGGGGTAACGATAGGGGAAACTGTCCTAATGTCAGAAAAGCGACTAAACACATTTTGCTAAAATCTGATCATGGATACTAATATTTCACTTTCAATACTTGAAACCAGCCCGCTTTTTGCGGTCCTTTCTCCCGATGAACGCGCACTTATTCAACACAGTGCAGTGGTGCAAACTTACGGCAAACATTCTGTGCTTTACAAACCCGGGCAATTGGCGAACAAAGTATTTTTCATGCTCAAAGGGATTGTGAAAATAGCTGTTCACGCTGAGAAGAAAGATATCATTAAATATGTGGTTCGTCCTGGCGGGCTTTTTGGTGAATCCTGCCTGACTGGCGACAATACGCGTCGCGATTTTGCCTATGCCATGGATGATCAACTCGAAATTCTGGAGCTTGATGCCAATGCAGTCTTGGCTGTGATGAAGCGTAATTTTGCTTTTGCTCAATCACTCCTGCACTTTCTGGGTGAGCGCTTACGCTATACCGAAAGCCAATTGGAAAACGTGGTACTAAAAGATTCGCGCAGCCGCATTGTGGAATACCTCCATCAAATGGGCCACGAGCAAGGTAGAAAAGTGGGGCTCGAAACCCTGGTAAAGCATAATATGACGCACCAGGATATTGCAGACCTTACTGGGACCAGTCGCCAAATGGTTACCGCAGTTTTAAATCAGTTGAAGCGCTCCAATGTGCTCTATTTCAACCGAAAAAAAATTCTGTTCCGCGATTTGGCCTCTCTTCCATTTGGAGTTTAATTGCCTTCATAAATTTGCTTCATACAATTGAATGGGTTTTGTTCGAGCGGCACGCGTAATGCGGAGCCGCTTTTTTTTGTAATAAATTGCCATTTCTTAATTGTTTACATCCTGAATTGACTCAAATTGCTTTCCTTTGATGGTTCTTTCTCTAAATTTCCCTGCTCATGAATACAAAAATCACCCGACCTCTTTTTGCTGCGCTGCTTTTTTCCAGTAGCCTTTTTGCTCAAACCGAGGATCTTCCACGGTATGCTACAGAACTGGAGCAACGGGTTGATCCAGCTCCACTTTTACCAATTGGTATTACCACCCCACCGACTTTACCCGTACGTACCATGGCAGAATGGGAGGAGTTGCAAGCACTAACCATCACCTGGAATGGACAGACCACCATTCTTGCTGAGATCGTACGTGCAGCCCGGCAGGAATGTAATGTGGTTATTTGCTGTGAGAATCAAACAGTTGTTTCGCAGGCAAAAACCAAACTCACTTCCAGCGGGGTAGATTTTTCTTCGAATGTGACCTTCCTGGTTGCACCAAATAATTCCATTTGGGTGCGGGATTACGGTCCGAATTGTGTGTACGCCAATGATGTGGATTCACTTTACTTCGTAGACTGGATTTACAATCGAACCAGTCGCCCAAAAGATGATACCATTGCTACGGCGATCGCGCCTTATTTTGGGGTGCCACTGTATAGCACTAGTGCAGCACCGACGGATCTGGTGAATACAGGTGGTAATTTTATGTCAGATGGAATGGGAACGGCTTTTGCATCCCGCCTGATCTTGAATGAAAATGAATTGGGTAACCCATACGGGGTGACCACCAAAACGGAGCCTCAGATCAACAGTATTTTCTCTGACTTTATGGGCATCGACCGTTACATAAAAATGACTCCTTTACCTTATGATGTGATACATCATATTGATATGCACATGAAATTGATCGATGAAGAGACCCTTATGGTTGGACAATACCCTGCAGGGGTGGCGGACGGCCCGCAGATTGAAGCTAATATACAATATGTCCTGAGCAATTATCAGAGCTCTTTTGGTACACCATATAAAATTGTTCGCATCCCAATGCCGCCTGAAGGTGGTCAGTATCCGAATACTTCGGGGGATTACCGAACCTATGCCAATGCAGTTTTTGTAAATAAGACCGTCATCTTACCTTTTTACCAGCAGCAATACGATACTACTGCCAAACGTATCTGGCAGGAAGCCTTGCCAGGGTACAAAGTTGTTGGAATTGATTGCAATTCAATTATTCCCTCCTTGGGAGCCATTCACTGCATCACCAAGGAAGTGGGCGTGTATGATCCGCTGCTCATCGTACATCAGGAATTGGAATGTCAGGACAACAGCCTAGTTTTTGGAGGATACCCGATCCATGCGATCATCCAACACAGAAGCGGCATTTTTGGGGCAAAGATTTTTTATACCACTGATCTTTCTGGTTCCTGGCAAAGTGCAGATATGTGGCAAGGAATCATTGTAAACGATGACTGGTTTGGTTCCATTCCTACACAAGCTGCTGGAAGCACGGTGTACTATTATATTGAAGGGACAGCGGTCAATGGAAAAATATTTGCCCGCCCAATCACAGCTCCGGATGGCTATTGGAAATTTTGTGTTACCCAAAGTTCGGCCACAACAACTCCTTTGGCTGAATTATTGGAAATTTATCCTAATCCGGCAGCTGCCATTACCGTCATCCCGGTAAAATCCTCCTCTAAAACGCTTGGTAGCATTTTGGTCTACAATAGTTTAGGGCAAATGGTACAGGAGATTTTCAATGGGGAAATCCCTTCGGGGAACACCAACTATTTCCTGGATGCTGGGACACTGGTTCCCGGCACGTACTTTGTCAAACTGCAAACTGGTGGGCAGGTACGGATGAAGAAACTGGTGGTGCGATAGGTTTGGGTAATTCGGGGTTATTCTGGGTGCGACTTCAAGTCGCACCCAGAATAACAGTCAATCAATCACCTTAAAACCAGCATATTTCCACAAAACCTTCGGCAAACGAATCCCATCAGCTGTTTGATTGTTCTCCAGCAAGGCGGCCACAATCCTGGCCAGCGCCAGCGCCGAGCCATTGAGGGTATGTGCCAGTTCCGTTTTTCCGTTTTCGTCCCGGAAGCGGAGCTTGAGGCGATTACTTTGGAAGGCTTCAAAACAAGAAACCGAGCTTACTTCCAGCCAGCGTTTCTGGGCTGCCGACCACACTTCAAAATCGTATGTTTTTGCAGAAGCAAAGCCCATATCACCACCACAGAGCAACAAGATCCGGAAGGGCAATTCGAGCTTGCGCAAGAGGCTTTCTACGTGTCGTACCATCCCTTGAAGCGCTTTATAGGATTCGTCCGGGTGTTCAGCACGAACGATCTCCACTTTGTCAAACTGGTGCACACGGTTCAGTCCGCGCACATGCGCGCCATAAGAACCCGCTTCCCGACGAAAACAGGGTGTATAGGCAGTCATCCGTACCGGAAAGTCTTTCATCGCCAGAATTTCATCGCGCAGAATATTGGTCACCGGCACCTCCGCAGTAGGAATGAGGTAGAGGTTGTCAATCGTGCAGTGGTACATCTGGGCTTCCTTGTCTGGCAATTGGCCCGTGCCACGCGCAGAATCTTCGTTCACCAGAAGGGGCGGGGCAATTTCTTCATAGCCAGCCTTTACAGCTTCATCCAGAAAAAACTGGATCAAGGCGCGTTCTAACCTGGCTCCTTTGCCCCGATATACGGGAAATCCGGCACCAGTAAGTTTTACGCCTAATTCGAGGTCGAAGAGATTGTACTTTTTGGCAAGTTCCCAGTGTGGCAGCGCATCTTCAGGCAGTGCAGGGAAGGGTTTTGTCCAATCTTTGGCCACCTTGTTATCTTCTGGTGTTTTGCCTTTTGGAACGCTCTTATGCGGGCAATTCGGGACAGAATAGAGCATCTCATCCAATTGGACTTTAAGACTGCCCATCTGCTCCTCAAGGTCTTTGCTTTTGATTTTGAGGGTAGCTACCTGTATTTTCAGGACTTCAGCCTCCTCCTTTTTACCTTGGCCCATGAGTGCACCGATTTGTTTGGCCAGGCGGTTGCCTTCCCCTAAGGCATCATCGAGCTCTTTTTGGGTAGCCCTTCGGTTATCGTCCGTATTTAAAATTTGGTCAATGACCTTGAGTTGAGCCGCCGTCCAGTTTCGTTTGCGGAGGCCAGCGACAATTCGTTTTTTTTCTTCGCGTATTACTTTTAGTTGGAGCATCTTTTTCTTAGGTTCTTTTGAAAACTAGAATCGTTTAATTGCAACATTTTATCACAAAACGAGTTTTATTGATCAAACCCGACGTTGTTTTTGGCATATTTTGGATAAAAGCTGAAAAATTTGCTGCAAGATAGGGCGAATTTAAAAACAGGCTTATATTTGCAGCGTTCAATACTGGTTTCTATGCCAACGGATTGTCATTGTTGGCCCATGAGCGCTCTCTTTTTACTTCCTGTTAAAGGTTTTACATAGCCTGATTTATTGGAGGCTTGGTTTTTTTTAAAACCCTCCCTTCCATTTTTTACACACGCAAATTTCCGATCAACCGATCTCTTGCCATTCTTGGCAAGTTGTCTTTGCAAATAGTTTTTGTCAAATCATTCTCTTTTAACACTGCTTCGTGCGCTGTCCATTGATCTGGATGATGCACTCGCATATGGATCAATACATAACATTCCCACCACTGCGCGCGAATCTCTCGAACGCCAATGCTTCGGTATCGAGCCGCGCCAACACACAATTTTAACTTATTTTCATCACCACTCATGTACGACATTTTGCAGCTTAATGACAAGCTGGTGACTGAGCTCAAAGAAATCGCCCAAAAGCTTGGCGTAAAGGGCATCGCCAAATTTTCCAAACAGGATCTGATTTATAAAATCCTGGACGAACAAGCACTTGCGGAGAAAACCGCAACCAATCGGGTAGTGCCCATCGTGGAAGAACCTAATCCTCAGACTGGCCGTCGCGCCCGCAAAGTAAAAACTGCGGACGAGGAAGAATTGGAGGAAGCAACTCCTTCTGCTCAGCCCTCGGAACCAAATATCTCCCTCAAACCACCAGTTCAAGTCCGCCGTGAAAGGCCTGCTACCACAGAAAACCGCCGCGACCAAGACCAAAATCGCCCTTTACCCGAACAGAAACGCGACCGCGATCAAAACCGGGCTCCTTTGGAAAGTAATCGCGATCAGGATCTGCCGCAACGTCGTGATGACCGAAATGAACGTCAAGGTAATCGGGATCAAAACCGTCAAATCCCTAACGATGGTTCCGGTAACCGCCGGGATCAGCCACAACTGCGCTCTGAAGGCCAACCTCAACAACGCCCTGAAGGTCAAGGCCGTAACCGAGATCGTTGGGAAGATCGCCGGGATCGCCGTCAACGCGAATGGGAAGATCGCCGCCGGGATCGGCCACAACAATCACCACGCCCAGGTAATCCCGCACTGTTTGATACAGATTCTGCAAAACTTCAGAACCTTGAAGAGGATTATGTTACTCCTGTAAGTAGCAACGAAGAAGAAGATGAGGCCGTTCCAATGCACCGTCCGTTTGCCCCCCTCGCGAATCAATCAGAGCCAATTGCTCAGGAGCAAACAAGACCTGTGGAACAACCTGTCGAGCCGGTAGAGGTAATGCCGCCTACTGTCCATCGTGAACGTTTTGATGTAGAACTCGATGGGATTGTTGAGGGTCTGGGTACCCTGGAAATGATGCCTGATGGATACGGATTCCTTCGCTCCCCTGACTATAACTACCAAACCAGTCCTGACGATATATATGTTTCACCTTCTCAGATCAAACTTTTTGGTCTGAAAACAGGCGATACCGTACGCGGGGCTATTCGTCCACCGAAGGAAGGCGAAAAATATTTTGCCTTATTGAAAGTGGCCAAAATAAATGGCCTAGACCCAAAAGATGTACGTGACCGTGTACCTTTTGATTACCTGACCCCATTGTTCCCCACGTCCAAGTTCACCTTGCTTACCAGCCCTACCGGACGTGACTTTGGTAACAGGATCATTGACCTTTTTACCCCAATTGGTAAGGGGCAACGAGGCCTTATCGTGGCACAACCCAAAACAGGTAAAACCTTTCTCCTCAAAGATATTGCCAACGCCATCACAAAAAATCACCCGGAGTGCTATGTGATTGTATTGCTGATTGACGAGCGCCCTGAAGAGGTGACCGATATGCGCCGGAGTGTAAAAGCTGAAGTGGTGGCCTCTACCTTCGATGAGTTGGCTGAAAATCACGTGCGGCTCGCCAATATTGTATTGGAAAAAGCCAAGCGAATGGTCGAATGTGGCCACCACGTGGTAATTCTGCTCGATTCCATTACCCGTATGGCACGGGCTTATAACACCGTTGCTCCCGCAAGTGGCAAAGTGCTTTCGGGCGGTGTGGAAGCCACTGCATTGCAGCGGCCTAAAAAATTCTTTGGCGCAGCACGTGCCATTGAGCATGGTGGCTCGCTTACTATCCTTGCCACAGCGCTTATTGACACAGGTTCAAAAATGGACCAGGTTATTTTCGAAGAATTCAAAGGCACGGGCAATATGGAATTGCAACTCGACCGCAACCTGGCCAACCGCCGCCTTTACCCGAGCGTTGACCTTACTAAATCGAGCACACGCCGTGAAGACCTGCTTTTGGACAAAGACACCCTGCAAAGGATGTTTATCTTGCGCAATCACCTGGCAGATATGAAACCAGAAGAAGCCATGGAGTTTGTTAAAAAGCAGATGATGCACAGTAGCAGCAATGATGAGTTCCTGGCATCCATGAATCGCTAAGATCGGTTAATAATAACAGAATAAGCCCTCCGTACTCGTTTGATGTGCGGAGGGCTTTTTTTGTCAGTTTTTAGCATTCTTTAAGGACAACAAGCTTTTATCTCGGTGATTGGAAAATGGTTAAAAAAGTACTTTTGTAACTTAACTTAAGAAATAATACGCGCTAAAGGGTTTTAAACTAAACTACTGGGCATTTTATAAAATCGAGACCTATAAGGTTTTTGGAAACCTTATAGGTCTGGGGGCAAAACAAAAATGTCCAGTAGTGTGGTTTAAAACGCATACGGTTCCATCTTTGGCAAGAATGATAACAATCAGAAATTTGTCGGCCAGCTGCTAAGACAACAATTGTCTTATTTTTTATTCGTTTCAAAATTGTTTCTTCGTCCCTCCAAAATATACATGCTACGTATTTTCCCCATACTTCTATCCTTCGTTGTGTTGCCCTTTGGTGGCGGGCTGAAGGATCATGCAATGTTATCAGCAGGGGTAGCGGCCTTGCACGGGATGGATGTGTCTCATCACCAAAAAGTAATTGAGTGGGATTCAGTCGTAATCAAGGAGTCTGTAGACTTCGCTTTTGTTAAAGCCACAGAAGGGCAGGATTTTGTGGATAGCCTTTTTTGTCGAAACTGGGATGCCCTCAAAAGGCTTGGAATCCGTCGAGGTGCATACCATTTTTTTCGCGCGTATGGCTGCGGCGAGGAGCAAGCCAGTTTGTTTCTCAGCCAGGTTGAAATGCTTCCCGGCGATCTTGCACCTGTTTTGGACCTTGAATGTTTAGATGGGGTCAAACCAGAGGTTATGCTCCAGGAGGCACGAATCTGGCTTGAACTCATAGAAAAGCAATTTGGCCTGAAGCCAATTATTTATTCCAATCAAAACTTTTATGAGACCTATCTGGCAGGTCAATTTGACGATTTTCCACTTTGGATCGCGCGATACTCAACAGAGAAACCAATGCTTACTACGGGAAAAAACTGGGATTTCTGGCAGTTTTCCAACGACGGTTGTATAGATGGAATTTGTAAAAATGTAGATCTCAACGTGTTTCCCGGAACGCTCGAAATGCTCGATTGCCTTTGTTGGTATCCAGAGCGTTCCAAAATTGAAATGCATCCAATTAGCTTGCCTTAATTCCTCCAATGCTCTTGCTTTTTGACCAAAAAATTGCGGTTCAGCTCACTGCGGTGCGCTACCTTTGCGGCCTAAAAATTTACTAAATTATGAAGTTTTTTGTCCTAACCGTCACGACCTTTCTACTCGCTCTTTCTTCTGTTTTTTGTCAGGAATCCTTGGTTTCTGAAAAGAAGGTGCACAGTCACGTCGCTTATCTTGCTTCCGATAAACTACAGGGCCGCTGCACTGGTACCCCTGCAGAGCTCAAGGCAGCCAAGTATATTGCCAAACAATTCCAAAAAATTGGCCTGACACCCAAGGGAAATGATGGCTCGTATTTTCACAAATTCAGTTTTAAAAAATCCAGCGACCCACACGGTGGCGTGGACCCCAATGCCAAACAAGTATTCAGCCAAAATGTGGTGGCTTATTTGGATAACGGGGCAGCCAACACCATTGTTATAGGTGCACACTATGATCACCTGGGCTTAGGCTACGACCACAATTCATTGGATGCCAATCCCGAAGGCAAAATTCACAATGGCGCCGATGATAATGCAAGTGGCACGGCCGCGGTCATAGAAATGGCTCGCTATTTTGCCAAAAATAGCGTAAAAGAGCAGCACAATTTCCTTTTTATTTGCTTTTCCGGAGAAGAACTTGGGCTATACGGTTCTAAAAAATATACCGAGTCACCGACTATCGACCTCAGCAAAGTAAGTTTCATGATCAATATGGACATGATTGGCAGGCTTAATGCAGAGAAAAAACTTCTTGTTGGCGGTGTGGGTACTGCCCCGGATTTTGTCCCGACTTTAAAAGGACTCAAAACTGAATTGAGTCTCAAACTTGACAGTGCTGGCGTGGGGCCGAGTGACCACACCTCCTTTTATTTGAAGAATATACCAGTCCTTTTCTTTTTTACAGGCCAGCACTCAGATTATCACAAACCTTCTGATGATGTGGATAAGATAAATTTTGGTGGAGAGATCCAGGTTATTAATGCCGTTGCTGAGGTAGTACAGACACTTGACAAGCAATCAAAGTTGAAGTTTCAGGAAACAAAATCTTCAGAGGCTAACACGCCTAGCTTCAAAGTTACCCTTGGCATTATGCCCGACTATACCTGGGAGGGCGAGGGATTACATGTTGACGGCGTTACAGATGGCAAACCTGCTTCCAAAGCCGGTCTGCTTAAAGGTGACATTATTATTGGCCTTGGCGAAGTCACCGTGAAAAACATACAAGACTATATGAAAGGACTTTCGATGTTCAAAAAAGGAGATACTACGAATGTGAAAGTTAAACGTGGGAAGGAGGAGAAGACCATGTCGGTTACGTTTTAAGTATAGTGAGGGGGTGACTTCTACTCACCCCCTCACTTCACTATTTAAACCGGATTGCCCGAACCGGGGCAATACCCGAAACCACCAAAGAAGGCAATAACAAGAAAACCAAGGTAATCACCAGTGTGCCAGCGTTAATCCCCAGCACGGAAAGCCACTCTACACGTACCGGTGCGTAGGAAAGATAATAGTCTGCTTCGTTGAGCCGAATAAGGTGGAAACGATCCTGAAGCCAGCAAAAACCGAGGCCAATCAGGTTTCCAAACAACATTCCATTTAGGGTAATGACGGCAGCCTGATACAAAAAAATCTTGCGGATACGCATGTTTTCTGCGCCCAGGGCTTTAAGGATTCCTATCATCGTGCTGCGCTCTAACACCAGCACCAATAATGCCGTAATCATATTAATGATCGCAACGGTAAGCATCAGCACCAAAATCACGATCTCGTTTAGATCCTGTAATTCTAACCACTCAAAAATGGAGGGGAATTTATCACGAATGCTGACCGAGAGCAGGTTTTCAGGCAGCACTTCCTGATAAATATACTGATTGTAGAGTTCGAGATCGCGCAGGTCATCGAGCCACAGCTCAAAGCCGGCTACTTGATTTTCTTCCCATCCGAGCAGGTTTTGAACCTGACGAATGTCACAAAGGGCAAATTTTCGATCATATTCTTCCAGGCCGGTTTTGTAGATTCCACAGACCTGGAACATTCGGCGGGTTTGGTCGCGGTCTTTAACAAAATGTACAATGAACTTGTCGCCCACACCCACCTGAAGCCGATCCGCTGTCTGGCGGCTGATGATAATCTCTCGTGAAAACGCAGTATCAGAAAGGCTGATGGGTCTGCCTTCAAGTAGATAGGGTTTCAAATTCCCCCAGTCAAAATCCTTTCCAATGCCTTTCAGCAGAATGCCTTCCATGGCCGTTTTTGTGCGAATAATGCCTGGCTTGTGGGCAAAAACCTGAATGTGCCTGATCCCACCATGTGGCGGTTTACCATGCCAATCCATTTGTTGTAATATCGCCGGAGAAATACTTTTAACGGTATCCAACGAGGGATAAAAATCCTGTTTCAGGTCAATCGGCTGGGGTTCAAATGAAAGGGAATAAGCAGTATCAGAAATATGGATATGCCCCCAAAATTCAAAAATTTTACGACCGATCTCGCTTTTAAAACCCGAAATCAGGGCAGAAGAAGCGATCATGACGGCCACGCTCAGAGCCACCGCCACTACAGCAATTCGGATTATTAGCTTGGAAAAGCTTTTCCCACCAGAAAAGGCGATACGGCGGGCTATGAAAAAAGGTAGGTTCATTTTTGGCAGATCAGGTGGAATGGGCGTTGCCGATTTTCCACAAGCACAAAAGTAGCCCTACTAATGGCATACCGACAAATTTGATAAATCAAAAACCTCCGATCCATTCCCTTGTTTACCTCCCGCTGTCTCAATTTTAGGATCAAAACCTAAAAATTGAAAAAACCTTGTTCCTTTGCTTCCCAAGATCTGACGTGCTTGTTCAGTTGCTATTATATGCGCAAATCTATTCTTCCTTTTCCTCAAGTTCCACAACTTTCCAAGGCAGACGTTGCCTATGCAACCAGTGACGAGCGACTTAGACCTTTTTATGCCTATCCGCAGATACTTGATTCATTTGAGCAAATATTATTGGACAAAGAAGGGAGGGATTACCCCCGTACCAAGCTAGTAGAAGCGCTAAAACGTCAATATCAAAAACTGAGTTTTCAAGAGCCCGTCCATCGGAATATTGAGGCCCTGAGCCATGATAATGCTTTTACGATCGTGACCGCGCATCAGCCAAGCTTGTTTCTGGGCCCGCTTTTTTTTATTTACAAGGCCCTTACAGTTCTGAATTTAGCGGAAGCGGTAGAAGCCCGTGTTGGCGGGCAGCGGCGTATTGTGCCGGTATTTGTACTGGGCAGTGAGGATCATGATCTCGAAGAGGTCAATAAAGTCAATTTGTTCGGCAAGCAAATCGTGTGGCAACCAGGGGATACCGGCCCTGTAGGCAGCATGAGTACGGCCAGCCTGGCGCCTGTACTGGATGAACTTCGTGCCATATTAGGCGAAAGCGATGCAGCCAGGGCGCTATTCAATCGCGTGGAAAATTGTTACCAAAATCAGGAAACATTCGCAGCAGCCACTCAAGCTTTACTCCACGAGTTTATGGGTTTATACGGACTCGTCATTTTGAACATGAACGATGCCGGATTAAAACGATCGTTTATTCCTCTAATAAAAGCTGAACTGACAGATCTACCCGCTTTCCGGATTGTAAATGAAACGATTGCACAATTGACGGGACTCGGATTTAAAGCCCAGGCAGCACCCCGTGAGATCAACCTTTTTTACCTGTCACCTGGCTCCCGCGAACGGATCGTGTTAGAAAATGAAGTGTACAAGGTGTTGAATACCAATCTTGTTTTCTCAAAAGCAGAAATTCTGGAGGAAGTAGAAATACATCCGGAACGTTTCAGTCCTAATGTGGTGTTGCGTCCTTTGTTTCAAGAGATCGTACTGCCCAATCTGGCTTATGTCGGTGGGGGAGGGGAGTTGGCCTATTGGTTGGAACGGAAATCTCTGTTTGACTATTTTGGCATACAATTTCCGATGCTGGTCCGTCGGCATTCTGCCATGTGGCTCGATCGTGATGCCGGAAAAAAATTAATAAAGTTTGGTATTTCACCCGCCCAGCTTTTTGGGGATATTGACTCGCTTATTCGTGGTTTTGTGGCACAAAATGCCATGGGAGAGGTAAATTTAGATATGGAAATCAACGAATTAAAAAAGATTTTTGAACAAGTAGCCGCAAAAGCCTTGGCGGTTGATCCTACACTCGAGAAATCAGTCCTGGCAGAATCGGTTAAAGCCATTGCGGGACTTGAGCAGTGGCAAAGCCGGTTGGTTCGTTCAGAAAAACAAAAGCATGAAACAACCCTAAATCAACTCCGGGTGGTTAAGGAAAAACTATTCCCTGCAAATGGTTTACAAGAGCGGCAGGACAATTTCCTAGGTTATATCCTGAAGTATGGGGATGGATTTATTGGGATGCTAAAGGAGCAATTTGCTCCGTTTGATACAGGTTTTGTTGTTTTGGAGGAGGACTAAAATCTGCACATATTTTTTACTAATCCAAACGCTCAACCTTAAAATAGAAAGATCGGTTGGTTAAATTGATTGTGTTTTAGGCGTAATTAACCTGAAAAACAAAATGTATTAGAAGGCTCCTACAGCCTTTCGCAAGGCCAGGAGGTGTTCTCTTCCTGGATAGAACTTTGCCTTTTTAGCTGCTTTCCAACGCAGTAAGGTTTCTTTCCAAAAAATATAAACCCAGGCTAAAAGTGGGAGCAGTAATGCCAGGGTGACCAACCAGGGTGCGCTCAATAAAATTCCACACGTAAACATTCCTAAAAAGTAGATAAACCCAACAATTACCCCCATACCCATCAATACGCTTGTGTAAAACTCTTGTTTTTTTACCTTTTTTTGGGCGACTCCATAGGCTAGAAAGCGTACGGGCCATCCGAGCAGAAAGCCCAAAAGCGCAATCGGTGCGAAGGGGATCAAAAACAAAAGCCATTCAGGCTTAGCATGTGCAGGATGCATGAGTGCTTCATCCTTTATGGCGGCATTTTCGAGGGCATTGAAGTAGGTTGTGGTAAGCTCCCGATGCCGATTTTTTTCAGGTTCAGGCATCAAATTAAGCTGGTCCAGAATTGCTTTTTCGCCCCAAAAGCGAGATGCCTGATATTCTATCACCGGTAAGCGGTCTGCCGGGTGATCTGTCCGCCAAAGTGTAAGGAGTTGTTCTGCGAATTCATCGTCAGCACGATCCTCAATATGATAACAAATTGCCTTTAATGCCTTTAGGATATCTCTGCACAATTGATTGACGGCAATATTAGGGTTTTGCTCATAGGTAGGCCAATAGTCCTTGATAAAAAGCGGAGTGCCAACAATGATCTTTGCCTCATCGCGGGTTTGTTGGCCATGATTGTAGTTACAACCCACGGGTACCACCTGTAGATCTTCCAGCTGGTGTTGAGCGTAGGTAGCAAAAGCGATGCGGGCAATGCCTTTTTGAATCGGCAAAATCCGTTTGTCTAAGTGGTGTTCTCCTTCTACAAAAATATTTACCGCTACTCGCTTGCACAGTTTGTTTTGGGAAAATTCAAATGCTTCATCGTTGCGGTCTTTATCGGTATAACCATCGCGTTGCCGAAATACAGGGAACATGTTGCAGCTCTCCAGCAGCATTCGAAAAAAGGGTTTGCGAAAAATATCCCCCCGTGTCATATTGTACACCGGCGGATCGAAAAAAGTAGTGAAGAAACACGGATCTATAAATGCGGTAGGATGGTTAGCCGCAATAAGGACTGGGGTGTTGGGCTTAACACTTTTGCGGTTGTGCAGGTAAATCTTGCGAAAAAGTAGCAAGTATACCACCTTAACAAGGGGAGTAAGGAATAAATAAGTCCAGCCAGTGCTTTGACGTGCATATCTGTAGTCCATGCCGCAAAAGTACAATAAGTTGTAAGTTTCAAGTTCCAAAAGGGGTAAGTTCAACTTTCAAAACTGAAATTGCCCCACTTGAAACTTTTCTCTCTTCCCTTCAAAAAGTGCGAGAATGATATTGCCCATATAAACACCTAATGCAGATTCCACAAAGGTTAGGAATTGAGGCCAAGGATGCTTGTGTATTAATCAATCCTGCAGATCAGAAGGCTCTTACCCTTATTTTAACAGACCTCGCCGGACGGGAGTTGCTTAGTAAAAAGGTGGAACAGTTTTCAGAAAAGATCATTTTGGAGACAGGGCAAATTCCATCTGGCACCTATTTTGTTCAAACATGGCAGCAGGGTAAAATGGTAGCGACTGGAATGTTTCTGAAAATCTAAATTTTCGGAAACATTCCAGTCGTCTGCGACGCTTTACGCATACACCTTCCCTCCAGCCTTCGCCGTATTATACAAGTACTTCTGCATATCCCAGGCAGCTGTCGGGCAACGCTCGGCGCAAAGTCCGCAGTGCAGGCACACGTTTTCATCTTTGATCATTACCCGCTTCGTTTTGAGTTCGTCAGAAACATAGAGGTCTTGTGTTAGCTCTTTGGCGGAGGCGGTCAGACGGGTCCGTAGATCGTCTTCTTCTCCGTTCTCGGTAAAAGTGATACAGGCGGTGGGGCAAATGTCCACACAAGCGTCGCATTCGATACAACGGTCGGTGGAAAAAACGGTCTGAACATCACAGTTGAGACAACGCTCGGCTTCTTTGAAAGCAGTTGCAACATCAAACCCCAGCTCGACTTCCATGAGGCGGTCTTTCAAGGACTTGGCCTTTTCGGCATGTGGAACCTTAAATCGAAGATCAGCGGCCACCGCGCTGTCATACATCCATTCGTGGATGCCCATTTTCTGATGGATCAGGTTCGTCATGGGCGAAGGTCTGTCATGCAAATCTTTCTCTGATAGGTACAGATCGATAGAAACCGCCGCTGAATGGCCTTGAGCAACTGCCGTGATTACATTTTTAGGCCCCATGGCTGCATCTCCCCCAAAAAAGACCTGCGGCAGGGTGGATTGGAAGGTCTTTTTGTCCAACACAGGTATTTCCCATTTATCGAACTCAATGCCCAGATCGCGCTCTACCCATGGGAAAGCATTTTCCTGACCTACCGCTACCAGCACATCATCGGCTTCGATGAAAACTTCCGGCTCGCCGGTTGACACAAGACTGCGTTTTCCTTTTTCATCGTACACAGCCTCTACTTTATCAAATTTCATCCCCACCAGTTTCCCGTCTTTGATCACAAATTCCTTTGGAACGTGGTTTTCAAAAATCGGGATGCCCTCGTGTTCGGCGTCTTCAATTTCCCAGGGGGAGGCTTTCATTTCTGTTTTTGGGCTGCGCACCACCACTTTTACTGCATCGCCGCCAAGCCGCAAAGACGTGCGACAGCAGTCCATGGCGGTATTGCCCCCGCCCAGTACGATGACATTTTTTCCAATTTTACTGGTATGTTCAAAGGCTACACTGGCCAGAAATTCAATGCCGATCTGGATGTTTGCCCCGGCTTCCTTTCGTCCGGGCAAATCAGTCAGATCGCGGCCACGGGGAGCACCCGTACCCACAAAAATGGCATCGTAGCCTTTGCCCAGCATTTCTTTCATGCTGGAAACATAGTGCCTGAACTGGGTGTGAATGCCCAGATCCAGAATATATCCGACCTCTTCATCCAATACACTTTCCGGCAATCGGAAGGAAGGGATCTGGCTGCGCATCATGCCACCGCCAGCAGGTTGTTCGTCAAAAAGGTGGATTTCGTAACCCAGTGGGGCAAGGTCGCGCGCCACGGTGAGTGAGGCCGGGCCGCCACCTATCAGGGCAACTTTTTTTCCGTTTTTGGGGAATGGGCCTTTTGGCATGAGCGACTTCACATCGCCCTTAAAATCAGCAGCCACGCGTTTGAGCCGGCAAATGGCCACTGGCGCTTCTTCCACCCGGCCACGACGGCAGGCAGGCTCGCAGGGGCGGTCGCAGGTGCGCCCAAGCACCCCCGGGAACACATTGGATTCCCAGTTGATCATATATGCCTCGGTGTAACGTTCCGCGGCGATGAGGCGTATATACTCTGGCACAGGCGTATGCGCAGGGCAGGCGTACTGGCAATCCACGACTTTGTGGAAGTACTCGGGGTCTTTGATGTCGGTAGGCTTCACGGCAACTATTTTTTTATTGCCGCCAAAGTAGGGCGTTGGGGAAAATTTTTAGAAAAAAATTTAGGGAACCCTTTACTTTTAAGCACATTTACACCAAAACTATACACAATCGTGAAAAAAATACTGCTCATGCTATGTTTCACCTTGTATTTTTTTTTGGGTGAACTTATTGCTCAGGTGAATTTTGTCCCCTTAAAAATTGACAGTTCGTATTCTTGGACATTTTCCACTTTTGGTATCGACACTTCCATAGATGAAACCTGGAAAGCCTACTCTTATAACAACTTCGACAGTTTAATTCAAATTCGCACACCGAATTATAGGTTTAAATTTTCTTACAATGGCTCAACAAAGATAATGACACGAGAGAATTTGGACTCAGCGGGCAACTGGGTCGAAACTTATAGGAAGACCACACAGTTCAATGTGATTGGGCAGATTTCCAATGAATTAGGCGAAGATTTGATGCAAGGAATGTCGTCTCCGTCAACATTATTTACATTTCACTACAATTCTTTTGGGAAAGACACCTTATGGTTGGGGCAGCTATGGAAGAGCGGAGTATGGGAGAATTTTAGGCGTCGTGACCGAAAATATGACACAAACGGCAACATGATTGAAGAAGCAGAATATTTCTACAACAATGCCGGTGAGGCCGAATACAACCGTGGCGAGCTTTTTGAATATGACGCTCAGAATAGACTTGTCCAACAAATACACGTCAATAGCTCTATTAATGGCCCTTATTATACTTCTCGGCTCAACTGGCATTTTAATGGGGAAAATCAGATCGATACCTTGTTGAGATGTAATTATATTTCCTCCTCATCGCTTCAATGTGAAAATGTTGCAATGGCTACCTACCAATATTTTGGAAATGATAGCATGAGACAAAGCCAATTCAACTGGGTTGACGGTGCATGGAGTTACTATGGGTATTACCTTTCTTTTCTTAATTCGCCCATTTATGGGCCAGAACCAGATTCAATCCTTTTTTTCTATTTTTCAAAAAATACCCAAGAATACACGCACCAGTTACGCGAGTATTTTCATTATGAAGAAATTGCGGATAACAGGGTTTATTTTACCAACTATTCCTGGCATTATATTCCAAGCCAAATGGATTGGGTTTTGGATAAAATAGAGCAGCGTTGGTATCACAAATCCTTGATGGCCAATACTAAAAATGAAAATTCTGGTTTCCCTGAGATTTCACTTTGGCCCAATCCTTGTCGGTCAAAAGAACCATTTAACCTTGGGTTGTTGCCTCAAATAAAAAATCTTTCCATCCGTATTTTTGATGGAGAAGGGAGCGGAATTCGCTGTCATATCATCTCTGATGCTCAGGAGAAAATACAGATTGTTGCACCAAGTCAACCAGGGATTTACAGTATAATTCTCTTTCAGGGCGAAGTACCTATCGCGGTGAGCAAAGTCTTGGTTCACTGAGAAATGGCTGTAATAATATGGATCAAAGATACTTGTGCATCTTCTCTACATCCCCGTCAATCGCCAAAAGTACCGATTGATGCGCTTTTTCAAAGGCTGCTTTTGATTTTTCCAGCTTTTCACTTTCTTGTTTCACCGCAGCTTCTTCGGCATCAGCCTGATTGAGGTAACCCCCGATCTCGTCTTGTAAACGCGTAATTTCGATCTTGTGGCGTTCAATCTGGTCGCGGAGTCGGCTGACTTCCTGTTGGCGGCCAGCGACTTTAGTGGCATTTTGATTTTCAAGGGCCCTGGCAAAGGCTTCTTTTTCTTTTTCTACGATATTGCGGTAATACCCGGCCGTTTCAACCAGTTTGTCTTTGGTGATGCCGAGCGTAGCGGCAGTAGTGAAGGCGCTTTTATGCGCGGTCGCTTCATCGAGGTTCATCTCGCCGAGTTGTGCGACTGCCCGTTTAAATTCGAAGTAATCGAATCCCGGGAGATTGTTTTTTTCGATGGCTTGTGTAATAAATTCAAGGCTTCGGGGATCGATTCCTTCAGCGGAAAAGAGTGATTGGGTGGTGGTCATATAGGTTTGGATTTTATACTTGTGGACGTTGGA
>CANJPT010000059.1 GCA_947476195.1 Lewinellaceae bacterium | reverse complement strand
TAAATGCTAACTATTTGATTTTCAAATAGTTAGCATTTTTCATTTGGGTATAGATTTGGGAAGGGGAATTCGGTTTTCAGCCTTTTTCCTACTTATGAGAGTTTAACTGCTAACTGTTTTTCTGATTTAGTTCTTAATTCTGCAAAATGGCCTTTTCCCGACAAAAAAAGGTTGGGCAATCTGGAAACCGTTACTAAGGTTGGCATAATGGTTGGCTGTCAAATTCTTCAAACTTTTCTAAAAAAAACGTGTGCTATGAAATTTAACAATCTTGAAACTGTATTCACCTTCGGAAAATTTGAAGGGAACACTTTGCTGGAGGTTGTTGAATTGCAACCTTCTTACTTAGATTGGTGCGCAATTAACCTTGACCATTTCTACATCACCAAAAGTGTAATTGAAGAATTAAGCGGTTTAAATCCAGATTTCGCATTGACAAATGAAGGACAGTGAAATTTGAATGAAAAGTTTTCAATTTGGGACAAGGAGCGTCAGAGTGATGATTCTGATTATTATGAAGATGAAGACGAATTTGAAGACCCTAGGGCGAATTGGAAAATGGAAACTGAGCTTGCAATGACAGACAACTATAATCGCCGTTTAATGCAAGCGGGGGTTCGACTCAAAGTCGAACCCCCGCTAAAAAGAAAGCAGCGCAAATCCTACGCTCCTAAATATGTTTTCAGCAATTTGCTGCGGCTGGTGGCACGCAATTTATTGATCGCCTTGTCTTTGATCTGGCGCACACGCTCCCGGGTGAGACCGAATTTATCTCCGATATCTTCCAGCGAAAGTGGGTGCTCTACTCCAATACCGAAGTACAGTTTGATCACATCTGCCTGACGGTCGGTCAGGGTGCCAAGCGAACGTTCGATCTCGCGGCGCAGCGAATCTGCGTAGTCGAGGTGTGAGTCGGTTCCAGGCATGGTATTGTTTTCCAGTACGTCGAGCAGTGAGTTGTCCTCACCTTCTACGAAGGGAGCGTCCATTGAAACGTGACGGGCAGCCACGCCGAGGGTAGTTTCTACCTCATCGGTGGTGATCTCGAGCATTTCTGCAAGTTCCTCCGCACTTGGTTCGCGCTCAAATTCCTGTTCAAGCTGGCTGAAGGCCTTGTTGATCTTGTTGAGCGAACCTACTTTGTTCAAAGGCAAACGAACAATACGGCTCTGCTCGGCCAAGGCCTGAAGGATACTTTGACGAATCCACCATACGGCGTAGGAGATAAATTTGAAACCGCGTGTTTCGTCAAAGCGTTGTGCGGCTTTGATGAGGCCAAGGTTGCCCTCATTGATCAGGTCAGAGAGGCTAAGTCCTTGATTCTGATATTGTTTTGCAACCGAAACTACGAAACGAAGGTTTGCTTTCGTAAGCTTTTCGAGTGCTATTTGGTCGCCTTGCTTAATGCGTTTGGCGAGATCAACTTCCTCTTCGGGGGTCAGGAGGTCCACTTTGCCAATCTCTTGGAGGTACTTTTCCAGGGACTGGCTTTCCCGGTTCGTAATGGACTTCGTAATTTTTAACTGCCTCATGTATTGTGCTGCTGTGTTATTTTCGGCGCAAAGTTAATATTTTCAACCCGTTTGCACCCTATTTTTTTCAAGTAAGGTTAAAGTTGAAAGATTTCTGTCAAAAAATTTTTGGGAATATATATTTATAACAGCCTATAATAAATTTTGTTTAGCCGGGTCTACCATTCCTTGTTCGGAAATAAAATTTTTAGACCAACCACATATTGGTTTTTTAACCACGTAGTGCACATAGTTCACATAGAATTGAGGGTGAACAACTATGTGAACTATGTGCGCTACGTGGTAAAATTAAAATTATGGTTAGTCATACCTTCTCAAGCCTTCACAGTCTCAATCTCCCGCAAAACTTTGTCCGAAAATTGCCCCGCCGCAAGGTCAAATATTTTGATCTGTTCAATTTCCAGGTCCAGCAATTTGGGAAACCGATTGAAAGAAAAATCCAGGATCAGCTTTTTTAGCGTCTGGTGAAGGGGGCTATCCTTTAATGCATACTCCTTGATATGGGGTGTTTTACCGCCCGTCAAGGTTTCAGCAAAATTAAAAAGCCAGGAAGCTTCTGCTTTGCAAACAGCCAAATGACGTTTGATTTTTTCATCACTTAAGCTTTGAAAATCGGGGTATTGTGCAAAACAAAAGGACTGTACAGAGCGCGCAAGTTCACTTACTTTGCTTTGTTTGGCAATATAACGGCGGTTGGCCTCCATTTCCTCATCGTGGGAGCCATAGGTGCCTCGTTCGCCTGAGCGTTTGTCAATCCATGCGCCACTTTCGTCGTAGCGCTCTTCTTTGACCCATTCCTTTTTTTCTTTTTTTCGGTTGCGTAACCCGAGGATGATCAGGACAAGCACAAGAAGGCCGAATGCAATTTTCATGCACAAAAGTAATTCGTTTGCAAATGCAGGCGCACTTTTTGGTACAAATCCTGCGTTTCTTTGCACAGCCTTAGCAGCTATGTCAGATACGTCTACGCAACAAGATCAAATACCGCAGCCCCAACAGCCCGACTCCAATGTACGGCGCATGTTGAAGAAATCGCTTCGCCGCGTAGAAAACTTTCTGTTTGTTCTTATCATTGTGCTTATTACAGTATATTTTGTACTTCAATTACCATCCGTACAAAATTGGATGGTACATAAAACCACCAATTATTTATCTGAACAACTCGGCACCAGGGTTGAATTGAAGCGAGTAGATATCGAGTTTTTCGACAATATAATATTGGAAGGACTTTACATTGAGGACCTGAACGGCGATACGATGCTCGTCGCCCAAAAATTTAGTGCCGGATTGTCGGGCAACTTCTTTTCAATTTTGTGGAATAGGTTGGAATTCAATGAAGTAAGCCTTGAGCATGCCAGTGTTCATTTGCTTAAAAAGGCCGATCAACGTAGGGGCAATCTCAATGAATTGCTTTTTCAGATTGGGGGGCTATTTGGTTCCAGCTCGCCCAAGCAGAAAAAGCAACCAACTCCATTTTCTGTTAGAATACAAAATCTTAATTTGTTGGATGTTGCGTTTATCGATGAACGATATACGTTTCGTGAGGGGGAGATTCGACATAAGAAAATGGCATACAGCGTCGTGGAGGGCAACGTTAAAATCAATAATATTGACCTTGTAAATAATCTTGTGGATGTTAGTTCAGTTTCAATTGATGGCTTTTATTTCGGGTTTGATAAAGACAGAAGCTCGCCTCCTCCAGGTTTCGTGCCATATATCAAACCCCTGCTTCTAAAGACTGACACGCTTGATGTTGCAGCCCCTCTCCGTATTATTGTAGGCCAATTGTCGCTAAAAAACAGTGGTTTCCGTTTTGACAATTTCCGTAATTCACCGGACAAACAGACACCCTTAGAAGTGATGGATTATGACCACCTGAATGTCCGGGATATTGACGGTCAGGCTGAAAGACTCGAGATCTTCGTTGGGGAAAAACCCGCAGTTGATACCGATGGAAGTCCTACTACGGAGGATGTATTTGATATTTTAGGAACGATTAAGTCCTTGACTGCCAGAGAGCAAAGTGGTTTTGCAATTGCACATGGAGAGGCCAGGCAGTTATTGTTAACCGATTCGATAACAGCACTTTATGGTGCAAAAATTGAAACCGAAGGCGGATCCTCAATTGGGGATACGCTAATGTTTCGTTATGCGGATACGGCTGAAGATGATCCATGGACTGACCTGTTGGCTGATTTTAACAATCAGGTAACTATGGATATTCGCCTGACCCCTGGCTCAAAAATCCGGCTGGGAGATGTGCGTCATTTTGAACAAACGGTGTATGACAATAAGTTCTTTACCTCCAACAAAGACCTGCTTGCAGACGTAGCCGGTACGATCAGTGGCAAGGTGAACGGCAAATTAAAAGCAGATAAATTTGACATACGGGTAGGAAATTCAACCCGCTTACGTGGTAATTTCGAAGGCAAAGGCTTGGGTGACAATGATGAACCCATGGTGCTGAATTTTGATTTTGAAGAATTACTAACAGACATGAACACCATCTCTCGTGTTGTCACAGGATTCAGACCACCTAAACAGTTTTATAAACTTAACAATATCTCATTTAAAGGTAGTTATCAACTTTTTGATGGTTTTGACCACGTATTGTATGGCAAATTTGTTACTAGTTTAGGTCCTGGTCAAATCGATATGCAATTGAACTTAAAGGATGGGCCAGAAAAAGCCATCTATAGAGGCGATCTGAAAATGCGTGGCTTTGATATGGCGAGTTGGACGGATGACCATAATTTTGGGCCCAGTACCTTCCAGGTCAATGTTGCCGACAATTCCACCGGGCTTACTTTGCCGACCATTAATACAAGGGTCTCCGGGAAGATTGATACCTTTTTTTACAACAATTATCCCTACCGGGACATCAAACTGAACGGAAAGTTTGAAAAATATGTCTTTGACGGAAAAGTTGAAAGTGATGACCCTAATGTTGACTTTGCCTTTGATGGAAATATTAACATCAAAGATTCTATCCCGGTTTTTGATTTTTCAGCCAAGATCCGCCGGCTCGATTTAGGCGTACTACAATTGGTAAAAACAGACTGGGTACTAATTGGGGAGATCAAAAAACTAGAACTCAGAGGCAGAAATGTCGATGAAATAGTCGGTTCTGCAAATTTGCAGAATTTCAAAATTCTGGAAGATCGTGAAAATTGGTATAGCCTTGATTATCTTCGATTTAACTCCTATTTTCGACCAGATGGGTCACGTTTTTTTGGCTTTGATTCGGATGTGGCCACAGGGCAAATGACCGGAGACTTCAGTATTGCCAAAGCCCCTAAAAATCTGCTTCGTCTTTTGGGCAAAAGTCACCCTGCCTTTGTTGAAAAATTGGGTTTACCCAAAAACGATTCATTGCCCTTTACGGATCATTACGACCTAAATTTTCAGATCCGAAACTCACGTAACCTGGCTCAACTCTTTATACCGGGCCTCGATACCCTGCGTGATGTGAAGGCCTCCGCCAGTGTAGATG
This sequence comes from Lewinellaceae bacterium, assembly GCA_947476195.1. Classification (GTDB taxonomy): domain Bacteria; phylum Bacteroidota; class Bacteroidia; order Chitinophagales; family Saprospiraceae; genus M3007. Next base: position 23,358 of record CANJPT010000059.1, on the reverse strand, counting down.
CCCGCAGAGGAACTTCCAATTTAATTTTGGAGACCCCACTGATCCGTTTTGGCAATTCGGAATTCCACGACCCTAGTCTGCGTTGGAACAGTGATACAGATTCGGCCTGGCTTTACTTACGACTTCCGGAAAACTGGGCGAGTAAAAAAACGAAACTCCCGTCCATTACACTTGGAGGACCCTTTGTAGGGGATATTTTTCACCTCAAACTGGAGGCAAAAGATGAGACCCCCAATAGTATTGTAGAAAGTATTTACCTCAATGGCGATCTTACAGTAGCGGATTCTCTCTGGCAATTGACTTTCAACGCATCGAAGCTCAAACTGTTCAGCCAGGAATGGCTCATTGAGGAGGATAACTATGTTCGATTTGGTGCAAATAGATTTGAAACCAAGCAGTTGGAGCTTTTCAACGGTATCAAGCGAATTGCACTTGAAAGTAGTACAAATGGGCGCGGGCTCCGGTTTGGCCTAACTAATTTTGACCTTAGTGAAGCAAATAGATTCTTTGATCCTGCGCAATTAAGGCTTAGTGGCAAGGCTTATGACTTTGAGGTCAGTATCCGCGATGTATTCCTGATGAAAGGCATTGAACTCGGATTCCTGACCGACACCTTGTTCGTAAATGAAAAACCTTACGGAGAGATGCTGAGTAATTTTGAATTGGAGGACCTATCCAAGCCACTGAAAGGAAAGATATTTTTATTAGACAAAGAGACCCAAAAACAGCGCCTACGGATAGCTGGAGCCTATCTTTTAGGCGGCGAAGACGGGGTAGAGCAGCTCGTAGAAGGCATGGATATCTCCCTGCTTCCGGGCGAATTTGCGGCCGCACTTACAGCGGATGACTTTCCATTTGAGGTAATCGAAACCATCGTTCCCGAAATTTCCCAGACGGCAGGGCGTTTTGGCGCGAACCTTTATGCAAAAGGAGACCTGGAACATCCTACGGTGGAAGGGTCAATGTTGGTCAATGATGGTCAATTCCAAATAGATTATCTAAAAACACTTTTTCGCATCAAAAAACAACCGATTACATTTACAAAAAACAAAATATCTGCAGAGGGTGATACCATTTTTGATGCATCAAGACAACATTTTGCGCTGGTTTATGGTGGCCTTGAACACGAGTATTTCAATAAGTGGCGGGTGAATTGTCGCGTCGAATCCAAGGACCTGGGATTTTTAGTCCTAAATACCACTGCGGCTGATAATGATCTTTATTATGGTCGTGCAGAGGGCAGCTTTTTGGCAGATTTCAGTGGGTCATTCAGTCGAACAAATATTTCCATTGAAGCCACAACAGGCGCAGGCACCAGGCTATTTATTCCGCTTTCCTCTACAGCAGATTCTAAGGAAGCCAATTTTATTAATTTTGATAAAAACAAACCCAAGGCCGAGGCCCGGAAGAATAAAAGTTTTGTCAGCGGCGACCTAAAAGGCCTGAATTTTGAAATGGACCTTACCGTCACTGATCAGGCTGAGATTCAGCTGATTTTTGATGAACAAACAGGCGATATTATCAAAGGCCGCGGGGATGGAAATATCAGGCTTGGCATCAATAGAGAGGGGGAATTTACGATGTATGGTGGGTATCAGATCGTACGTGGTGAGTACCTGTTTACACTGCTTAATTTTGTAAACAAGCCCTTTGTAGTGACCAAAGGAGGCACTATTAACTGGTATGGTGATCCCTACGGTGCACAGATAAATCTGGATGCGACCTATGAGGTTAATACCTCAGTCTATAATTTTATTAAAGAGGAACTTGAATTGCTGCGAAGTGTACGCCCACAATTGCTCGATGAAGCTGCGAAGGCTACCCGTGTGACGGTAAATATGCGTCTTGACGGCGATCTTTTGAAACCTAACATTACGTTCGGGCTGAATTTCCCTACGATTTCCAGCGCGCTTAAATCTGTGACGGACAACAAATTGCGTCTGTTGCAACAGGACCAGGCCGAACTTTCAAGGCAGGTATTTGGTTTGGTGGTAATTGGCTCATTTCTGCCACCTTCGGCAGGTTTCAGTTCAGATTATGTGGCGACAGCATTCAATACGCTCACCCAGATGATCAGCAATCAGTTTTCCAATTATCTGGCTGGCCTCGCTTCCGAATTTTTTGGCGGCACCGTTTCCAGCATTGATTTTGATATAATTTACAGCGATTACCAGAATGATGTGTTGTCTGATCCAAATCGAAATGGTGGAAAAGAGGTGAATGTACGTCTTACCAGTGGTTTTAAAAATGATCGCGTAACCGTGCAGGTTGGTTCCCAATTTGGCTTTGGAAGCACTGGCTTTGCTACCTCTGATGGATTTCTCGGGGAGGATGTTACGGTTCAAATTGCCTTAACCGAAAATCGTCATTGGCGGCTAAAGGTTTATCAGCGTTATGAATATGACATTACAGGTCAACGCAATCTGCGTTTTGGCCTTGGACTTAGTTTTCAAAAGGACTATGATACGTTCGAAGATATGTGGAAAGGCTTCACAAAGTCTTTGTCAAAAAAAAGAACCAATTGATTTTCCAGTATTTCTTTGTTAAGTCATAAAATCACATTAAAAATTGACCCAGTCAGACTTCCTCCGTCGCGCCAACACCTTCTGGAAAATGCGTTTGTTTCTCTTGTGGAAACTCCCATCTGCCTGGTTCATGAATGTTGGAATTTTACCACATAGATGAACTTATAAAACCGTGCCAGGATAAAATCTTATTTGTCGCCACCCATTTGAATTCTGGCATTCAACAAGCAAAAATCACATTTCTAATAAATGCTATGTTGATCACATTCAACCATTGTCCGTATCATTGCACCAGATTTCTGATCAGCAAATTCTACATCAAAGCCCGTACATGAAAAAAGCACTTTTCCTACTTCTATTGCCTGTTATAACCCTGACAACATCGGGTCTGCTTCCCTCAGCAGTTTACGGCCAACCAACTGCAAATACGCCTCAATCCCGCCCACTTTTTGATAAAAAGACGGTAGGCGAGATTCGGCTCACTATTCCAACTACAGATTGGGTTGCCGCACTTGATTCCTTGCGCATATACGGTACAGAATCACTACCCACTTCTGTAGTTATTGATGGATTACGATATGACGGTGCAACTGTCCGCTTCCGGGGAGATAAATCATATGCTAAAGGACTTAAGCGTAATCCATTCAGCATAAAATTAAACAATTCAAATCTTGCACAAAATCACCAGGGATATACTGCTATCAAGCTTTCGGCAGCAGTCCGAGACCCGAGTATGGTCCGTGAAATGCTTTATCAGGAAATTGCATCCAAGTATATGCCTGCGTCTCAAACGGCTTATACCAAATTGTTCGTAAATGACGAATATATTGGTGTATATGTAGATATAGAAAACATTGACAAGCCATTTTTAGAGAGCCATTTTGGCACTTTTACAGGAGCCCTTTTCAAAGCTGGAGTGACCGTCAAGCCTGAAAACATTCCCCCAACCTGCAAGTTAAATATCTTTGGCTCATTGGAATACGAAGATAATCTGGACTGCTACAAGAGCAATTTTGAAATAGGATCTCGTGGAGGCTGGACTGAGTTGCAAGAACTTACCCGAAAATTGGCTCAAGAGCCTGCCAATATTGGTCAGGTCCTTGATGTGGATCGTACGCTTTGGATGCTTGCCTTAAATAATGTCATGGTGAACCTGAATAGCTATTCAGGCAAATCCAGTATCAATTATTTCCTCTATCGTGACGGGAATAATCGATTTCAGCCAATACAATGGGACCTCAACCTATCCTTTGCCAGTTACAAAAATACGGGGAGTGGAAGTGACCTTGACCTAAAGGCCTTGCAAAACTTAGATCCCTTGCTACATGCTGATAACCTATATAAACCACTTATCAGTCAGCTTCTAAAAGATCCACTTAACAAAAAGATCTATCTCGCACATATTCGTCAAATCAATGAGGAAAATTTTCTGAATGGCTTCTACGAAAAACGTGCTCAGGAACTTCGTGGGATGATTGTCGTGCCGTTCAATGATGATAAAAACAAGACTTACAGCTATGATGACTTTCAGCATAGCCTAAATAGTACGGTAGGAAAAAAGAGCAAGATCCCGGGATTAACAGAGCTGATGGCAAAACGCGCCCGCTTTTTGAAAACCCATCCTGAACTTACGAAACTCCCTCCAATCGTGTCCGGAGTAACGGTAAAAGGTCGGGCAAAACTGGAGAATCAAAAGCTGAATGCTTTCATGGTCAGTGCCAAGGCTGATAAATATCCGTTGCGGATGTACCTCTATTACCGCTTGTCTGATAAGGATGCTTATTCCGTGATGAATATGTCGGAAGAAAATACGGCAGGTCTACCATCTGGCGTTAAAGCTTTTACTGCGCAGATAGAAGCCAACGGCTCGGATGCTGTGTTGGATTATTATATCCTCGCAGAAAATGTAGGAGCAGCAGGTTTTTTACCTGCAAGCTACACCAAGGAGCCATTTAAGATCAAATTGAGTGAACTCAACAAATAATTTAAACTGACCGTCAGATTTTTTGCTTTTGAAACTATGAGAAACACCTTCCTTTTCTCCTTGCTTGTTCTTTGTTTATCTACCGCTTCTGCCCAGGATTTTTATGGTACTGGGGTACAAGAGGTGCGCATAGATTTTTCACAAAAAAATTGGGATGTAAAGCTCGATTCCTTAAAAAAAGTAAACCCGGAATCGCGACTTGCGGCTACTGCTTTCGTGAACGGGCAACGCTTCGACAGTGTGGGCGTACGTTATAAAGGCAATAGTTCGTATTTTAGAACACGGAATGAGACGATTAAAAAACTTCCGCTAAATATTAAACTTGACTTTAAGAAGAAGGGACAAATACTTAAAGGGAATCAAAATACCGTTAAGCTTTCCAATGCATTTCTCGATCCCACTTTTGTACGCGAACCATTGGCTTATGAGATCATTCGAAAATACATGCCTGCACCACAATGCAATTTCTCAAAACTGTATATCAATGGGAAATACTGGGGCGTCTACATAAATTCTGAATCGGTAGATGCCAGTTTTGTGAAAAAAAACTTTGGGGCAACGAACGGTTATATCATAAAATGTGACCCTGATAGCTGGAAAAAGGCCAGAAGTCAGTCTGGTTGTCCTAAAGGCGAAAACGCTTCGCTCACTTATCTCAGTGAAAATGCCGGTTGCTATGATGCTTTCTATGAAACCGATAATCCGGCTTCCTGGAAAGTCCTGATCAACCTAATTAGGGTGCTAAACAAAACGCCTGAGCAAATAGAGACTGTACTTGATGTGGACCAAACGCTTTGGATGTTGGCACTTAATAACGCCTTGGTCAATTTGGACTCTTATAACGGCTCGCTCTCGCACAATTATTATTTGTGGGCGGATACCACAGGTGTTTGTCACCCTATAATTTGGGACCTGAACATGGCATTTGGTGGCTGGCGTCGGGATTTTAGTTTTCAGGAAATGCCTGATGATCAGCTGATTCAGTACTCACCATTGGCTGAGTTTGAAAACGTTCGCCGCCCGCTTATTTCAAAACTGTTGAAAAATCCGCTTTACCGAAAAGTATATATTGCGCATCTGCGTACAATCACGAACGATTATCTCGCCAGTGGTCAATTGTTAGCTCGTGCACAGGTCTTAAGCAAGGAGGTAGAACCATGGGTAAAAACTGATTCGCTTAAACTCTACTCGTTCACAGATTTCCAAAATGGATTTGACAAAACGATGAAAAGTGGAGCTGACAATGTGATTGGTATTCGCCAGCTTATGTTAAAGCGCTCGGAATTTCTTGCAAAACACCCATTGCTTAATAAGCTTCAACCAGTGATTACTGAGGCGAAAGCATCGAAAGACGGTGGAAAGATCAAGGTGACGGCCAAGTTAAGCAATGCCAGCCGGGGTGGTTGGCTGTACTATCGCGCTGATCGTCAGTTTGCTTTCAAACGCACCCAACTCCTTGACGATGGTACAAACGGAGACCTGGCAGCCGCTGATGGGATATTTACTGCGACGATTGATGGAGCCGTAATTAAACAATGGTATATTGCTGCTGAAGGGGAAGAAGCTGCCGCTACATTGCCAGAAAGGGCTTCTTTTGAATTTTTTAAGATAGATTGATTACCTACCTGATTAACAATAGAACATATCGGTTCCCAGATTCATTTGTATGTTCTATTGTTGATTAGGTGGCCAAAAATTACCCGGTAATTGCTTTAATTCCAGGCAATACCTTTCCCTCCATAAACTCCAGCATCGCGCCTCCTCCTGTACTAACAAAGCTAACCTTTTTGGCAAGCTTAAGTTGGTTTACAGCTGCTACGGAATCTCCTCCTCCCACCATCGTAAATGCACCTTTTTTTGTCGCCGAAGCACAGGCTTTAGCCACTACTTTGGTACCATTTGCAAACGCAGGTATCTCAAAAACCCCCATTGGGCCATTCCAGATCACTGTTTGACTTTTACGGATCACTGAAGCGAATGACTTGGCAGCCGATGGGCCAATATCCAAACCCATCCATCCAGCCGGGATCAGGTTGCTTGGACAGACCTGTACGGCAGCATCAATAGCAAATTTGTCTCCACAAACAGAATCTTTCGGTAACAATACTTTCACACCTGCGGCCCTGGCTTTTTTCAAGAATTCTACGGCTGTCTTTAGTTTGTCTGCCTCTACCAGCGAATTGCCAACTTCCCCCTTTTTTGCCAGAAAGAAGGTGTAGGCCATTGCTCCGCCGATCAGGATATTGTCAGCATAATCGAGAAATTTCTCCAGCAACATGATTTTGTCGCTCACTTTAGAACCGCCCGTGACACAGGTAACCGGTTTGGCCGGTGTTGACATGGCCTTAGTGGCATTTTCTATCTCACGCTCCATCAGGAACCCGAAAGTTTTGTGCGCTTTGTCAAAATAGTGTGCCACGACAGTGGTGCTGGCATGGGCGCGGTGGGCTGTGCCGAATGCATCGTTGACATAGATATCACCCAGGGCAGATATTTTTTTTGCAAAAGCTTCATCACCAGCTTCTTCTTCTGCATGGAATCGTGTATTTTCCAGTAATAACACCTCACCAGGCTTGAGTGCAGCCGCTTTTTTTACGGCCTGTTTGCCTACACAGTCATCGGCAAATTGAATTTTTACTTTCAACTTTTTACGCAGGTGTTTGACCAGATGTTGCAGGGTGAATTTCTGAATATTGACCGACCCATCGGCATTAAGTTTCTCCAAAGGACGACCAAGGTGAGACATCAGAATAACCGCTCCGCCCTGTTCCAGTATATGCTGGATTGTGGGTATTGCCTCCCGAATTCTGGTGTCGTCAGTAATATTGAACGATTTGTCAAGCGGCACATTGAAATCCACCCGAATTAGTGCCTTTTTGTCTTTAAAATTTAGTTTCATATAAATGAATGTGGTCAAGGTGTTTAATGTGGTCAAGGTGGTCAAGGTGTTTTTTGCGCTCACCTTGACCACATTAAATAAATTGACCACATTTTATTATTAGGACATTGCGCACAACTCCGCCAGACGGGCGGAGTAACCTGCCTCGTTATCATACCAGCCAACAATACGGCAAGTGTTGCCATTTACCTGGGTCAATGGGGCATCAAAAATAACAGAGTGGGTATTGCGTACAATATCGCTTGACACAATTTCGTCAGTATTGTATTCCATAATGCCTTTTAGACTTGTTTCAGCCGCAACTTTAAAGGCTGCATTGATCTCTTCCACAGTGGCTGGTTTTTTAATCACACAAACACAGTCTGTGATGGAACCTGTTGCCACCGGAACCCGAAGCGAATGCGCAGCAATTTTGCCTTTTAGGTGTGGCAATACGGTAACCACAGCTTTTGCAGCTCCAGTACTTGTGGGCACAATGTTTTGAGCAGCAGCACGGGCGCGACGCAGGTCTTTATGTGGACCATCTTGAAGGTTTTGGTCGGACGTATACGCATGAATGGTATTCATAAAAAACTGTTCCACACCAAATGCTTTGTCCAGCGTCAGAATCATGGGCACGAGACAGTTGGTAGTGCAGCTCGCGTTGGAGATGATTGTATCTTCATCCGTGATCTGATCAGCATTTGCACCAATCACGAAAGTAGGAACATCGTCGGCTTTGGGCGGTGCAGAAAGGATCACCCGCTTTGCACCCGCCTGAAGGTGTAACCCAGCTTTTTCTTTATCCAGGAAAATACCCGTACATTCCAGAACTACATCCACGTTCATGGCCGCCCATGGAAGTTCAGCGGGGTTTTTTACGGCCAGTCCAACGATTTTAGTGCCATTTACCGTGATACTACTTTCGTCAGCACTTACGGTACCGTCAAAACGTCCGTGCATGGTGTCATACTTAAGCAAGTGTGCAAGGGTATGATTGTCTGTAAGGTCGTTGATTGCGACTACTTCTACATTTGGGTTTTTTACAAGGTTGCGAAAGGTTAAGCGACCGATGCGACCAAAGCCGTTGATGGCGATGCGTTTTTTTGCCATTAGTTATGTTTGTTGTAACAATGAAAGTAGAATGGTAAGACTTGGTGCAAAGGCGCCGCAAAAGTACGTTTTTTGAGTCGATTCTGAAAATGGCTCGTTAAAAAATTGCCATTTTTTGGTAAAAATGGCAAAGTATTGAGTTCCAAAGGACAATAAACACTACTTTGGTTGACAACTTTCAATTGTTGAGGTTTAACACTTATTTCCTAAATTTTCCCTTCTTTTGTCCCAACAAACCAACAAACATGAAAGGATTGCTTGCGTTGATTTTCCTCCTTCCTGCCCTGCTACCTGCTCAAAATTATCTGATGAATGGCACATCCATTTTAGATTGTAGTGGTACATTTTATGATTCTGGCGGACCAGCGGGTAATTATGGTAACAACCAAAGTTTTAATACTACGATTTGTTCAGATGGGATGGGCGCTACACATGTCCGTCTAAGTTTTTCAGGTGTAGATCTTGCAGCCGGAGATTTGCTTTGCTTTTACGACGGTCCGAATGCTGCTGCTCCATTACTGTCTTGCGCAACGGACTATCCCACGGGACAGCCGTTTGTCGTGCAGGCAACCGCTACCAATCCAAGCGGTTGCATCACAGTCACATTTCAGTCAAATGGGACCGGAACGGGTGCCGGATGGGCTGCGGCTATTTCTTGCGTGGCTTCCTGCCAAACCATCCTGGCTGACCTGGTTTCTACCACTCCGGCCATTTTACCCATTGATACAGGATGGATTGATATTTGCCCTGGTGAACGAGTTTTTTTTAAAGGCGCCGGCATTTACCCGCAAAATAATTTTGCTTATGCGCAGTCTGACTTTACGACCAATTTCGAATGGAATTTTGGCGATGGAGGCATTGCTTATGGCCCAAACACTTCACACCGTTTTGATCAGGCCGGAGGGTATCTTGTACAGCTTTTTTTGACAGATACCCTCGGTTGTCGAAATGGAAATTTTATCAGTCAGCGTGTACGCGTAGCGCCAAGACCGGATTTTGACCTGGTATCTATCAGCCAGATTTGCGCAGGTGACACCTTAAATCTGAACGCTGCAGTGAACGCATCAGGAAGTGGCTCAACGCTTTCAGTTATTCCGATCACTGCGACCTTCGATGTAGAGGTCAGTCGTGCAGATTCACTTCCATTGCCAGATGGAACTGGCGAACTATACGAGACTAGCATCCTTTTGACACAATTTTCGCCCGGGCAAATTCTGGTGAATGCCAACGAACTTGAAAGTATTTGCGTGACAATGGAGCACTCCTGGATGCGGGATGTACAGATTACGCTCACCTGTCCCAGTGGTCAAAGTATTATCCTGCACGATCATCCGGGTAATATTGGGGGGGAGGTGTATCTTGGAGAACCAAATGATAATGATAATTTCAATCCTGTACCTGGTTTGGGTTATGATTATTGTTGGACACCCAATGCAACCAATCCCACATGGATCGAGTATTCAAATACAATCTTAACAGGCAATACCCTTCCTTCCGGGGATTATAGTTCTTTCGATCCCATGAGTGATTTGGTTGGATGTCCGCTCAATGGAGAATGGACCATCGGGGTTACAGACCTTTGGCCTGCTGACAATGGGTATATTTTCAGTTGGTCCATGAAATTTCAGGACACATTATATCCGAACATTGAAACCTTTAGCCCACAATTTGTCAATTGGAATTGGAGTAGTCATCCTTCGATCTTCTTTTCGTCCGCAGACAGCATTGCAGCGTCCCCGCAAAATGCAGGTACCGCAGGTTACACATTTACGTTGACCGATGCGTTTGGATGCACCTGGGATACACTTGTGAGCATCGCTGTGTTACCGCCTACCCACCCGAACTGCTATATTTGTGACAATAATTTTCCACCGCTTCGGGATACAATTGTTTGTATAGGCGAACCAGTTAACTTCAATGTTACTTCGCTGGCCCCTCCCACGCAGGAGGTCCGTTTTGAGGCGTATCCGGACTATCGCTTTGGAAATGCCAATCACCCCCACCTTAACCCATACGTATCTCCCACTGGGGTCAATAGCCTTGGATTCAATTTTGTAACCAATCCTATCCAGCAGATCACCTCGGTATGCATGGATATTGAGACAGATTTTGACTCAGACCTTAATATATTCCTTCGAGCCCCTGGAGGCCAACAGCTCATGCTTTCTACTGGTAATGGCGGCTCAGGTGATAATTATAAGGTTACTTGTTTCTCACCGACGGCCACTTTGCCGATCGTTGGTCAGGTTGCGCCTTTTAATGGCACCTATATCCCGGAAGGGAACTGGAATGCTTTGTCAGGCGCCGCTGTAACTGGTGACTGGAGCCTGGTCGTTTCAGATGGTTTTGCGCCATCCCAATTTGGCAAAGTGAAATGGTGGAGCATAGGATTCAGTGCAGTAAACAATGTTGCCTACAATTGGACAAATAGCAGTTCTCTTTCTTGTGCAAACTGTTCAACCCCTACTGCAACTCCTTCAAATACCACGACTTATGTGCTATCAGCTGCAGACAGCCATAATTGTACCCACACCGATACGGCAGTGGTAAATGTTGCTACCTTATTTCCGGCCCCAACCGGCCTGTTCGTTTTTCAACTTGGGATCAATACGATGACTTGGGTTTGGAATCCTGTTCCGGGATCCTTGGGCTATGAAGTTAGTGTGGACGGAGGGATTTGGCAAGCCGCTAACAATGGCGCGCTTTCGCACATAATTTCAGGGATAAGCGTTGGTCAATTGGTGAATATTTCAGTTCGCTGTATCAGTCCAACAACTTGTGTGCCGGCGGTTCAAAATGCCAGCAGCCTTTTTCCGGAATGCACCATGTTTGGGGATGTTTTTTCTACTAAGGATGTGTTTTGTTCAGGAGATTCTACGGGTTCAGCAATTCTTTCGGTGTCTAATGCAAGCTTTCCAGTCCTATTCTTTTTGGACAATAACCCATTGCCATTTCCTAATGGTGACCTGTTGTATATTTTGCCAAAAGGAAATCACGCAGTTATCCTGCTGGACGCACTTGGCTGTAGAGATACGGTAAGTTTTACCATAAATGGCCCACCTGCAATTGTTCTGTCTGCCTCTGGCACGAATATCCTGTGCAATGGCGATAATTCTGGTACCCTTACGGCATCAGCTACAGGGGGAACCGGGGGGATTTCGTATACATGGCAGGATTGTCTTGGCGGACCATCACTTGTTGGAGCAGTTCAAAACAACCTTTTTGCAGGTTGTTATTCAGTGACTGCAACCGATGAAAACGGCTGTAGGAGTATTACAGCGGTTACGCTGACGGAACCAACACCTTATGTTTTTAACGCGATGCAGGATTCCATAACTTGCTCCGGGCTTTCTGACGGCAGCGCAAACATCATCGTTTCGGGTGGCACTATGCCGTATCAGTACCTCTGGGACAATGGTTCTATAGCCGAAAATGCAACTAATCTGGATGCCGGATTCCATTTTGTTACGGTGACTGATGCGAACTTATGCGCTGCAACAACTTTTGCTCAGGTGCTTGAACCGCCCTTATTATTGATCAGCAACACCATGGTACAGGGTGCAACCTGTTTTGATGGAAATAATGGAGGGGCTACAGTTTTTGCAACAGGTGGAGTTTTACCGCACCAATATCAATGGAATGATCCAACGGGTCAGACAACTCAACAAGCGGTTGGCCTAACTGCAGGCACTTATCGCGTCACGGTGACAGATTCTAATGGCTGTACCGACAGGGTAACCATAAATGTGAATGCTCCTCCGGCCATCACCATAAATTTTATTAATATATCTGAGGAGACCTGTTTGGGAGATTGTCAGGGACAAGGCACTGTAAATCCTTCCGGTGGAGTGGGGGGGTATCAATTTGCCTGGAGTGACAATACTATTCCCATAGGAGTACAAACGGCCACAAATCTTTGCACCGGTGTTTATTTTGTTACCGTATCGGATGGGAACGGCTGTACAGCACAGTCGGATGCTCTGCTTATTCTGGCAGCCCTACCAATTGAAGTAACTTTTGATACGACAACTCCTTCCTGTTCAGGTTTTCAGGATGGTTCTATCACCACAACTTCGATTTTAGGAACTCCGTATCAGTATCTTTGGAGCAATGGAAGTACCAATGCTAAGCTGGAAAATGTGCCCTGTGGATCATATTTTTTGACGGTTACCGATCCGAAAGGGTGTACAGAAGGTTACACCTTTACTTTGGATTGTCCGCAAACAATCGATATCACAAGTATTACCGCCCAAAATGTTCTTTGCTTTGGAGAAAACACGGGGTCAACCGTAGTGCAGGCTCAGGGTGGGACTGCTCCGCTCCAATTTTTATGGAATGACCTCACCGGCCAGATAGCATCCACAGCTCAAAATTTGTTTGCAGGAAATTATTCCGTTACCGTAACCGATGCCAAAGGATGCAGCGTCTCCACCAATACAACGGTCTTACAACCTGCTCAACTTATTGTTACAACGGTCCATACCAATGCATCCTGTCTCAATTTTTCAGACGGATCGGCCTCTGCAATTCCTGTAGGGGGCGTTCAGCCATATTCCTATAATTGGGGGTCATCTGGCAATTCGCAGGTAATCAGCAATCTGGCCAGTGGCGTATACATTGTAACAGTCACTGATGCCAATAATTGTTCTGCGACGGCATCGGCAAACATAGGCCAACCCGGAACCGGAGTTTTGGTTACCGCTACTCAAACCCGCTTTGCCTGCTGGGGTGAAATGAGTGGTAAAGCATCCGCCTCTGCCAGCGGAAGCAATGGCGTACCATTTAACTTTAAATGGAGTGATGGACAAATGGGCAGTGATGTGTCTAACCTTGCGCCGGGTCAGTACACGGTTACAGCCACCGATTCAAAAGGCTGTACAGGCACTCAAGTTGTTGAAATCCATGAACTAAATCCTATTTCAGTGTTGACCGCGTACGCTCCCCCGACCTGTTCAGACGAACCTGATGGCCTGGTAGCTATCGTGTTCCTTGAAGGCGGATTAGGTATGGCAGATTCGACCCAATATACCTACCATTGGAGTTTACCAGCGGCACCCAATGCTACAGTTGTAAGTGGTTTTTCGGGTGGAAATTATATGCTTACCGTCACAGATCTTCAAGGTTGTTATGGGATTTTTAATTTCAATGTGATTGCGCCTCCTCCAATATCCTTTCAAACGACGGTTGAAAATGCATCCTGTTTCGGATTTTCTGACGGATCAGCTTCGGTTACCGCTGTACAAAATGCTGTGGGTGCCGTCAGTTATTTATGGGAAAATGGCCAGACTGCTAAGCAAAACACTCAACTTTCAGCAGGTAATTATCGAGTGACTTTGTCCGACTCAAAGGGTTGTACTGCCGTTGCAGTCACAGAAGTGCAGCAGCCTGAAAAGCTCGAACTTTCATTTCAGAATCAGCCCATCCTTTGTGCCAACGATAGTATTGGGGTATTAAAGGCTTCCGTGAAAGGGGGAATTCCAAGCTACACATATTTATGGGATAACGGCCAGACCACTGCTGACATCAAAGAACTTGGCCCTGGTAATTATACCTTGCAAGTGAATGACCAAAACGGCTGTGTCTTGGTTGATTCTGCAGCAATCAGTCAGCCAAATGGCATGATTGTATCTGCAGAAACTACCGATCTGGAGTGTTTTGGCGGGCATGATGGCCGGATTAGTTTGTTTGTTTCCGGTGGAATAATACCATATCGTTACAGCTTGAATAATGGCAATTTTAGTGGCAGCAGCGTATTCCTCGCCTTAGGGGCAGGAAATTATTCATTGCAGGTAAGGGATGGAAACGGCTGTATAGCTGTTACGTCGGCTACCATCGGTCAGCCATTACCAGTGCAGGTGACTGTTGGGATGGATATTCCCCTTGTTTTAGGCGACAGCCTTCTGATTACATCTACGGTGAATAATGCATTTGGTATTACAATTTTTGAATGGAGAAGTGCATTGGTAGATGCGTTCACTTGCGAAGAGGTGCCCGATTGTGAGGACATTTGGGTAAGTCCGGTGTCCACCAACACCTATTATCTTAAAGTTACGGATGAAAATGGTTGCACGGGTAACGATGAAATAAAAGTGACCGTTGAAAAACCTCGGGGGGTATTCGTTCCCACAGGTTTTACCCCGAACGGCGATCTTGAAAACGACCTGCTAATCGTTCATGGTAAAAGCAAACAGGTAACTAAAGTACTGACCTTCAAGATTTTTGACCGCTGGGGAGAATTAATCTATGAAGATCAAAATTTCTCCGTAAATGACAATACACGAGGTTGGGACGGTAATTTCCGGGGAAAGCCCTGTGATCCAGCCGTGTTCGGATGGGTGCTGGAAGCGGAATACCAGGATGGTTTTACCGAACTTCTAAGAGGGAATGTTACACTGATCCGGTAGAGTGGGGGAGCGCTACAGGATTACTTTCCGGAATTCAACCTGGCCATGATGGGAAATGCGGATAAAATAAATCCCGCTTGAAAGGCTTGAAACATCCATTTTCAGGCCAACATCAGTAGCCGCTCCAACGCCTGAGACAAGTTGTTGTCCTTGGGTATTGAAAATTTTATAGTTCACTCTGGAAGCATCTGGTACATCAAATTGGACATATAAACCTGAAGAGGATGCAGGATTAGGGAAGATTTGGAAAGATCCAGACGTATTTGATAAATCGCTCGCACCAGAAGAAATATAAGAGCCTGATTTAATCTTAACTTTTCCACTACTAAGGTCCTCCCAAACAACGTAAATCTTTGTAGCAGAAAATGCAACATCAGCACTCACAACATTATTGGGTACCAAAATCTCATATCCTGGACTGTAACCATTTGAAATATTATTTGTAAATTGAAAGCCGAGCTGAGCATCGCCATTGACTGTTTGAGTCCAGACAATTGCTGCTGCTTCACCTGAAGTCGCAATACGTGGGTAATTTTGTTGCGCTAATCCGGCAACATTTTCCGTAAGTGGCTCAAGCATTTCCAATTGTTGTGTATTAAGATTCGAATGACTTCTGTAGCACAGCGATTTACCACTTGCTGCACTCATAAATACCGAGTAAAGGCTATTTCCTACAATTACGCCATCGGGGCCGGTTGCGGGACAAGCATTAATTATCCAATCAGTATTGTCTATTTCGATACCTCCACCAAAACTGTTACCCCCATCATAAGAAATCGAAGCCCAACTATTTCGCAGGTTATTCAAATTATTTCGGTATAGCAACGCGGTAGTATTTCCATCGGTGGCCAAAGAAGCCGGACAACAACTGCAAACCTCGCCACCTGAATAGCCGCTCCCCAATACATCCGTGCTAAACGAATTTCCTTGATCTTCTGATTTGGCCAAAACAAATCGGGCATTTGTCCAATCTGGATTAAATTTCATAAAAGCTACCACTGGATTGCCTTTTGCATCCACACTCACCGTTGGAAATCTTGAGATACTGTCTGCAATCGCATCTACGCTTACAGGTGCAGAGAAATTGACCCCTCCATCGAAAGAATGTACCAGATAAATATTATTTGCATCTTCGGGTGTTTGTTTAAAAACCACATAGACCGTGTCTCCTCGGGAAGCAAGATCAGGGCCTGCCCATGAGGCGGCAAATACAGGAATTGTATTGGGATTCATAGCCACAGGACTGGCAAAACTGTTGCCCGTCCAATGGGTAAAAAATACCTGATTTGCATTGCCTTTCCCCCATAAGATCATAGGATCTCCAGCACCATCTATGACTACCCGGGGGTGCATGTTGCCAAATTGACTGGAAGCTACATCAGCTGTTTGCGACCAGATAATACCGGTTTGGGCAAACGTTGTATGTGCGGCAAGGATTAGAATAAGGTTGACGATAGATTTCATTGCATGTTTCTTTTTGAATGCCAAAGTTAAGATATTTTCAGACTGCGTACCTTGCTTCCAAATTCACAATTTCTATGCGTATCTCCATCGTTCAATCCCCCTTGTTCTGGGAAGCTCCAGCTGTAAACCGCAACATGTTCACGGAAAAACTCAGCCCCATGCGGAATAGCACAGACTTGGTAGTACTACCTGAAATGTTTACGACCGGATTTTCCATGAATACAGCTCAATTGGCTGAGCCAATGGATGGCCCCACCATGGACTGGTTGCGTACAATTTCAAAAGATTTGAATGCAGCTGTGACAGGGAGCTTTATCTGTGTTGTGGAAGGCAATTATTATAATCGCCTGATCTTTATGCGTCCAGATGGAAAATTTGATTTTTACGATAAAAAACACCTTTTTTCGCTTGCGGGAGAACAAAAACACTTTGTTTCAGGAAGAAAACGCCTGACCGTTGAGTGGCTTGGTTGGCAAATTTGTCCAATGATCTGTTATGACCTTCGTTTCCCGGCATGGAGTCGTAATACGATGGGGGATTTTGTTTGTGGGCATACCCCTTATTACGACCTGCTGATATATGTGGCCAATTGGCCCAATAAGCGTGCACACCATTGGAAAACACTCCTTTCTGCCAGAGCCATTGAAAATCAATCTTTCATTGTAGGGGTCAATATTGCAGGTGTCGATGGCAATGGTATTGAATATTCCGGAGACTCGACGATGATCGACTACACAGGTCAGACCCTTACCCAAATTCCGGATGGACAATCTGACATTATAACCATAGTAGTTTCGCTGGAAGAACTGCATGCATATCGCAAGCAGTTGCCATTTTTAGCAGATGCGGATATGTTTGAGTTTAAGGGTTAAAAAATTGCTCCAACCTCTTCCAGATTGTACCCAATACATTTCTGAGGTCTTGGATCAGGGCTTAGACAACCAGAGTCAAGATTTTATGCAGGTAAAGCACTTTTTTCATTTCCCAATCCCAATCCATTTTCTACCTTTGCGGCCCGTGGCAAAGTCTTGATAACAGACTTCTGAACCTTGTATTCTGGACTCATGAATTATGATTTACTAAGTCCAACGACTAACGGCCAAAGTCTAAAATCCAGACAATAATATTCTATGACAAAATACATATTTGTTACGGGCGGAGTCACCTCCTCGCTCGGGAAAGGAATTCTTTGTGCAAGTCTCGCCAAATTACTTCAGGCGCGAGGGTTTTCAGTCACGATTCAAAAATTCGATCCATACCTCAATGTGGATCCAGGCACACTCAATCCTTATGAGCATGGCGAATGCTATGTCACCGACGATGGCGCAGAAACGGATCTCGACCTTGGCCACTACGAGCGATACCTCAATACACCGACTTCACAGGCCAACAACGTAACGACTGGCCGAATTTACCAAACGGTCATAGAACAGGAACGTGCCGGGGCTTTTTTAGGCAAAACGGTGCAGGTCATTCCACATATTACGGATGAGATTAAGCGGCGGATGCTGCTTTTAGGTCAATCAGGTAAGTACGACATCGTGCTTACTGAGTTGGGCGGTACTGTTGGAGACATTGAGTCTTTGCCCTATGTTGAGTCTGTGCGCCAGCTCCGTTGGGAGTTGGGGAAAGAACATTCTCTTTCCATACATCTGACGCTCATTCCGTACCTCAATGCTGCAAAGGAACTCAAAACAAAACCCACGCAACACTCTGTAAAAGAACTGCTTAGCTTGGGCGTTCAGCCTGATATTCTGGCCTGTCGGACGGAGCATTCATTGAGTATTGAGATCCGAAGAAAATTGGCGCAGTTCTGCAATGTAGAGACGTCTTCTGTGATTGAAATGATTGATGCCGAGACAATTTATGATGTTCCGCTGCTGCTTCATAAAGAACGGCTTGATTCGGTGGTTATTTCAAAACTTCATTTGAAAGACACCAAAGAACCTAACCTTACGAACTGGAAAAATTTTTTGGGTAAGCTTAAAAACCCCCTCCACGAGATCAAGATCGGGCTTGTCGGAAAATACAACGAACTGCCAGACGCCTATAAGTCCATTTACGAGTCATTTGTCCATGCAGGAGCCGTGAATGAATGTAAAGTTCGAGTACATCCCATCCATGCGGAAGATTTGGAAGGGAGTTATAAAGATGTACGCAAGGCACTATCAGGATTAAATGGAATTCTCGTAGCACCTGGATTTGGCGAGCGCGGGATCGATGGCAAACTTTCTGCAATTCGGTATGCCCGTGAAAACAATGTTCCATTTTTTGGCATTTGTCTTGGGATGCAGGTCGCTTGTGTTGAATTTGCCCGCAATGTCTTGCATTTAAGCGATGCTGCCAGCACGGAAGTGAATCCTGAAACGCCGCATCCAATCATTGATATGATGGCTGACCAAAAAAATATCACTCAAAAGGGTGGTACCATGCGCCTTGGAGCCTTCAATTGCAATTTGAAGAAAAAATCAAAAGCACTCGAAGCATATAAAAATGCGCAGATCAGTGAGCGTCACCGTCACCGCTGGGAGTTCAACAATAAATATTTGAGTGATTTTGAAAAAGCAGGTATGTTCGCTACAGGAATAAATCCTGAAACCAACCTCGTAGAAATCATTGAAATCCCTGAACTTAAATGGTTTTTGGGGGTTCAATTTCATCCTGAATTAAAGAGCACCGTAGAAAACCCACACCCGCTATTTGTGGCGTTTGTGAAGGCTGCGATGGCATAGAATGGAATACTTTTTTCAGCTTGAGCATCTTGAATCTATGCTCTTGAAAAAATATTATCCTGTCAAGGCTTCGGATTAAACGATTTATGCGTTTTAAATTCTGTCTTTTATTGTTTTTGGTCTAATTTTGCCCTGAACTTAGGAAAGTACAATCTTTGTAACAATAAGCCGACAGCAATGCCGTTTCTACCCACTTAGTTTTTATAACCTTTGTAATTTATACAGAAATCAAGCACTTTCAACCATGAAAAATTGGAAAAAATTCCTCGCAATTGCCTTTGTGGCCGCACTTTTCATCCTCGAATCTTGTCACAGGGGCTACGGCTGTCCAGGCGCTGACTTGTAAAAAACATGGCATTACAATGGCTCCCGCTCGAAACCTTTGAAGCAATTGAACGGATCAAAACCCGTTCGTTTGAAGTTCCTTGTTTGATTTTCAAGCATAGCACGCGTTGTAATATTTGCACAATTGCTAAGTATCGCCTGGAAGATGATTGGGATTTTGAACCCCCTGAAATGGAAGCTTACTACCTCGATGTACTTTTGTTTCGCCCAGTATCGCTTCAGATAGCCGATACTTTTCAGGTGCATCACGAGTCTCCTCAGGTATTGCTTATTGTGAATGGCGAATGTATCTATGATGCTTCGCAATTAGACATCACTTTTGAGGAGCTCCGGGAGGGGCTGACTGCAACAAGATTTTGATATTCAATAGAGTATCCCTGATATAAAAGGTGCCTGCGCTATGTAGACACCTTTTTTTTGGCATAGAGTTGTTCCAAATTTCGACCTTTGCATGGTGAAAACCATTAGGATATTCGCCCGTTTTTTGTTTTTTATCGTTTACTCGTCCCTTATTGTAGCCGAAATTTGGTTACGCAACTGTTTTTGGGGCATAGATATCCGAAGATCCATGCGCGTCCGTCGCAGATGGGCACGTAACCTGCTTAGGGGTATTGGGCTATCCATTCAAACCGAAGGTAAAGCACCCAATATTCCTTGTATGCTCGTCAGTAATCACCGGTCCTATCTGGATCCTATATTGTTACTTCGTGATATTGAGGGATATCCGGTTGCAAAAGCAGAATTGGCCCAATGGCCCATCATTGGGAAAGGGGCAAAAATGGCAGGTATTCTTTATGTAAAACGTGAAAGTGCCGGTAGTCGTTCTGGCATTTTACGACAAATGCTGGAAAAAATTGAGGCTGGCTTTCCAATTATTATCTTTCCAGAAGGTACCACTTCAGATTTGCCGGGCACATTACCGTTCAAAATTGGAGGATTCAAATTGGCTGCTCAATCAAATATACCCGTTGTGCCAGTCGTGCTTGTTTTTGCGGATAAGCGAGATTATTGGATTGGCAATAAATCTTTTTTAAGCCATGCAAAAGGGCGTTTTGGAGCAAAAAAAATTGAGGTTAAACTGTTTTATGGTCCGGAAATCCGAAGCGACAATTCCGAACTTCTATGCTCAGCGTCACAGCGTTGGATCGAATCAGTTTTGAGCTCAAACAGTTGATTTTTTTGTAATTCGCTGTAAAGTTTTCCTTCTGAATTATAATCGGCCGTACGATATTACATTTGCCCCCTTATTTACTTGAGTTAATTATGGATAATTCAGTTTCCAATCATACTAGTCAATCCCAATCATTCAGGCATAAAATTATGAACTCGAAAAAGTCTTCTGCCCGCCGAGGTATCTTGACTCTATTACTATTAGTGTTGCTTAGCGGCGTTTATTTCGCTTGGGAACCTGTAAAAGGATTTTGGTTTCCGTCCGTGCCAAGTAAACTGGCTGATCCCTATGTCTATATTCCCACAGGCGCTTCATTTGAAGATGTCGTTCTGATCTTAAAAAAGGGAGCGTTCATCAGCGACGAAGTGAATTTTCGGTGGCTTTCTGAACAAATGAAATACAAAAAAGACAAAATGCGCTCGGGCCGGTTTAAAGTGGAACCAGGTTGGACCAATCGCCAATTAATTCAACAGTTGCGTAGTGGGGAGCAAGCAGCCGTGAAAGTCGTGTTAAACAATGAGCGCCTTACAGAGAATGTAGCCGGTAAAACATCCAAATTTATTGAGCCGGATTCAATTTTGCTCTTGCGCCTCTTTCAGGACAAACCATTCCTGGAGGAGATAGGCTATACAGAACAAACACTTATTAGTGCTTTTATCCCAAATACGTATGAAATGTATTGGAATACGGATCCTAAAGCTTTTGTACTTAAAATGATCAGGGAGCATGATGCTTTTTGGGAAAAAGATGTCCGCCGAGCAAAGGCCCAGGCGCTTGGCTTAACAGAAACGGAAGTTTATACACTGGCCTCCATTGTGGAGCGTGAAACCAATGCAATTATTGAAAAACCCACAATTGCCGGGGTGTATCTCAATCGATTGCGTATAGGAATGAAACTGCAGGCTGATCCCACTTGCGTTTTTGCAACCCGTGATTTTACGACGCACCGTGTAACCAATTATCACACCTCATTTGATTCGCCATACAACACTTATGTTTACAAAGGCCTGCCCCCTGGACCTATTAGTATGGCCTCTATTCCAAGCCTGGATGCGGTATTAAATCCTGAAAAACATGAATATCTCTATTTCTGTGCTAAACCTGACGAATCTGGCACCCACAATTTTGCCGAGACCTTTGCAGCACATAAAGTGAATGCAACTAGGTTCCAAAATTATGTGAAGACCCGAAAATATTAGGTTCCAAATCATTTTGTTCAAGCACTCCGGAACATGGTTCCGCTCGATAAGTACTCAATACTAGAATAAAATTCTGGTATATTTAATTTGAAATGATGAATTACAGCAAAAACATCCTAGAAACCATCGGCAATACTCCCCTTGTGAAACTCAACAGCGTAGCTGCAGACATTCCGGGTTTGGTATTAGCAAAAGTGGAAACCTTCAATCCGGGCCATAGTATAAAAGACCGGATGGCGGTGAAAATGATAAATGATGCAGAGGCACGGGGAGACTTGAAGCCTGGTGGCACCATCATTGAATGTACTTCCGGGAATACAGGTATGGGACTAGCCTTGGTGGGCTGTGTACGTGGCTACCGTTGTATTTTTACTACGACCGACAAGCAAAGCAAGGAAAAGGCTGATATGCTGAGAGCCCTTGGTGCGGAGGTGATCGTTTGTCCAACAAACGTTGGACCAGAAGACCCGCGATCTTATTATTCGATCGCCCGACGCTTAAGCACAGAAATACCAAATTCTTTCTGGTGTAATCAATATGACAACCTTTCAAATCGGCAGGCACACTACGAAAGCACCGGACCTGAAATCTGGAAACAAACAGATGGCAAGATCACACATTTAGTCGTGGGCGTCGGCACCGGGGGGACAGTGAGTGGCACTGCAAAATATTTGAAAGAACAAAATCCGGACATTCAGGTCTGGGGTGCTGATGTATATGGTTCGGTGTTCAAAAAATACCATGAGACGGGGGTTTTCGATCAAAAAGAAATTTACCCTTACATCACGGAAGGTATCGGTGAAGATATTTTACCTGCTAATGTGGATTTCAGCTTGATTAATTTATTCGAAAAGGTGACGGATAAGGATGCTGCGCTTTGGAGCAGACGTTTAGCCCGGGAGGAGGGTATATTACTGGGTTACTCGGCCGGGAGTGCTATGGGGGCACTCTGGCAATTACGTGGCAAACTCAAAAAAGACGATGTTGTGGTATTGGTCTTTCACGATCATGGAAGCCGATACCTCGGTAAGATCTACAATGATGACTGGATGCGCGAAAGAGGTTTTTTGGAAGATGAATTAAAACTCAGCGACCTTATCTCCAGAAAAAAAGATCGTCGTTTTTTTGGATCGCAGGTGGATGATTCTGTCCGAAATGCTTTCAATCTGATGAAATCTCATGACCTGAGCCAATTACCTGTTATGGACGGTGAAAAAATCGTCGGTTCAATTACCGAAACACAAGTCCTTCACTTCTTATTGGAAAACCCCTTGCACAATTCGGAAAAGCCTATTCGACAGGTGATGGGCGAGGCTTTCCCAATCGTGAAGGACGATTTGCCGATTAGTCAGCTCAATCGCTATATTTCAAAGGAAATTCCAGCCGTTATCGTAACTGATCGTTCTGGTGGACTCCATGTGGTGACACAATATGATTTGATTCAGGCGATTTGAATCATTGGGGTCATTTGTCATTGGGGTTTTGAGGCTTTGATTTTCCTAGGGTGAAAGTCTGTACATTTCGTAGCCCCCAATGACTAATG
>CANJPT010000058.1 GCA_947476195.1 Lewinellaceae bacterium | reverse complement strand
TGCTTAAACCTGCATTTTGTAGATTTCCAATCCTGTAGTAGCCTAACTCAGTAACAGAATTCAAATGGTGTCGTAACATTGCTGCACATTGTTCAGCAACTCGATTTGTTTATGCGCCAATATTGCTTACTTTTCATTGCCCTCAGCTGCTCGTTATCCCCTCTTTTTGCTCAAAAAAAGAATGATCCCAAAGTGGAAAATTCTGAGAAGGGTGCTAAATCTGAAATATCAACGCTTTTAAATTCCGGCACCTATAGTGGCCTGAGTTTCCGTAGCCTCGGGCCGGCGGTTACTTCAGGTCGTATCAGCGATTTCGCTGTTAATCCTGGTAATCAGGCGGAATATTACGTGGCCACGGCCGGAGGTGGTGTATGGAAGACAGTCAACGCTGGCACTACTTATACTCCTGTATTCGATGCTCAGGGCTCTTATTCCATTGGTTGTGTAGAGCTGGACCCCAGCAATTCCAATGTTGTATGGGTAGGATCCGGCGAAAATAACAACCAACGCTCCGTATCTTATGGCGACGGAGTTTATAAAAGTGAAAACGGCGGAAAGACCTGGAAGAACATGGGGTTGAAAACCTCAGAGCACATTGCCAATATTGTCATAGATCCAAGCAACCCTAATACCGTGTATGTGGCGGCCTACGGGCCTGTCTGGAGTGATGGTGGAGAGCGCGGCGTTTACAAATCAACTGACGGGGGAGAAACCTGGACTTGTGTGAAATCCGTCAGCGCTTATACGGGCTGTAATAACCTGCTCATGGATCCGCGCGACCCGAAGGTGTTATACGCTGCTTTTCACCAGCGTCAGCGAAAGGTGTTTACCTACATTGGCGGTGGACCTGAATCGGCACTTTTTAAATCCAATGATGGCGGTAACACCTGGAAAAAACTGGAAGGTGGCTTCCCGGGTGGTGACCTTGGGCGCATTGGTATTGATCTGTCTCCGGTAAACCCGGATTACGTCTTCGCTGTAGTGGATGCCGGCGATAAAAAAGGCGGTATTTACCGGTCTACAGACCGAGGCGCCAGTTGGGCAAAAATGAGCGACAGCTACACCAGCGGCAATTATTATCAGGAACTAACCTGCGACCCGAAAAACCCAAATCGTATTTTTATTACCGACTCTTATTATAAAGTAAGTGATGACGGTGGTAAAACGGTGCGCAACCTTGGCGAGCTAAACAAGCATATTGACAACCATTGTATTTGGATCGACCCTGACCACACCGACCACCTGCGCGTTGGGAGTGATGGCGGCACTTACGAAACCTGGGATTTTGCTAAAACCTGGGAATTCAAGCACAATCTACCGGTTACCCAATTCTATAAAGTTTCAACGGATAACGCACTGCCTTTTTATCACGTTCATGGCGGAACGCAAGACAATCTTAGTCTTGGCGGTCCCAGCCGAAGTACCAGCGCTAATGGCATTCCGAATTCCGACTGGTACGTTACGAGCACGGGCGATGGTTTCGAAACGCAGGTTGATCCTACCAATCCCGATCTGATCTATGCACAAAGCCAGTATGGTGGTATCGTCCGTTTTGACCGAAAGAGTGGAGAATCCTTGTTTATTCAACCTCAGCCCGGCGAAAATGAACCAGCCTTGCGATGGAACTGGGATGCTCCGTTAACCATCTCCAATCATAGTCCCACAAGGCTATTTATTGGAGCCAATAAAGTGTTTCGCACCGACGATCGGGGCAACACTTGGCGTTCAATCAGTCCAGACCTTTCTCGCGGCGAGGATCGAAATAAATATGAGATTATGGGAAAGGTGTGGAGCGTAGATGCTATTGCCAAAAATGGCTCCACCGATATTTATGGCCAAACCACGACCATCGCAGAAAGCAGCCTCGATGCCGACCTACTTTGGGTGGGCACCGACGACGGACTACTTTGGGTAACCCCCAATGGTGGCAACTCCTGGGAAAAAATGGATAAACTACCCGGTGTGCCGGAGCGATCCTATGTCCATCAGGTCATCGCCTCGCAGTTTGACAAAAACACGGCCTATGTGTGCTTTAACCACCATCGTTACGGTGACTTTAAGCCCTACCTGCTTAAAACGACTGACGGCGGCAAAACCTGGACATCTATTGCAGCCACTTTGCCGGAGCGAGGAAGTGTATATACCATTGCCGAAGACCATGTAGACCGCAATCTGCTGTTCTGTGGCACCGAGTTTGGGGTATATTTCAGCCCTGATGGTGGTGAGCATTGGGTACAACTCAAATCAGGTTTGCCTACGGTAGCTGTGCGTGACATCGAGATCCAACGCCGTGAGAACGATCTTGTGCTTGCCACTTTTGGTCGAGGCTTTTATGTCCTGGACGATTACACACCGTTAAGAAACCTAAAGCAACCTGATTTTGAAAAAACAGCAAATATTTTTCCAATTAAGGATTCATGGCTCTATATCGCCAACCAGCCACTTGGCCTTCGTGATAAGGGACATCTTGGAAGTAGTCACTTTGCAGCTGCCAATCCACCCGTAGGAGCAGTATTCAGCTACCGGCTTAAGGATGACATCAAAACCCTCAAGGCCAAAAGACAAGAGGCAGAAAAGGCAAAATTTGAAAAAAAGGAAACGGTTTACTACCCTGATCTGGAGTCCCTGCGCAAAGAGGATGAACAGCCGGAGCCGTACCTTTTATTTACGGTAACGGATGAAGCCGGGGATGTGGTAAGACACCTTAAAGCGGATGCAAGCAAAGGTCTGAAACGACTTACCTGGGATTTTCGTTATAATACCCCAGCTCCGGTAACCAATCGCCGGACCGTGCCACCAGACAATTTATTTACTGGGCCGGATCAAGGCCATCTTGTATTGCCTGGACAATATACGGTTACCTTGGAAAAGTATGAAGACGGGACCTTGACCCAGCTAGTTGGGCCTGTATCTTTTAAGGTAGCTTCATTGAATAACGCCACCTTGCCAGCAACGGATAAAAAGGCATATCTCGAATTTTGTATGAAGGTGAGTCGCTTGCAAAAGGCGGTCAGTGCGGCAAGTAATATCCATAGCGACCTTACTACAAGGCTTGGTCAAATGCAGACCTCCATTCAGGAGATGCCCACAGCTCCGCAAGAATTACTCAAAAAAACATACGAACTGAAGGGGCTTCTGAATGCCATCAATTTGGAACTAAATGGCGACCCGACCCGTTCCCGACGTGAATTTGAGACGGCACCAGCTATTAACGGAAGAGTGGGGCTATTGGAGGATGGCATGTGGAATACAACTAGCGCACCTACCCAGACTTTCGAGGAAAATTACCGCATCGCCGCCAAACAGTTCGGCCCAGTATTGGAGGCACTTAAATCAATTGATCGAGCGATTGAAATGATCAGCAAGGAATTGGAAAAAAGTGGCGCACCAGCTATCCCAGGAACTTGGCCGGATTGGAAAGGGTAAATACGGCGTAATCACTTCCCCCGGCCTTGTAAAAGCACCAAAGCCGTATAAAACAGGATCTTGAAATCTAAAGCCAGAGACATATTCTCAATATAAAGCAAGTCAAAGCGCAAACGTTGCAGCATCTCCTTTACATTGGAAGCATATCCGTATTTCACTTGACCCCAAGACGTAATACCAGGTCTCACCTTGAGTAGGTGACGGTATTGTGGGTTTTCTTCAAGTATTTGTTCAATAAAGTGTTTGCGTTCAGGACGGGGTCCGACTAAGGACATGTCTCCACGCAGTACATTCCAGAAGTTAGGGATCTCATCCAAACGCCATTTGCGCATAACTGCACCCCAGGGTGTGCAGCGCGGGTCACCGTCATGAGAAAGCTGAGGGCCGAGCTTTTCCGCATCGGTGTACATGGAGCGGAACTTAAAAATGGTGAATGGCCGGCCATTGAGCCCCAGTCTTTCCTGAGCAAAAAAGATGGGTCCGGTGCTGGAAAATCGCACCCGGATAATGATATATAGCAAAACAGGGGATAAGATGGCCAAAGCCAGGGTACTTGCGCATACATCTATCCCCCGTTTGATGGCTCGTTGCCATTTTGGCATCAGCTCTTGTCTGATTTCGATCAGAACTGCACCGTAAACATGGTTCATTTTTACAGTGCCGAGTAGAATATCATACATGTCGGGTATAATCTTGACCAACACTTGTTCGCCAAAATCAAACAATACATTAAGGATATTGCGCAGCCTATTGTGCTCCGAGGTTTCAATTGCAATGATCACATCTTCAATTTGATGTTCCCGGATCACTGAAGCCAGATCTGGCAGATGGCCAAGTGGTGGCAGGTATTCCGCCAGCACCTGCCCGGTGCCACCATTGGTATCAATAAAGCCTATAAACCTATTTCCAAGGCCTTTTTCGCGGTTTTTAATATCCAAAAACAAGTCAAGTGCATTCTGGTTTCCGCCAACAAGCAGGGTATTGAAGCTAACTTCCCCAGCTTTCAAGCGGCGACTGGCCCGAGTGAGCAAAACCATTCGAGAGGTCGCAGTGAGCAGAAAATGTAGCCCAAAAAGTGCGAAAAACGAATGATAATAAGTTCGGTAATCTTTTACGACATCGTCTAATATAAGGGTGAAAAATAAAAAAGTAACCCCTAAAAACGAGACCAGAAGCGTATTTGTAAGTGTATTGAGCCGTGCGATCCTATAAATATCATTATAATGGTCAAAGATGCTGTAAAGCAGCACCCAACCTGTTGGTATGATAAAAACGCCGAGATAAAAATTAGGATCGGCAAAAATATCCGGGGTTGGCGCGACGCCCTCCATATCTTTACGATACAGAAAAAAAAGAGCCCAAGCCAGCATTGCCATGACAAAATCGGCAACCCCGTAAAAAAAAGTATGGCGTTTTCGAAGTTTCATTACGTCCTTAAAAATGTACCACTCTTATATTATCAATTTGGACCGTTCCGCTGTTTTGGGTGTATTTCCCGGCACTGTCTTTGGGCAAACTAAGTCTAAAATAGAGCCGTTGCTCACTGGCTTGGGTGGTAACAAGCGTCCCCGTGATGTTAAAGTAAATTTTATTCCAGTCAGGTGAGAGATTGAATTGATACACGGGTTGTAACTTCTGATCCGGGCCACTCAACATATAGAGGAAAAATGGAACATCGTTTTTATAATTCAATTCGAGCCAAACTTCCGGAGCACCCAAGATTGGTAAATCCACCATTTTCTCCGTTGCAATATCCATTAGCGGGTGTCCGGTATCTATTTGCATCAGCACAGACTTTCCTGAAAATGCCCCTATTGTAGTCAGTTTAACATTGATCATGGTATCAACATCCCGGTTTTCAAGCGAGATGTAGGAACCACCGTCAAAGTCACCACGCCCAACCCCAAAAGCATACTTAATGATTGGGTCATAAGCTGTAACAGGATGTATATCAGTTGTTTGAGCGCTATTTAGGGTGAAGCTCTTGGTAAACTTTGTTAAATGCGGATAGATGTTCGGCGTAGCATCAATGCCATTTTCCTTCACACCCGGGAAAAGGATCACCTCACTTTCTCCTTCAGCCAACACAGGAACCAACGCTGGCAAGGTGTAAGCGCCCAGAAACGTTCCATTGACATATAGCCACCCATCTGTAATTTCCTGCCAATCTGCGCCTCCAGGAGCGGTTACCTGGAAGGGTTTTAGGCTCAGATAAGCGGGAATCTGCTCCGAGGCCTCTTTGCAAGCCACAAATGCCAATATTGCAATCGGGAGAAGTAATTTGTTCATGTGTCTATTGTTTCATCTTGAAACTTCGGAATAGCAATTTACGCTGCGTTGTGACAGGCCATTTATTTGCTTAAATCTGACAGATCGCCATTTTTACGAACTTTTTGCCCGGACATAAACCTCCATTGTCACCCCTTTAAAGTCAAAATGTTTGCGCAATTGGTTTTCCAGGAACTGTTTGTAGGAGTCACGCACCCAGTTAGGGTTGTTCACAAAAAACACAAAGGAAGGATAATGCGTAGGCAATTGTGTTACATATTTAAACTTTGGAAAACGACCATGGACAGAGGGTGGGGGAGTTGCTTCGATCAATTCGAGCATCAGTTCGTTTAGTTCTGAAGTTTTGATGCGACGGGTACGGTTGCCATAAACCTCCAAAGCAGCTTCCATTGCCTGGAAGATCCTTTGCTTTTCCAAGACAGAAATAAAGAGGATTGGGACATCGTCAAATGGGGCAAGGCGGTGCTTAATGGACGCCTCAAAGTCTCGAATGGTGTTGGTCTGTTTGTTTTCTACCAGATCCCATTTATTTACCAGGATGACAATACCCTTATGTCTTTTTTGCGCGAGCCGAAGGATATTCAGGTCTTGTCCTTCCAGGCCCTGGGTTGCATCCAATACCAAAAGGCATACATCGGATTCTTCCAAAGCTCGTATGGCACGCATGACGGAGTAAAATTCCAGATCCTCCTCCACTTTGGTTTTTTTGCGAATACCAGCGGTGTCGATCAGCATGAACTCTTTGCCAAACTTATTGTACACCGAGTGAATGGTGTCGCGGGTAGTACCGGCAATGGGGGTCACAATGTTTCTATCTTCCCCCAGGAGTGCATTAAGCAGCGAGGATTTTCCCACATTTGGTCGACCAATGATTGCGAATTTGGGAAGTTCAGTATCAATTTCTTCAACTTTTTCAATGTGCTCAATGACGGCATCTAATAAGTCTCCGGTTCCGCTACCGCTAATGGCCGACAAGAAATGGGTGTGTTCAAAACCAAGCCCCCAGAATTCATTGGCTGCCAGCAAATCCTTGTGATTATCTGCTTTATTTACGACCAGAAAAACAGGTTTAGTAGATCGGCGCAGCCATTTAGCCATGCTCTCGTCGAGATCCGTAATGCCAGTCTGGGTATCCACCATAAAGAGCACCACAGCAGCCTCTTCAGTGGCGATACGAACTTGTGAACGGATGGCGGCTTCAAATACATCGTCTGATCCATGAACAAAGCCTCCGGTATCGACTACCGTGAAGCGCTTTCCACCCCAATCGCAGAAACCATATTTTCTATCCCGGGTTACACCTGAAAAGTCGTCTGTGATTGCATCCCGACCTCCAACGAGGCGGTTGTAAAGGGTTGATTTGCCGACGTTTGGACGGCCTACTATTGCTACTACATTACTCATAAAAAAGGTGGTTGGATTTTTGGACATTAGATGTTGGACCTGTTCATGTTGACATTTTAAGTCCATCATCTAAGGTCCTAAAATCCAGGGTCAGAATTTCGGGCAAAGTACTTTTTCGTTGTCGTAATTGCCCAGATAGGAGACAGAAAATTCAAAAGCTGATTGACGTTGATTGGCTTGTAAGGCGCCAAGATTCAGATCGTAGCTCAGTCCAAAAAGGACAGAGTTGATCTCAAGGCCCAATAGCGCTACCACAGCATCAAACCCAAAGCTACCATCATTCCGTACCGGGCGGGCCCAGGTGCCAAAATGAATTGCATTGGCACCAAATTCGCCTAAAGCAAGTCGAAAATTGGTACCTGCGTTGATTTCCAGGTGTGGGCCTTGCATAGCAGCAAGAAGTCGTGGTTGTATCGAGAAGTGGTTACTGCGGTCAAAAGGAATACTTGCAGACACTTGAGCGTTAATCTTTGTGTAAAGGTTGCCGCCAGGTTTGACGGTAACATTCTTAGGGTCTTCGTAAAAAGAAACCTTTGGCTGAAGTACGTGGTGAAGAGAAGCACCTGCAAAAAAGCGGCCTTCTCCAGCAAATTGTGAGGTGTAATTTATCCCTACATTCAAGTCCGGAAAGGCAAAATTGTTTGCAGGAAGCAATTCACTGGTAGTTCCGTTATAGCCGGTGGTTCCATCAAACTCGTCATGAAAATTGAGCGAGCCATAATTTATATTGCGTTGCGTTAGCCCGCCCTGGACGCCAATAGACAGAAATTTATCCTGATTGTACCCCAAAGCTTTATGATAAGCCAGCGAAATAGCTATTTGGGTGGTGCTAAAATCTACCACACTTACCTTATCGTTGAAAAACATAATGCCGAGCCCGATCGCGTCTTTCGTATTGTTTTTGCGGTTGGCCTCAAAACGCAAGTCAGCAGCCATTGAAAACGTCTTGATCGGGTTTTCTAAAACCTGACGCCATTGATCCCGGTAGATCGCGCCAATACGATAAGTCCCCTCCATACCTCCGGTAAGCGCAGGATTCAGCGTCAGTGGAGAAGCGTAAAACTGAGAAAAATGTTTATCCTGAGCCTGCGTCTTTGGGACGAGGAGTAGAATGCTAAGCGCAGCTAATGCACTGGTACGTGAAAGTAAAGCAAAAAGTTTCTGCATATGACTTAGGAAAATTTTGCGCAAAGGTAGTCACTTCAAACTTACGACCGTCGTTTGAAGCCTTATGACTTTTGGAATTTCAAAATTCGCATATCTTTCGGCTTGCCTGAAGTGTAATTTTAAGCATTTTGGGCATTGAGTCATTTTGGTCATTTGGAGTCATTAGGTCAATAGATGCAATCCCAATGCCCCCTAATGACAATCAATGACCCCGATTACCCAAAATGACCTAAAATAACACACCTTTTCACCTTACCAATTTTGTATGTATGGCAAACAATGACTTTAAACCTTACATCCCATCAGAAAATGTATCCGTCAAAGAGTTCACGCTCCGCGCCGTTGTCATTGGCTCACTGTTTGGGATTCTTTTTGGTGCAGCCACCGTTTATCTTGCTTTGAAAGCAGGTTTGACAGTATCGGCTTCTATTCCCATCGCAGTGTTGGCGATCTCTTTGGGGCGCAAATACCTGGGAACCACGATTCTGGAAAACAACATCATCCAAACTACAGGCTCTGCTGGAGAGTCGGTGGCAGCCGGGGTGGTGTTTACGCTTCCGGCCTTTTTGTTCCTTTCTGATGGCATTGGAAAGGGTTATTTTAATTATTGGACCATTCTGATGCTTGCTATTTTTGGAGGTATCCTGGGCGTTCTGATGATGATTCCATTGCGTCGTTCGCTCATCGTGAAAGAACACGAGAATCTGCCCTATCCAGAAGGCACTGCCTGTGCGCACGTGCTAATGGCTGGAGATAAAGGTGGCGATTTTGCTAAAACCGCCTATCAGGGGCTTGGCTTCGCGTTTGGTTATGCCATGCTTCAAAGGGTTTTTCATTTTATTTCGGAAACCCCTACCTGGACCTCGAATATTGCCAACAAATACCTTCCTGCAGCCCGCTTGAGCGGGGAAATTACGCCGGAATACCTGGGTGTGGGCTATATCATAGGCCCACGGATCGCAGGTGTACTCGTTGCTGGCGGTGTGTTGGCATGGTTTGGTTTGATTCCACTTTTGGCTACCCTCGTGCCGCCCGATGTGATTGCGGCTCAGCTCGACAAACTCGACCTGATGAACCCTGCAGTAGCCAATGCGCGTTTTGGCTGGGATCCGGTTGCACATTCCTTTGTCAACCTTTCTGAAGCACTATACCGGGCATATATTCGTCAAATTGGAGCAGGTGCAGTGGCTGGTGCAGGATTTATAACGCTTATCAAAACAATGCCAACCATTGTTTCCTCCTTCCGCGACAGCATGGGCGAGATGCGTAACCGGGATAAATCAGTCGCTGTGGCTCGTACAGAGAATGACCTTTCCATCAAAGTGGTCGGTATCGGAAGCCTTGCGCTTATTTTGCTCATGGCTGTTTTGCCCAGCATTCCTGGCGACAATATTATGAGCAAATTGCTTATCGGGGTTTTGGTGATCGTGTTCGGTTTTTTCTTTGTGACTGTTGCCAGCCGTATTGTGGGCATCATTGGCAGTAGTAACAGTCCTATTTCAGGCATGACCATTGCCACCATTATGGGTACTGCACTTGTGTTTATTGGAGTGGGTTGGACGGGTAAGGTTTTTGAACCGATGGCCTTAGTGGTGGGTAGTATGGTCTGCATCGCTGCCGCCAATGCCGGGGCGACCTCGCAGGATTTGAAGACAGGTTATCTAATCGGGGCGACTCCCCGGTATCAACAACTTGCCCTGTTCATTGGCGTTATTGTATCCTCCATGGTCATTGGTGCTACGGTTCTATTCCTGGACAATCCGACCGCTGATATGCGCGCCCTGGGTATTGAACACGCCATAGGCGAAAAGTTTAATGCCCCCCAGGCAACCCTGATGGCCACCCTGATCAAAGGCTTACTTTCCTTTAATTTAGACTGGCAATTTGTGTTGGTAGGACTTTTTATTGCCATTACCATGGAATTGTGCGGAATAAAGTCTCTCTCTTTTGCTGTTGGTCTTTATTTGCCATTGAGCACTACTTTACCCATCTGGATCGGAGGTGCGCTGAAAGGCCTGACCGATTGGTGGGCCAAAGCAAAGGGTGAAATAGCGGAAGACGCAGAACTTGGCAAAGGAAGCCTATTCGCGACCGGCTTAGTTGCCGGAGGCGCTTTAGCAGGGGTCATTGTAGCCTTGTTCCAAGCCTCCGACGGCACCGCGGCAGCCTTAGAAAAAGTAAATGCAGAGCACAGTATCGCTGAAGTTATTGGCGCAAATGGCTATAACTTCTTTGGGGTGTTTTGTTTCGCAATGCTTGCGTTCTTTCTGGTTCGAGCGGCTCGAAAGAAATAAAAGCCATTGATCGTTCTTGGTCCTAATGGTCCTTAAACGTTTATCTGTGCTTGCAAAAAAACTAATAAAGAGGGCGTCTCAATAGGTTTAGTGTTGTATTTATTGTGAAAATAAATTTTGAACTATACGAAATTGGCTAAGGTTTCTAAAACCACAGTTGTTTAAATCGTGATAACTCAGCATCTTATTTCTTACAATAGTTTACAAATCCACTTTTGAGACACCCTCTTTATTTTTAAGATTGATCGGTTAGATGCAATTGATCTCCACACGGAAATGATCGCCACATTCGATCACGGAATAGTCACCAGGAAGTAATTTTTTTTCTTTTATATTCAATTTTTTTGCTACATCTGAAGGAATAGGACAGGCTTCTTTCATCGTAAACACTCCATTGGGGAAATGTTGACGATAAAGTTGGTTAGATAAAAATTCGCGAAAAAAGTAAAGAGAGATTTTACCATTTGGAGCAACTGCTATTTGCCCAAAGGTGACTTGACAGTTTTTCTTCTGCGGCAATGGTCGGGTAACCGGTACACTTGTACGCATGCCCATACCTTTATAATCCTTGTTCGTGGAGTCGAACAAGCTATCACAAGGCATTATTTTAGATGGGAAAATGGTCTTTTGCGGAGTTTTTGGAGATAAAACCGATGCGGCTGTATACCCAGAAAGACTGGGATGCACAGCACTTGGGATGTAGGCCATGAATGGTAAAATTAAAAAGTTAAATCAGTTTCGGATTAAAAAGAATGCTGCTCAGCTAATAAGCTAAGAACCACGGGAAAGGTATACAGCAGTCGAAAAATTGAAAAAAAGTAAACCGTTCCAAAATCAGATTGGTGCGGCTGGTTGCCCAAAAAGGTTGGGACGCACAGCACTTGGGATGTAGGCCATGAATAATAAAATTAAAAAGTTTTTAAATCAGTTTGGATTAAAAAAAAACGCTGCTCAGCTCTAAAAGCTACGTACCACGGGAGGGGTATCAAAGCATTATTTAATTCAAAACAATAACCGTTCCAAAATCACATTTAGCCGTTCTTTAATGTAATTATTTTTTTCATACATCTACAAATCCACGCCTAAAACGATTCCTGTGCTACCACGATCCTTGCCAAAAAAGCCCCAAATGACATCAATTCGTAGCGGACGAATGGCTTTGATGCCAATATTCTCAAAGCCAAAATTTAACTCCCAGTAAGGTAATTTGCCTGAAAAAACTGGGTCCTGGGAGGTTTGAGCGGCATAGTAGAAGTTTGCTCCAAAAACTTCTTTCCAATTTAATTTGCGAAGCCCTGGAATTTTATCCAAAAGCCAACCTTCTAAGTGGTGTTGCGCATGGATTTCAGTGTAAGCCTTGTTAGTGGAGTAGGCATAATAGGGCAGGAGGAAGAAGTTGAGGACATACCTATCCGGTGTTCCAATGTTCGTTTGATTGCCGGATGCATGGTGTTGATCCATAAATGACAAGTTGTTGTCTCGCAAATAATAACCTCCTTCGGCAGCCCATTCTGTTTTGCCCGCCAGACCCCATGAAAGTTCACTTTGCCTGATCTGCACCCGGAGCAGGTCAAAGTCTGCCCAGTTATTTTTTCCGATTGGCATAGCTTTTCGATAACTGAGTACCATTTGTGGCCATCCAGAATCAGTGTAGGACCGAAATTTTGGATAGGAACTATACTCCTGTTTGGGCTTAAAGGTCAAAGTGGCTTCCAAAGCGAAAATTTCAGGGGCAGCAAATGCAGTGGGTTCACCGAAGGTTATGCCTGGTACAGGATCGTTAGAGGCGTATTCCCGCAAAAGCTCTTTTTTCCACGAATAATCGCTATGGTTTATGAGTGGCGAACGGAGCGCCCATTCAGCGGAAGCCCGAAAACGGAGCCCTGAGATCAGGACCTGACTCCATTCGGCTCGGGCAAAAGTTTTGTCGTATATTTTCAAATAGTTATGCTTGTCAAGAAGTGTATATAAGGTATTGAGCAAGGGGCCAATTGGCTTTTGATTGTTAAACTGTTCGGTGCTTATACCTCCTTCTATGGACAGGGTTTTATATTGGATGCTTTCGAAACGACGTTGCACTTTAAGTTTGGCACGTAGTTTAGTTTCTGAAAATCCATAACACAGGTCTCCTTCCGCCAGCCAACGTTTAGAGCCGCGTTCATCTGATTCCTTTTTCCACTCAGGTTGAATGTCAAAAAGCCAGCCTTGAACCGTATTAAATTGTATCCAACTGAATACGGCAGGATATGATACCGATTTGCGTTTAATTGAATTTTTCCAGGTGTACCCAAAAAGCAGGTTGTTGACCTTAAACCGATTGCTCTTTCGGTCCATGCTATCGAGATAGTCCTTTGATTTCCAGATTTTCTGCAGGCTATCCTTTTTTACATAATCCTTTCCTTCCTCTTCGGTAAGCGGAATGGGTCGTGACTCTTGCCAATAATCTGCGGTTCGTTCGGAGGCATTGTCCTCAATTTTAAACACTTCTTTGCTGAAGAGTCCTTCTTCAAAAATGGGATCCAGTTCGTAATTGGAAAAAACACTGTTAAAAAAGCCATCTACTTTAAAGCCGAGAAATCCGAATTTGAAACTCGTTACCTGCGTCAGCAAGCCCCAGGAGTCATTTGTACCCAGGGGAACAAATTGTTGTTTAATGCTCATCGTATCGAGTATGGGCTGTTTGATAGAAGCGCCCGTGAGGGAGAGGTCAGCGCCTGATAAAAGCCAGAGATCATCTACTACGTACAAAAAACCTGAAAAAGTTGGGTCTGCTGGCCGTTTTGGGATCACTTTAATCTTTTCAATGCTATAGCCCAGTTCGTTTTTGAATCGACCGGCATATTTAAAGTTATAATAACTGAAGGCATTGTCAGCAAGCGGAGAAAGGATCTCGCGTTCGATCTCCAGATGCTCATCGTACAAGTTGAACGATGTAAGCGTGGTGCGGTTTATGCTGTACCCATTTTCACTGCCACTCACCTTGCTTGACACCATGACCTCCTTTTTGCGCCCGGGCGGATCTTGCGACCACACTTTGGAAACGGATTCAGAAAGGTATATCACGCCGGCACCTGTGGAGTCAAGCGTACCACCCATATTTCCAATTTTTTCGCCAAATATTTTTTTCGGAGTATCTACAAGTTTGTAAAAACCTTTGATATACACATCACAAGCGTAGTTCGCCCCCTTCTTTTTGTAGTACCTTCGCTTGGCGATTACTTCCTGCATGATACGTACTGCGGGGTCGATGGACGAAACAGTTACTTCCCCCAGCTCTAGATTAGAGGATTCCAGGCGAACATCCAAACGAGCTGGTTTTTCGCCAACGGTTACTTTTTCAATGCGTTGTTTGTATCCAATATATTGAAATACAATTTCTTGCACGCCTTTTTCCGTCGAAAGGCGGTATTCTCCGTTGGAATTGGTAACGGTTCCGTTGCTGGTATTGCGGACATATACCGTAGCGTAGGCTAAGATTTCACCATTTTCACCGATCACTTTTCCTGTGACCTGCGCAAAAGCGCAAAAGGGAAGAGAGAATAGGAGGTAGAATCCGGCATTCGCAAAAAACGTCCTAATGGATTTAGTAGGCATAAAGGCTTGATCAGAAATAAATGTTCTTATTTTCATGGCCGCAAGGTATTTTGATTTTTAAAAATGGATTTACTCGACGACTTCTTTAAGTTTATTAAAACGATGCCATTGTCTCTGGACAACGGCAATCGTACTTTATTAGCGGTAAGTGGGGGACTTGATTCAATAGTTATGGCTCATTTGTTTCACAAAGCAAAGTTACCATTTGCTATTGCACATTGCAATTTTCAGCTTCGGGAGCAGGAATCTGATGGAGACGAACGATTTGTTCAAAAAATTGCCCTTGGCTTTGAGGTTCCTTTTTTTGTAAAACGCTTTGAAACAAGCACTTATGCGGAAGAAAACGGATGCTCTATTCAGATGGCCGCACGTGAATTGCGCTATGCCTGGTTTTCAGAGATTGCTACCGAAAATGGTTTTGACTTTATTGCGGTGGCCCAACATTTAAATGACGCCGTGGAAACCGCTTTGCTTAATTTTGTACGCGGTACAGGTTTGTCGGGATTGATCGGAATAAGACCAGCCCCATTGGGCTCTGAAAAGGGGGTAATTCGGCCCTTGCTTTTTGCAAGTAGGCATGATATTTTGGAATATTCCCGTATCCATGAGATTACCTGGCAGGAGGACAGCAGCAATGCTTCGGATGATTATGCCCGAAACTTTGTCCGGCATCACGTTGTGCCCAAGTTGGAAGCGCTAAATCCGAACTTTTTACGCACCGCAGAACGCAACATGGGGCGCATTGGGGATGCAAAAGACAACCTGACATTTTTATTAAATAATTGGCTTGAACCTGCTGGCCATGCTTCCAGTGAATCCGATAACAAAACTACCGTTTCTGTTGAAATAAAAAAAATAGCCCAACTTCCATCTCCACAGCAGGCGCTCGTCCAATTCCTTAAGCCTTATGGCTTTGATACGGAAAAAGCACGACAATTAGCTGAAAATCTGGATCATGTTGGACTTGAACTTCATTCGGATAAAGGATTTAGCGTCCTCATTGACCGTACGAAAATGCTGATTTCAGCGATGACCGGTCAAGCAATTGCTCCGCCAACCCTTCCGATCCAAGCAGATGATTTGATGATAAGGTTGCCGGATGGATCACGGCTTTTTCTGATGGAGGTTGCTGATCAGGAATTTCCGGTCAATGCCTCCACTGATACCCAATCGATCGTCTTAAATGCAGAAAAATTAAAGTTCCCATTACATTTGCGCCACTGGCAGCCAGGGGATTCGTTCCAGCCGTTGGGTATGGGCGGTAAGAGCCAAAAACTCCAGGATTTTTTTACCAACCAAAAACTTTCCCGCTTTGAAAAGGAAGCTGTCTGGCTTCTCGTCAATGGCAATGATGAAGTGGTTTGGCTTCTGGGATGGAGGATGGATGAGCGGTTTAAATTACATTTAAGTACAAATAAAGCATTGAAAATTAATTGGATAAAATGATCTCATTCGACTATTCACCTGCCCAAAAATTTATTTCCGAAGCAGAAATTGCTGCTATTGAACCACTCATAACCACCGCAGCCAGACTTCTGGAAAGTCGTACAGGATCTGGTCCGGAATGGCTGGGCTGGCTTGATCTACCCATAAAATATGACCGCGCGGAATACAAGCGTATCAAAGCTGCCGCCAAACGGATCCGCAAACAAAGCGAAGTGCTGGTAGTTGTAGGTATCGGAGGCTCTTATCTGGGTGGCAAGGCAGGTCTCGAATTTTGTCAGCCTACACCGGCATTGCCCATCAGAGGGGGGAGAAAAAAGCATTTTGATGTGGTATTCACCGGGACTAATCTGAGTTCAGATTATCACGCACAGGTGTTGGAGGCCATAGGAGATCGGGACTTTTCGGTCAACGTTATTTCAAAATCCGGCACGACCACCGAGCCCGCTATTGCCTTTCGTATTTTCAAACAAAAGCTTGAAGAAAAATATGGCAAAGCAGGTGCTGCTGAACGCATTTATGCCACCACCGATAAAGCCAAAGGCGCCTTAAAAACCCTCGCAGCACGCGAAGGCTACGAATCATTTGTGGTGCCGGATGATGTAGGAGGACGATTTTCTGTCCTGACCGCTGTAGGCCTTTTGCCACTGGCTGCCGCAGGAATTGATGTTGATGCTCTCATGCGAGGGGCCGCTGATGCCCGCATTGCCTATAAAAAACCATTTGCCGAAAATGCCTGCTATCAATACACCGCCTTGCGCAACATATTGAAAAACAAGGGAAAAGAGATTGAAATACTGGCCAATTACGAGCCTCGCTGCAACTTCATCGCCGAGTGGTGGAAACAGCTTTACGGAGAAAGTGAAGGCAAAGACGGCAAGGGTATATTTCCGGCTTCCGTGACCTTTACCGCTGATCTGCATTCTATGGGGCAATATATCCAGGATGGCCGCCGAACTATTTTCGAAACTGTGCTGGAAATAGACCGCCCGCAAACGGAAATGCTGGTCCCTAAATCAGAGGACGATCTGGACGGACTAAATTATCTGGCCGGTAAATCACTCGATTATGTGAATAAAAAAGCCGCCGAAGGCACGCGTATGGCGCACATTGACGGTGGCGTTCCGAATCTGACCATCCACATTCCTGAAGCTTCTCCTTATTATCTTGGTCAACTGTTCTTTTTCTTTGAAAAAGCCTGTGCGATCAGCGGTTATATGCTCGGGGTCAACCCGTTTGATCAACCTGGCGTAGAGGCTTATAAAAAGAATATGTTTCGGTTGTTGGGGAAATAGGGGGCTTTATTTAAAAGTTTCAAGTGGGTAAGTTTCAAGTTGTTCATTCTCATGAGTTTGCCATTTGCTTACCGGCCACTTGAAACTTTTAACTTGCCACTTGAAACTTTTAACTTCCCTGCTCACTCAAACCGTTCCACCCGCAGATCATCGATTCGAAGCGTTTTATCACTATCAGCATTCCAAAAAAGGACCGAAACCCGATCGAAAGGTTGGTTTGGAATCCTTGTATCAAAGAAAATGATCCTTGTCTCGCT
This sequence comes from Lewinellaceae bacterium, assembly GCA_947476195.1. Lineage (GTDB taxonomy): Bacteria > Bacteroidota > Bacteroidia > Chitinophagales > Saprospiraceae > M3007. Next base: position 11,706 of record CANJPT010000058.1, on the reverse strand, counting down.
GCCATCTACATGTCGCTGCAAACGGATCATTCGATCCTTTACAATTTTATCGCCCAGTCTGAAGCGCAGTACAAATTGAGCCATCCGCCAGGTTTCACCTTCTCTGGGCTCGCAACGAAAGGAGCAAGCGGCACGCACCCAACCTGATTCTCCGGATTTTACCGGCAGATCAAATTCCGGAGAAGCCTGCTTTTCTTTATTCAATACCATGGATTTTGTTCCTGAAATGGGCGATTCCGCAGAAGTAATGCCGGTGGTATCCAAATCGAAATTTTGAGCGAAAATTTCACGGACATTATTCCGGTCGGCTCCACTGAATTCTTCCCGGGTGTCCAGCAATTTCAGCCTGTCCCGATCGACATCGAAGCGTCCTAAAACTTTTACCATGTATGCCCGGGTCATTTGCTCTCCCACAAATAGTCCACCCAGATGCGCCTGGTGACTCCACCATAAATTAAGGTAGATACAGATCACGGCCATTCCGATCAATCCATAACGAAGTGCTCGGCTAATCACATTATTCCATTTAACATTACCAGCCCATTGAATGAAAGCACCTAATCCAAAAGCCCAGAGCGGATATGCCTGCACCATGGCACGTTGCCCGAGGCTACCTCCATACCACCAGATATCCCAGGCGGCGGTGATATAAAGCGCGATCATACAATATAGAAAAACCGTTGGAAAAACCTCTGGCAATCGTTTGCGAAGCATAAAAATGCCAATTACGGCAAATAACATCATGGGCGAATATACCAGCCATCCAGCGCGCGCACTCCAGAGTACATCTTCGATGTGTGGAGGGAACCAGGTAAATGTTTGATCCTGATAGCTATAGACGATCCATTCGCTTGCAGCGTATTTCCAATAGGCCACTTGCAGAAAGATCATCGCACCGGCACGCAATACTGCAAGGCTGAGCTTGGGTAAATTATTTACAAAAAAAGCACCCCGGTTTTTTAGACCTGCCCAGGAATTTATACCCCAGAAAAGCGGGATGATCGCGGATATGATCTCTGTAGGTCTGGTGATCGTTGCCCAGCCAACCAGCAATCCAATCAGTGCAGCCCAGCCAAAGCCGGGTCGACGGTAAAACTGTATCGTGCTGTAAATCAATATAGAATAAAGCGTAAAAAGCCAATTGTGGGTCATTGCGCCGGTAATACTGGCATATTCCAGGTAATTGGATCCAAAAACGACGCAGATCAAAACGGCAGCAACAACAGGGTCTGAAAAATACACCAACAATACTTTTCGGAAAAACCACAATCCAAGAAGCGCCACAAGCAAGCTGCCTAAGCTGATAGCGAGCTGATAGGGTTTAGAAAAGCCATCGGCAGGATAGCCTAATGGTTCTGCAAGCAAGTGAGCCGTTGCAAACCAGGGTAGAAACTGTAGCGCCTGACCCATTGGATATTTCATGACCCAATTGCCGGATGGATGCTGAAATGCCTGACCCATACCAGGCCCGGGATGATACTTTGCATCTATTGGCGCCCACCAGGTCAACTGCTTTAAATCCTTGTATATCAGTGCTCCGGGCAAATAAAGGTAGTATCCGGACACGTCCCAGCTAATGGTGGCTTCGGTGTTGGCTTGTTTCCATTTTGGGTAATAAATGACTGAAGCGGCCACAATAAGTGCAGCGCAAATCCAATAAGCAAAAATGGAGGTGAATTTGAAGGTAGGCATGCTAATGGTGGGTGCTTTTGTGGGCAAATATTGCAAAATGTATGGACAAAAGAACAATAAGTTTTGCAAAAATACCTCGACACCCTTTTAGCCCCCCAACCAGATTTTAAAGTCGCCTGCTCTTTCGCGACTTACAAAAACCTCCTCGGGGGAGGCCGGTGTAAGTTCAAGTTTGAGTCGTCCGTTTAAGTGTGGGTGGATCTTTTGAATAGAATTTAGCCGAATAAAAAGACCTCGGCTAATGCGAAAAAACGCACGCGGGTCAAGCAGATTTTCCAGTTCTTCCAGAGTATGCTCAATAAAAAACTTTTTTCCTGTTGAGGTATGGGCTTGTGTAAGGCCACCAGAAGAACGGAAATAAGCGATGTCTGCAGTAGGCAAAAAAGTGAGATGTTGACCGGTTTTTACTAAAAAACGATCTTTAAAAGACTCTTTTTTGATCAAACGGGAAAGCGCTTCAATATCCAGCGGACTTTGTTTAAATCTTTGATTTTCAAACTTTTGTAAAGCAATTTCCAGATCCTTCGGATCTATTGGCTTGAGCAAATAATCCACGGCGCTGACTTTGAATGCCTGCACAGCATATTGATCAAAAGCTGTAGTGAACACGACAGGCGCCGTGATCTCTACCTGTTTGAAAATATCAAAACTCAATCCGTCAGCGATTTGAATGTCCATAAAGATCAAATCAGGCGCAGGGAAGGTGCGCAGCCACCGCACGGACCCTTCCACCGAATCAAGGGTGTCAAGTATGTTGGCTGATGGTCTGGCAGCGACCAGCATTTTACTTAGACGACGCGCTGCCGGGATTTCATCTTCTATTACCAGCGTTCTCATTGAACTATAAACTATGAACTATGAATAGTTTTCATTTCCCGAGATCTCAAAGATCGGCAGGGCTACCGTGAAATATTGCTGTGATTGGATTACCTCAACTTCTTTGTTCGTGAGCATTCGATAGCGATCCCGAATATTACTCAATCCAACTCCTGTGGAATCCATGACCTGATTTTTTTTCTGCAAATTGTTTCGCACGATCAGATGGCCGTTTTCGGCAAAAACTTCTATAGTTAATGGCTTCTCTACCGAAATGACGTTGTGTTTGATTGCGTTTTCAAAAAGCATCTGAAAGCTAAGCGGAACGATCGAGCAGTTTGTTTTGTCTTCCAAGCCTTTGATAGCTATGCATAAATTAGCTCCAAATCGCTCCTTCAACAGAAATACATAAGCATCCAAAAACTCCAGCTCCTTGCTTAACGGAATGATTTTTGACTCCCTGCTTTCAAGTACATATCGATAAACATTGCTCAATTGTTGCAAAAATCGGACTGCTCTGTCAGCATCTTCCGGTATAAGATAGGCAAGGGTATTCAGACTATTGAACAGGAAGTGGGGATTTACCTGGTTCCGGAGCCCTTCCAACTGTGATTCAACGTTTTGCCGCTCCAGCTGAGCTTTTTCTGCAACGGTCTGTTCCAATTTGATATAAAAGGAAATAGCCTCGTATAGGGTAATCACCAAGGCGCAAATAATCAGGGTAGCAATGTAAAAAACTATTTGGTTTGGATTACCGCCATGTCCAAGGCCTATCAGTTGGAGCAGGCTGCCAAGGCCGATATTAATGGTTGGAAATAGCACATTAAACCCTAAAAACACCCAGATCAGCCGCTTTCCTATCTCTTCATTGGCGGGAAATCGCCATTTAAGTTCAGTATAGATCCATCGCATCCCGAACCAATAGAAAATGGTATTTATGAACGATATCGGGATGCAAACGCCGATAATTATCCAATTGAGCTGAGCATAAGCATCAGCGAAGAGCAGTATCGACACCATGATGCTTACAAGCGGCAGCCCAACGACAATTAGCCATTTGTCATTGAACCCTGAGATATCCTGAAAGGATGGCTTGCTTATCATGCTCTTTAAGCGTTTTTACGCAAGTTGAAAAATTTAACGGTTTCACAGATCCCCTCTTCGTAGCTCGTCGGTCGATATCCATATTTCTGTTCAAATTTGCTCGAATCAAACCAGTATGTTTCTTCGTTTTGATATACCATTTCAACCATTTCCTTCATGATGGGTATGAAGAGTCCGAGAATTCTTATCAGCCATTTTGGTGCAGCCTGCACGCCTGTATAAGGTACGCCCATTTCACGGGCAGAGATTCGGATCAGATCAGTTGGAACCGGCGGTGGGTTTTTGCTGGGCAAATGCCAGGTCTGATTGAAAGCAGTAGGGTCTTCGGCCAGGATAATCAAGGCTTTGGCGCAGTCTAACGTATAGGTCATCGTGTGCGCCATCGCAGGATTCCCGAGCCACTGGGACTTTTTGCCCTCTGAGATGTTTTTGAAAACAGTCTGGTAAAACATGCTTTTTTCATCGGCCCATGGACCGTAGAAATCAGCGCTCCTGGCAATACATGCGGTCACTTCTCCCCTTTGTACCGCATCTAAAAGCATGGTGGCAATTTGGGCCCGCACGGATCCTTTTTTACTGCTTGGATGGAAGGGGGTTTCTTCGGTCATTTTTCCTTTCACGGGACCGTACATATATACGTTGTCAAAAAACACCAATGGAACCCCTGTTTCTGCACAGGCATTTAAAGTGTTTTGCATCACGATGGGCCATTTTTCCTGCCAGAGTTTGGTGTTGTAATCCAGCCCAACAAGTAGATAGGCCACTTTGGAGCCCCGGATGGCTTCCGTCAATGCTTGTTGATTGAAAACATCTGTAGAACGACTTTCGGCACCTTCAAAGGGTTTGCCGGAGCGGGAGAGCAGGCGTACGGGCTTGCCGCTTTTGATCAGTTCTTGGGCTAAGGGTGTGCCTATTGCACCACCGGCGCCTATAATAGTGTATGGTTGCATTTTTTTGTTTGTACTGGTTAGATCATATTTGTATTTTTTACCACATAGTTCACATAGCACACATAGTTTTTTTAATCCAAAGAAAAATCAACTATGTGTGCTACGTGAATTATGTGGTTAAAAATATCTAATTATGGTTTAATTTATCCTTCTGACAATGCTGCAAAAAATTCATTGACAAATCCTAAAACTCCACCCGATACATCAAATCAGGGAAAAACCCTATCTGGTAAGTTGTTCCAACCTCCTGACGAGCCTCGTTGTAACGCATGGCAAAGATGTTTTTGTTATTGGTAACATTTTGAAAATCGAGGAAAAACGTTTGAGATAATTTGCGTTTCGAGCTGTTAAGGCGCATTCCGATTTTAACATCCCAACGGAAGTAATTGTCTAAGTGCAGGCTATAGGCTTGATTCTCGAGCAACACTTCATGCCTGGTGGCCTGACTGGCTTCCAGATCAACTGGTGTATACGGGCGACCACCAGCAGCAGTCACTTTAGTATCTAGGGTAAGAACCCGGCGACCGGAGTTTCCAAATTTGAATTCTTTACCAGCCAATGCATTGGCGACATAGCCACCGTCAAATGCCGTGGAGCGTTCTATACCATCTGAACCTTTGTATTTAGAATCAAATATACTCAGGGTCACGAGACTATACCAGCCTTTGCTGAAGAATTTTTCTACCGTAAATTCTGCACCCAGATTCGTGCCTGTCCCTTCATTCACCAGGTTGTTTTTTTCAGGGAAAACAAAATCTGCTCCCGCATTTAGGAGTGCAAAGCTACTTGGCATAGATTCGATCGGCACATCAGATAACAATTGAACATAAGTTTCTGCTTTCACACGCCAGGTTGCAGCGGGTTTGTAATCCCAGCCCAACACAAAGTGCTGGCTACGGGTGAAACCCAGGTTAGCGTTCGTTTCTACGGATGTTCCATCAGGCTGACGCTCCCGGAACAGGAAAACTGGTAAGGGTTGTGTTTGGTTATGTAGCCCATATCCGAGGTTAAGGGTTGACTTAGGCGAAAACTGCCAGTTCAAGGCCACACGTGGCTCAACTGCGAAATCTTCCGTTTTATCAAAGTACATCCCGTGCAAGCCCGTGTTTAAAGTCAGGCGCTCCGCGATACGCCATTGGGTTTGGGCAAATGCTTCTGACTGGAGGAAGTTTCCGTCAAAGTCCCGTTGAACAAACAGGTCTGGCAAACCATCTCCATTATAATCGGGAATACCCTCACGCGTTTTTACATAAGTGTCAAGGTTTTGGCTTTGCAACAGGATGCCGGTGCGCAAGGTAAAACGGCGGCTTATTTTGTCGTTGTAGTAGGAAGAAAGCCGGTAAGTATTGCTGGCGTCCAGTACATCGTTGGTTCGCAGGAGATCTCCTTGATTATCCATCAATACCAGGTCTTCTGTTTTATAGGAATTGCCCGAATGAGAAGCGCTCAGTACCGTGCGGATGTAGGCATGATCGTTGAGCAAAATGTTGTGTTTCAGGCCGAGCACACCAAATTTTGAAATGTTATATGCATTTTGATGTGGGTTGGCAAACAGGTCAGTTGTGGCAATATCAGCCCCTAAAAAGTCAATCGAACTGTATCCGCCGATGCCAAAAACACTGAAGTTTCCGGCCTTTGTGCTACCCAAATCGAGGTTGAATGTCAGGTCTTTGTACTTCGGTGTAGCAGTAGTACCCACATTCAAGCCTGCAGCTTTTGCGACCTCTGCGAAGGAATGCCGATAGCCAACTACAAAGGAACCTTTGCCCTTTCTTATGGGTCCTTCAATCGCGGCTTCCAGGCCTGTGAACACACCCAGTTGCCCAATGTACTCAAATTTGTCCCGGTTGCCTTTGCGCAGGTTGATGTCAAAAACCCCTGCCGTTGCGTTGCCGTATTCTGCGGGAAAAGCGGAGGTCAAAAAGTCGGAATTGCCGATCATATTTGGATTGAGCGCACTAACTGGTCCTCCGGTAGTACCCAGGGTGGAGTAGTGATTGGGGCTTGGAATAGGAATGCCTTCAAGGCGCCACAATACTCCGGTGGGCGAATTGCCCCGAATAATAATGTCGTTGCGGGCATCATTGCTGGCAGCCACCCCGGCGAAATTGGCGACCAAGCGGCCCACATCCCCGCGGCCACCGGAATACCGGCTCACTTCTTCCGTATTGAATTGTCGGGCAGAAATGGTGGCCAAATCATTGATCGCTTTGTCTTTATTTACTTTGGCTGCGATGACCACCTCGTCCATAGCGGTAAAAGATTCTTCCATTTTCAGGGTCAATAACACCTCTTTGCCGGCATTTATCAACACGTTTGGGATCGTTTGGGTTTCGTAGCCAATGTATGTGATGCGAAGCGTTTGGCGTCCTACAGGGACATTTTTCAAGGCAAAAGCCCCGTCCACATCTGTGGTGGCTCCGATCGTGGTTTCCAGATTCAGTACCTGGATGGTAGCTCCGATCAAGGGCGTTTCGGCTTGTTTGTCAAGCACCGTGCCACGCACCGTTTGGGTTTGCGATAAGAGGAAGGCGGGGAAAAGCAGTATTGGCAAAAACGCCAGGATGAGTCTCGATTTCATTGCTTAATTCGTTTTTTAAATAACTGATGGGACAAACATCGGGGCAACGGTAAAGCCACAAAAGCAAAAAGTCCCCGGCGGTCGTCAGAGACTTTTGAATGGTAGAAATTAGGGGTTGATTGGTTGGTGATAAAATTATTGTGAATGACATAAAGTTAATCCTACCGCAGCAGCGTCACATCGCCTACCCGCTTACCAATTAACTCTCCGCAACGTACCTTCACAATATAAACATACACATCTGAAGGCGCAGGCTTTCCATAGATGGTTCCATCCCAGGCGGCATCGCCCTGAGCTTCATACACTTTTTCTCCCCAACGGTCGTAGATCTCGAGGCTACTCACCACTTCCGCTCCCTCGCGTTTTACCACCTGGAACATATCGTTGGCGCCATCGCCATTGGGTGTGAAGGCATTGGGAATGAACAGACTATCTGCCGAACAAGGCGGGACGACGACTACGCGGAAAAGTAACTCGCCCGGGCAACCGTCCGCGCCTGCTACAGTCAGCAAATACTCCAGGTAGCCTATGGAATCAGCCGGGTAACTGACACTGGGGCAATTGGGACAGGGTGGGGTAGGGCTAGGCTCCCAGATATAGGTGACAAAACTATTAGGACCTGTAAGCGTAATAATTTGCCCGTAAGTGCCAAAAATCGTGTCTAAAGGAACCAGATCGGGTAGTATTTTCTCGATCACCGACACTACGTGCGTACTATCACAGCCATTGGATGCAGAGAAAACGCGTGTAATGGAGCCGCTACTCGTGAACAAGCTATCATATACCTGCAGAGAATCGCCAAAACAAAAGAATCGCTCTTCTTCTGTCATAGGATTGGATAAAACGCTCAGGGTTTGTAAAATGATGCTGTCACAGCCATTGGATTTTTCCAGTACAAGTTGGTAGGTACCTGGGTTGCTGGTGATCGTTCCCAATACATTGACAGGCTCGCCCGCGCAGGTGCTAAGGCCCGGAAGCAGGATAGAATCAGAGGGTAAAACCGTTAGTTCTAAAGAGTCAGAAGCTGTGCAACCATTTGAAAACGAAATAATTACAGTGTAGGTACTGGTGACAAGCGGTTGCACCGTCTGTGTTTGTTGCGCCGAATTCTGAATGCCCGGCCCGGACCAATCATACCCGCTCCCCGTTGGACTGGCCGTCAACGTAGCTGTTTTTCCTTCGCAAATAGGAATATCCCCGGTGGTTATCTGGGCCGTAGCGCCAAAAGAGATTTGAAAAGTGTGCGTCACCGTGCAGCCGCTTGAAGATTCGGTCAGGGTAAGGGTCTGTGGCGTATTGAAGGGGGTATTGGGGGCAGGCGTGTAGGTTGTTCCAGGACATGTGGCACAGGCAATACCAGTAGAAGGTTGCCATAGATACGTAAACCCGGTTTGCATGGGCACCCAAATAGCGATTTCGTTTAATTCGCAGTAAATCAAGGCGGTATGTTGCAATTCGATATTGTCCAGGGGGATGATCTGGTCATCGCAAGCACAGTTTTCTGCTCCGGGAAGCACGAATAATAAGCCACACAATTGAGTGGAGTCCAGGCCTTGAAATACCCCATTTAATTGGATTGAAGCCCCTGGCGTAAGGATGTCAGATGTTTGCAGCGTTTGCAACAAAACATCATTGGCTGAAGGAAGTCCATCGCCATTCAGATCTTGCCAGACCTGTACGGCAGCTCCATTGGCATCGACCGTTCCGATATTTTTAAGGATTACCGCCCCTGAAACGATGCCGTTTGAAATAGATAAACCCGAAATATTTGCGGTCAGTTGAGGATGCTGAATGTCCAGGTTCCAGATTGCTTCCCCGGTAGCAATGTACACATCGCAAGGAGCGCCCAGACTTTGGCAAAACGCTTGTGTTTTGACCCTGGTTTGTACAAGGATGGCCTGGTCCTCACATCCAGCTTGTTCGGTAAAACTGGTACCGAATGCAAATGTTATTAAGCTTCCAGCTGGCAGAATAGGCAAGGGCAATTGAAACCCTTGCTGATTTAAAACAGGAGGTCCGGCAGGTGCGTTGGAGCCCGGCGAATAAGAACCGGGCAAAAAGCTATCCCCGGTTGGCAAAGAGACATAGATACTGTCCCCCGCAGCAGGATTTCCTTCCAGAAAAAGGGATACCAAAAATCCTTGTCCGGCACAGGCGACCCCGGCAGCGCCTGCTGGAGTGATGGAAATTTGAACCCCATAAGCAGGCGTAAGGCCCAGAATATTTAATGGTTCTCCGGGCTTATTTAGCACGTTTGTCTTGCGGCCACAAGGTTCTACTCCGGCGGTGCCGTAAATGATGGGTGTATTGGCCACAAATCCGCAAGCGGCAAAGGACTTAAATCGGATGTGGAAGGTATTTTGAGGGGAGAGATTTACCCCTGGCAGGCCATTCAAAGCGATGGCTGGCAGAAGGTTAGATAACTGCCATTGAAACAGATTATTCGCAAGCATTGCCGGATCGGCAATGTTGGTCCATGGAGCCCCTTCCGGATATTCGAGCTGGCAGGTTCCGGGAACAATCTGCAGACCAAGCGGAAGCCTCACGGATGCTTCCATGTCATATGCAAATCCATTTTTGGCGTTGTAAATCTCAAATTCAAACCAATCAGAGGTGTCGCAAAGGGTCAAAACATCCGGTTCATGGAGGATATCAAGTTCCAGCTCCGGGCGTTCCAAATGGAGCTCGATCACCGCAGTATCCCGTCCACAATCCGCCTCCTGAAGGCTGGAAACAGGACTGCACCCCCATCCAAAAATGAGGAGCATGGAATCCGTTGCACAAGAAATATTCTCCCCCTGAAGTCGGAAACTTCGGGTGCTAAAACCGTTGATAGCGCCCAGATTAAAAAGTCCGTTGGAGCCTGTTATCGCTTGATTTTGAGGCATTTGAAACAATTCAAAATCGCTGGCCTGACCGGAAGGCGATACTAAAGCAACCCAAGCAGCGGGTGCAGCGGGAAACAATATGTTTTTCAGATCAAAATTGATTTCAAACTTTCTGGAAGGGGCATATACAACACTGTCGCTGGTCAACAGACGTAGATCTGGCGTATTCGCATAAAAACCAATCAGGTTTTTGATTGAGTCAAGCATGGTCTTTTGAGGACCATTGAGGCAGTTGAAAAAGCTTGATTCAATATACTGTTTGGAAGTGTCTGGCACATTGAACTGGCAATTTGGCTTAAAAATCAGGTTACTGCGAAGGGTAAAACCCTCGTCAACGGGTTCGGCAAAAGCGGGCGCAAAATCTACGTCCAAAAATCCGGGCGATTGAGCAAAGGGCAAGAGCAGGTTGGTGTAGAATGGAACACTATCCTGGAGGGTAAGGTATTCGAGCTTGGCGGAAGCCAATTCCAGGCCAGGTGGCAAGGTTTGGCTGTAATCCGAGATCCGGGCCAATGGGCGCACCTCAAAGGGGAACATGTTTTCCCGGGCAATACGGATCGAATAGCGGAATTTTTTGACCTCCACTGAGTTCTCACAAGGCTTGATGCTGTGGGCACTAGGCGAAAATGTTTTTTTCCAGCCAGAGTATTGAAAGTATTTTCTGGGACGCTCATTCCAGGCATAAACATTGCCGCCAGTACTGGTTGCAGTTCTGAAACCTACCAGTGGTGGGTCTGGATTATTTCCGGAGCTTGGTTTAAAGTTAAGATCCAGTTTGAAATCGCTATAAATGAAAATAGAGTCCCCTTCCACAATACTTGGCTTTGGAAGACAACCACTGGCGAACATGGCCGGAAGTGAATAAAGAAAGAAGAATTTCTCTGTAGCGATCTCGTCAATCGCCTGGGGCGGGAATGAATTTGGATTCAGAACAGAGAAGTAATTTTGATCATCCACATACTCCAGGCCGCTCCAGGTGCAGTTTGCTATGGTCCCATCGGCATACCGCACCCGAATGGTATTGCCCAAAAAACGGACTTTGCTTGAATCTGCAAAACCCATCTTAGCAGAGCTGGTCATAAACAGGTCATTGTCGTTTACCCCCATATCGCTGCCTACGATCTCATGCCAAATGGCCCGACTGATCGTATCCACCGCCCAAACACCCGGGTCCATTATGCCACAATATTCAACGCGCAAGGTGTCACCTGCCAGGAAACGATCTCTGCGAGCCAGATTAAGTGCCGCAGGGTCCAGGTTTTCGGCATGGCGGTCATCGTCATTGTCTTGATATCCAAGGTTGAGTCGATAAGCATTCCACCAGCTTCGAAGCCCAGGTACGGGGTAAACAGTATCACAACAGGTCGAATCGACTGGTCCGCCGCCAGCTCCGCCTCCTGATATCAAGCAGCCGAAAGTATTCACCCCAAGTATTCCGTTATTACAATCGCTTATTGTGCATTTATAATCAGTATTAAGTGATTGAGACCAATATAGCTTGTCTTTTATTTTAATAAAGCAACAATAATCGGTATATATGACGCCGCCATTGGTGTCCACAGGAAAATTCTCACAAACTATATTTGAATCACACTGGTATTCCAGGCAAAATTTCATCTCCAATGAATCTGAAGGCATGGGGGTTGACCAGGCAAGGTGAATATTCATCCCGCCG
>CANJPT010000057.1 GCA_947476195.1 Lewinellaceae bacterium | reverse complement strand
TGCCGGCGCCGGATTCTATCCTGGCTAAAATTGAACAGCCTGGGGTAGAAAAAGCCAAGGTGCTCAATTTTATGAGCATGGTCCGGTTTCCAAATGGTGGCGGCACCAGACTTTCGCTGATCCGTTCGCTGGACGGCAATTATCCTTTTTACGGAAAATGGAAAACGGCACCTGAAGATGCCTGGAAAACCTTCCGGACAGGACAGACTGCACTGGTAGACCATGCCTTAATGCTTCAGTTTGGCGTTAAAACGGGTGATAGTATTCAGATCGGAAACGTCACTTTCCGCATCGAAGGCGACCTGCTTTCTTCCCCGGGACGGGCGGGGATTGCCAGCAGCATTGCACCGGTGATCTTTATTCCGGGCGCGTGGCTGGATAGTACCGGCCTGGTACAGCGCGGAAGCCGGGTAGACTATCAGTATTTTTTCAAACTGCCTGAAACGACCGACCCGGATGCATTCATAAAACCACTGGAAAAGAGCCTCGAAAAAGCCAAGCTCGACTGGGATACGGTGCAAAGCCGCAAGCAAAGTATCGGTTCAGCTTTTGGCAATTTTGGCACCTTCCTGAATCTGGTGGGTTTCATTGCATTGTTGCTCGGTTGTATAGGTGTAGCTGGTGCGGTGCATATTTATATCAAAGACAAATTGCCCACCGTAGCCATCCTGCGCTGTCTGGGCGCGAGTGGTCGCAAGGCATTTTATGTTTATCTGGTACAGGTGGCCGGCATCGGATTGTTGGGAGCTGTGGTCGGAGCCGTAGCTGGAAGCCTGATCCAAAAACTGTTGCCCATTCTGGTCAAAGACCTTTTGCCGATCGAAGATGTCAGCACCAATTTCTCCTATGCTGCCCTGTTTCAAGGGGTAACCCTGGGTTTGATCGTTGCCGTATTATTCGCACTATTGCCACTCTCCGGCATTTTAAAAACCTCCCCTTTGCGCACCCTGCGGGCATCCTTTGGAGAACAGGAAGCCGACAACCGGCTTTTGCGCTGGGGCGTATACACGGCGATCGCAGCCACGCTATTTGGCTTTACGTATTGGCTTGTAGGGGAATGGAAAGAGACCCTGGCATTTATGGGGGGCATATCAGCCGCCTTTGTGGTGCTCTGGGCCGTCGCCCGCTTGCTGACCTTTTTGCTGCGCAGATTTTTTCCCAAAAAACTGAGCTACGTGGTGCGGCAAGGCGTCGCGAATTTATTCCGGCCAGAGAATCAAACGGTCCTGCTCGTAGTCACGATCGGATTGGGTACGATGTTGCTTTCCACCTTGTTCCTGATCCAATCCCTGTTGTTGAAACAGGTGGAGTTTTCAGGCAGTGGCAGTCAGCCGAATATGATCCTTTTTGACATTCAGGCAAATGACAGGGACAGCGTAGCACAACTGGTGCGCAACCACGGGATGCCACTGCTTCAACAAGTCGGCGTGGTGACCACCCGGATAGAAACCATTGACGGACAAAGCAAACAACAATACGAACTGGAGCACCCCGATCCCGATTCCCTTCCGAAAGACGAAGAAGGTCGGCGGGGAGGCGCGCCACGGGAAGAAAAGGATCGGATCTCGCGCTGGGTCTGGGATCGGGAGTACCGCGTAACCTTTCGCGACACCCTGATCGAAACAGAAAAGATCGTAGAAGGGGAATGGGTGGGTGTGCATACGCCCGGACAGTCCGTAAAAATCTCCATATCAGACGGCCTGCAACGCTCCATGATGGCCAAAATAGGCACCCGCATCGACTTCAACGTACAGGGCGCCCGCATCGATTGTGAGGTGGCCAGTATCCGGAAAGTAGATTTCAACCGGGTACAGACGAACTTTTTGGTGGTATTCCCCAAAGGTGTGCTGGAACGCGCGCCGCAGTTCCATGTCATTGTTTCGAAGGTAAAGGATGCGGAGCAATCCGCTAAGTTTCAGAGTGAATTGGTAAAGCGTTACCCCAGTGTTTCAGCCATCGATCTGACGCAGATCCTGCGTTCGGTGGACGAGGTACTGCATAAGGTTTCGTTTGTGATCCAGTTCATGGCCTTGTTCAGCATTTTGACGGGTTTATTGGTACTGTTCAGCTCGATCTATCAGAGCAAATTTGCCCGCGTCCGCGAAAGCGTACTCCTGCGTACACTCGGCGCGAGCCGGCGACAGATCCTGAGCATCAATGCCCTGGAATATTTTCTACTGGGCGCCTTGTCCTGTCTGGCAGGCGTGGGATTGTCGGTGGCGGGTGCATGGGCTTTGGCGGTCTTTGCGTTTAAAATCCCTTTTCAGATAGAATGGTGGCCGCTGGGGGCGACGTTTTTGGCCATTACGTCATTGACCGTTATAATTGGACTTTTGAATAGCCGGGAAGTTGTGAATAAGCCGCCTTTGGAGGTGTTGCGGCAAGAAGTGTAGGGAATGTCCAATGTCCAACAAGGAATGGTATTGGAGTTGCGACTTTGAGTCGCACTAAATCTTTTCTATTACTACAGTAGATGGCCGGGCCTCCCATTGTTCGATGGCAAAACGAGTCAGTTCAATGAGCATTTCGGCAGGCACATGGCCTGGAAAGTCATTCAGGATTTCGAGCAGGGCATCTTTTAGCGAAGAAGCAGTGGCTTGATTTTGCATGTGCTTGGTTTTTTGAAGTATAGCATCTTTATGCGAAGCCAAAAACTTCTCAGGGAAAAGAATATCGTCTTCGTGTTTTTCCAAAAACCGAACTACTTCCCACATGTCTTGATGTGCAGGATTTTGGAGGGCTTCTTCAAAGGTGGTTACCTTTTTCATAAATCAAAAGTAGTGGCTATTTCAAAACTATCGTAGAATTGGTAGGGAGAATAAATTTCTCGCTGATTGCCTTTAAGTCCAAAAACAAACGCCTTTTCTTTAATTTGTTCCCAACGGCGACTGAAAACGAGGTTAAAAAGCATTTTCCGTTTTTCATCTACAGGCCTTATCTCTACAATACGATCAGGATACTCTTCCAAAAACGCTGATGTAGCAGCAGCAACTGTAGCCAAAACCTTCGCCATATCACCATTATTTGTCATCTTATTTGTCTCAATTTGTCCGCGTTTGAAGTCGCCAAAGCCTAAATTCCAGCGATTTTCTTTAACATATTCAAAGCGAATAACCTTTATGATAATACCCTTTGGCCCAAGACTTTGAAAAGTTGCTTGGGTCATTTTTCCTGAGGCTAAGTAGGGGTAGGCGTTTTCAACCATGATGCAAATTAGGGAATTTTTGTCATATTTGCGCTAGCGACGCTAAAAATTTAGTACGCTAAAACAGCATTTTCTTGCTCAAAAATCTCTACTGCGTTGATAATGCATACAATCAAAATCCTTGTAGCGTTCCTTTTAACAGCCTCATTCCTCGGAGCCTGTAAAAAAAGCCCTACCTGCCAGCTCAATGAGCCCGCTCCGGTATTTAAATGGAGTGTCCCCATTGAAGCTCCGGATGAACGACTGACCAATTTCTTTATCCATGGGAATGAACTTTATTATGGCATCGGGCTCAACAATCCACAATTGGTCACGGTAAACACCCTCGATGGAAGCAGTCAATTCAGTCCGGCCTGGGAAGGTCTGGATCGGATCGACAACTTTTATGTGGATGGGGACTATCTCTACTGGAATTACCGCAATGATATCTGGCGAAGAAATCTGGCACAGCAGTACAATGAAAAGATTGGCGCCATCGGCTATGAATTTACCGATGGCTATAATGAAGGCCATATTACCCCTTTTGAAGGCCTGGCAGCAGGTTATTTTCACGAAGGAAGCATGGCAGACCGGGATTATGCCATTGGTCTGTATGATATGGCAAGTCAGCAGGAACTGTTTCGCTATCAGGTAAACGACCCTCAGGTGGTCACCAATCTGGGCGACCCGGCCATTGGAAGAACCAGCTCCGGAGATACCGTCATCACCTTTGTGGAAATGACCAAAAAAAACCTGATGATCTTCAATCTCAGTCAAAAGAACACTTTACAGATCCCATTGCCCGATGATGACCTGTATTTTCCGACCCTTCGAAATATCCATATCCGGAATGGGCGCGTATTTCTCGCCCTCCGTTTTCGGGTATTTTGCTTCGATGCCAGTACCGGGGCAAAGCTCTGGGAACTTCAGGAAGGTGAAAAAATAAAGGGCTCTATCCTGCGGTTTTGGGACGACAGATTGATTTTTCACAGCAACTCAGGGATACTGATGTCCCTCGATCCGAACACGGGTCAAATCCTCTGGCAAAACGAACCGGATGATTCAGGCGCTAGCGACCAGGTTTTGATCGGCAATATTTTATACTATTCCACCAACCACCTGGACCCAGACATTTTGGGCATAGACCTTAGCGATGGTTGTATGCGCGTACATCTGGTAGATCCCCTAGGGTCTTCTGGCGGAATCATTGGCGTCAGCAGTAATGGGACGCTCCTCCTCGGATCGGCTGATCTGATAGCCTACAAGCTATAAAGTTATGCCAAAATGGTTCATTTTTCTATTCCTTTCCGCTTCGTTGCAGGCTGAAGACCTGCCCACTTTTGGACTGGGCTACATGGTCTATTATAGTACCGTCATATTCACCGCGAAGCCACTGGCAGAAGCAAAGTACGTCATAAACACCCGGGAGGGCGGCTATGAGCTCCGGCGCTTTGTCGTCCAAAACGTGATCAAACAAGACTCCGCTGCACTACCCGATACGATCGTCATCGAGGTGAGTAATTATGAATTTGAAGGCGCTGAATTTCCGGAGTACATTTTCTACGGCCGATACGATCCGCCCATTTATCCGCATCATCCCAGGGTATTTTATCCCGTACTTTCCGGTATCCGACCTTTTCGCGGCAACACCGCCTTTGTGCCCTATCAACACGACAACCCCGGTGGCTACTATTTTCATGCAGCTCCGGATTATACATTGCCCGAATGGGTATTTCAGACCCGCAAAACCATCTTACGTTTTGATTCATTGCTGACCCTGCGGCGTATTCAGCCTCCAACAGCACAAAATAAAGCCCTTTTTGAGTGGATTGATCAGCATCAAGTTTGCTGGAAACCATATACCGCTATCGCGTACCGCCATTTTGATGCATGCGATTGGGGACCTTACGAATTTGAGGTATTCCAATGGATCAATGGCAATGGAATCTGGCAGGATGTATGGAAAAGTATACAGCTTTCCGGGATGTTAAGAGGTGAATACGGGGCGGTCCTGACCAGGCCTGAAAACACCCCCATTGCCTTTAGCTGCACCGAAGGTCGCGCCTTTTTGATGGAGCGGATCTCAAAAAATTTAGACCCTGCTTTGGCGATACAACTACTTACAGATGCCATGTGGGGTTGGGATCAATACCTGCAGACGGACCCTCCGGAAGCGGAACGATACCAGTCCATGCAAATGGTACTGCCCTTGCTGGAAGTCCGGGAGACCCAACATATTGTGCTCTATTTCGTCAGAGCTGCTCTGTTCCATCCTGAATTTCCCTGGCAGGACAAAGACGGCATTTCGCCACTTGTTGCTTTAAAAAAGGTATATAGTTCAACCACGGACGAATATTTCAAAAGTCGGTTGGAGGGCTTGATCGGGGAAATTGAACGAAAGTGAGTGGATCGTTTTGCGGCAGGCAGGATAGGGACATTCCTTGTTGGACATAGGATATTATTCAAGATGGTTAGAACACTATCCTCCGATTGCACTTTTTAAATTCGACGCCGTTGATCTGGAGCAGACTGTCGTTGACCATCCTGAAGGGCATGGTCCAGGTGGTGTCCGAGATTTCCCATTCGTCAAATTCCTTCGGGTCATTCAGGTACTTAAATTTAAACTGAATGCTATCCTTCCGAATAGAAAACCGACCCGAACCGCGTTCGTTTGGGTAACAGAATATTACTTCATATTTGAATCGATTTTTATGTTTAAATCGATAGTATTCAACAGGGTATTCGCCGCCGCTATCCAGCATCCACTGGTCGACGGCTCCTTCGAAAGTGCCGTTTAGTTTGGGAGTGCAGGCGAATAATAGCACGATTAGGCAAGCAAAACAGGTATTACGCATATCATGGATAAATTGCCAAGGTATAGTCAAGATTCAGGTGGATCCATATTTCTCCCCATTGAAGCTGTCCAAAAAAGCCTATTTTTGCATAAACATTTTTAAACAGACAGCGCATGGGAGCGACTATTTCTGAACGCAAAGTGCACACTATTGAGCTGATTGCTCAATTAAAGGACGAAAATCTATTGAAACTTATTGAGTCGCTATTGTCCGAGGCCCAACCAGGGGACTGGGCGGATACCCTATCGGAAAAAGAACAGGCTGATATTGCGGAAGGTCTTTCTGATTTGGAAGCAGGGAATGTGGAATCTTTGGATGCTTTTATTGCCTCCACCGTTTTGTACAAGTCCTAAAAACCGCGCCCAGAGGTTTTCCTGTTTCTCAAAAATTTCCTGACTGCAGAAAGTGTGTCGTAACGCCACAGACATCCTTGATTTATAGGGTCAAAGGTGATGTAATTGAAATTGTCGCGTTATTGGATAATCGTCAAGCGTAGATCCTTATCTTCGCCCCAACTTATGCAACCTGGAAAAACGCTCCTAGATCGCCCGCGCTTTGCCCTCACCATTGAGCGGCTTTGCCACCAGTTACTGGAAGACTGGGGCGACTTCTCCAATGCCTGTATCATAGGCATTCAGCCGCGCGGCACCTTGTTTTCCAACCGAATTCATGCCCGGCTCGAACAACTCGTCGGTAAAAAGATCGAATACGGAAAACTCGACATCACCTTTCACCGGGATGACTTTCGAATGCCCGATGGTCCGCTCGCGCCGCATCCCAATGAGATCGACTTTATTGTTACAGATAAGAAAGTGCTGCTGATCGACGATGTGCTGTACACAGGGCGCACCATTTCAGCAGCATTGGCAGCTTTGAATGACTATGGCCGGCCCAGTGCGGTAGAATTGATGGTGCTGGTGGATCGCCGCTTCAACCGGCACCTTCCAGTTCAGGCAGATTATGTCGGCATCACCGTAGATGCACTGGATGAAGCCTATGTGAAGGTTCGCTGGGATGAGATCCATGGGGGAGATGAGATCTTGTTGTTTGATAAAAAGCCTTAAACGGTACACGGTTTACGGTTTACGGTGAACGGTACACGGGTGACGGGGGATGATTAGATGGGTTTTAGGAGTGTGATTAGTAGCCAGAGGAGAATTTTAATGGGATTGTTACCACCTCGGGCGCGGATCAGATTTTTTAAGGATGCGCTTATTTTCTCGGCCTGGTTTTCCAGGTCGGTCATTGTTTCGAGATTGAAATAACCTAAACGATAGGCTAGATTGAGTTGCGAAATAACCTCTGCGGTAGAACCCTTTGAAACATTAAAGGAATAAACGGCTTCGCGGTTAGTCCCTCGTTCATCTCCTTCTGCGATGTTGGAAGAAATTGAGATTACCGCGCGTATGATTTGGTTTCGAAGCGCAAAATCTTGTGAAAACGGTTGATTTTTTGTCGCTGCGTAGATCTTTTCTGCCAATAGCATAGCATCTGACCATACTCGCAAGTCTTTAAATTTTCCCATTTGGCTAAATTTAGTTTTAGGTGAATTTACATAAAAATACAACCTTCTAACCAAAATACCAACCCCGTGCACCGTTAACCGTGCACCGTAAACCGTTAACCGTGCACCGTAAACCGTGAAAAGACTTTCTACGCGCCATTTGATCGGCATTAAAAACATCACCGAAGACGACATTCAGCTCATCTTCGAGACGGCTGATAATTTCAAAGAAGTGATCAACCGGCCTATCAAAAAAGTGCCCTCGTTGCGTGATATCACGGTTGCCAACTTGTTTTTTGAAAGTAGCACGCGAACCCGGGTTTCCTTTGAACTGGCCGAACGGCGTCTGAGTGCGGATACTGTAAATTTTGCAGCCAGCAGCAGCAGTGTGAGCAAAGGAGAAACCCTGCTCGATACGGTTAACAACATCCTGGCCATGAAAGTAGATATGGTGGTGATGCGTCACCCCGCTCCCGGCGCCTGCGTATATCTTTCCAGCCGAATCCCAGTCAATATTATCAATGCCGGCGATGGCACCCACGAACACCCTACCCAGGCCCTGCTCGATGCTTTCTCGATCCGGGAAAGACTTGGCGATGTGGCTGGCAAAAAAATAGCCATTATCGGCGATATCCTGCACAGCCGCGTAGCGCTCAGCAATGTTTTTTGTCTCCAAAAACTGGGGGCAAAAGTGCGCGTCTGCGGTCCGCCAACCCTGATTCCCAAACACTACCGCGACTTGGGCGTCGAGATCAGTCATGATGTGCGGGACACCCTGCGCTGGTGCGATGTCGCCAACGTACTCCGGATCCAGCTCGAACGACAGGACATCAAATTCTTTCCAAGTCTGCGCGAATACCATCAATACTTTGGCATCACCCGGCAAATGCTGCAGGAGCTCGACCGGGAGATCGTGGTCATGCACCCGGGCCCTATCAACCGCGGGGTCGAGATCTCTTCCGATGCTGCTGACGGTCCTAGCAATATCATTTTGCAGCAGGTGGAAAATGGCGTGGCGGTGCGGATGGCGGTTTTATACCTGCTTGCGGCGGGGAATTGATTGCAGACAGGTATTTTTCTTTTTTTTGACAGGATTTACAGGATGTATGACACTGAATTTCCTGCTTCACAGCCCCCTCTCAAAATCCTGTTCATCCTGTAAATCCTGTCAAAAAAACCTTGTCGCACCACTCACAAATTTGAAGCGAGAATTCCTCTTAAACATACTGCTCCTGGTCTTTATCAATCTCCTGATAAAGCCGATTTTCATATTTGGCATCGATCTGGGTGTGCAAAATCGTGTTGGCGAGCACTACGGAACCTATTTCGCGCTACTTAACCTGGCCTACCTTTTTCAGATCCTGAATGATTTCGGGATCCAGAGTTTCAACAACCGCCACATCAGTCAGCATCCACAACTGCTGCCCAAGTATTTCCCCAATTTACTGGCCATCAAGTGGCTGCTCGCCACCCTGTATGTTACATTGACTATGGCGGTGGCCGCATTTGTCCTGGGCTACGGGGCAGATGTATTGCCCTTGTTGTTCATTTTGCTGATCAACCAGGTATTGGTGCAACTCGTTCTTTTCCTGCGCTCCAATATTTCTGGCCTTGGGTTTTACCGTTTGGACAGCCTGCTTTCTTCGCTGGATAAATTGTTGATGGTTATTACTTGTGGCGTTTTGATTTGGACAGATTGGCTGCCATTTTCGCTTTTAAACTTTGCCCTGGCCCAGACCATTGCCTTGTTTTTGACGGGGATTGTGGTATTCTTCCTGTTGCGGCAACGGGCAGTATTTCCTGTAAAGCCCAATTGGACCTCTAATTGGCGGGCGGGTAAACCGGCAGTATTTTCTATGTTCCGGCAAAGTTTGCCCTACGCACTGGTCGTTCTGCTGATGTTTGCATACACCCGTCTGGATGCGGTGCTGTTGGAGCGTATGGCCGGAGCTGCCCACGCGGACATCTATGCCAGCGCTTTCCGGCTATTGGAAGCCTGCAATATGTTTGGGTATCTTTTTGCTTCGCTTTTGTTGCCCATGTTTGCCCGCTTGTTAAAAGAAAAAGAATCCATCCGGCCGCTCACCTCCATGAGTTTTAAGCTGATTTGGGCGGGCAGTGTGACCCTGGCGGCCGCGATCTTTTTTGCCCGGGAAGATCTGCTCCGTTTGATGATGCCTGCCCGTGCCAACGAATATCGTTTTGAAGTATTGGGTGTGCTGATCTGGGCTTTTGTGCCAGTGAGCGTGACCTATATCTTCAGCACCTTGCTTACTGCACGCGAACGAATGATGCGCATGAACCGGTTTTTCGTCGTAGGCATTGCGCTTGATCTGGCTCTGAATTTATTGCTGATCCCTCATTTTCAAGCCATTGGCTCGGCCATTGCAGCCTTGTCCACTCAGATCTTTATTGCCGCAGCCATGATCTGGCTTTGTGTCAGCGAGTTTGACTTCCGGCCCAGTCGTCTGGGATTGATCCAGACTTTTGGTTTTTTTGGGTTTGTGCTGGTCTCCGATTGGTTGTTATTTGAAAGATCCGGGCTCGCCTGGCAGATCAAATTTGGGTCAGCCCTTTTGGTGGGGCTTGGAGGGCTTTTTCTTTTCAAAATGGTTGGATTAGCGTCTTTAAGGGCATTGGGTGGAAGTAAGGAGGTAGCTTGAAAGTTGGCGCTTGGTATTCGGGGTGCGACTTCAAGTCGGACCCCGAATTTCCCCCATCGAAATTTTTTCTTCAATTGATAACAAAAACATTCCCTTCAACGCTCCTACTTTAGCATACTTCGTCAGACCTTTGCGCATGGAATCAAAGTTGACCAACATCGCAGCCGCTAAATTCATTGGCGAATCGCTTACTTACGACGACGTTTTGCTCGTCCCAGCTTATAGCGAAGTCCTCCCCCGAGAGGTAGATATTTCCGCCCAGCTTACTCGTGGTATCCGTCTGAACGTCCCTGTGGTCTCTGCAGCCATGGACACTGTGACGGATAAAAATCTGGCCATTGCTATTGCCCGGCAAGGAGGGATTGGTATGATCCACAAGAATATGAGCATTGCCGATCAGGCCGAACAGGTGCGGGCCGTAAAACGCTCTGAGGCAGGTATGATCATTGATCCGGTGACCTTACACCCTGAAGCTACCGTTGCTGATGCATTTGGCTTGATGAAAAAACACAGTATCGGGGGTATTCCCGTCATTGACCGAAGTGGCAAATTGGTGGGTATTCTCACCAATAGAGATCTTCGTTTTGAAACTGATCACAGCCGCCTGGCGCGTGATTTGATGACGAAGGAAAATCTCGTTACGGCTCCCTTGGGTACCACCCTCGATCAGGCGCGTGACATTCTATCCCGTCAGAAGATTGAAAAACTACCCGTAGTGGACGCATCCTTTCACCTGGTTGGTCTTATTACCTATAAAGACATTATGAAAGGCGTGAATTTTCCACAGGCCTGTAAAGATTCTTTTGGCAGACTTGTAGTGGGTGCTGCCGTGGGAGTTACCCCGGATGTGGAAGAAAGGGTTTCGGCGTTGGTTGCCGTAGGCGTAGATGTGGTCTGTGTGGATACCGCGCATGGTCATTCACGCGGAGTGCTGGATTCCATCAAAAGTTTGAAGCTCAAATTTCCAAACCTCCAAATCATTGGCGGTAACGTCGCAACGGGTGCAGGTGCAAAAGCACTCGCCGATGTAGGGGTCGATGGTGTAAAAGTTGGCGTTGGCCCTGGAAGTATCTGTACCACCAGGATTGTAGCAGGGGTGGGTGTTGCACAACTTACAGCGGTGTTCAATGCCGCACAGGCCCTGCGTGGTTCGGGTATTCCGATCGTTGCAGATGGTGGCATACGCTATACAGGAGATATTGTGAAGGCTTTGGCCGCTGGAGCAAGCAGCATTATGGCCGGTTCTTTATTTGCAGGTGTGGAAGAAGCACCTGGCGAAACCATTATTTTTGATGGACGCAAGTTTAAAAGTTACCGCGGCATGGGTAGTCTTGGCGCCATGCAATTAGGCTCGAAAGACCGGTATTTTCAGGATGTTGAAGACGATATCAAAAAGCTCGTGCCAGAGGGTATCGAAGGCCGGGTACCGTATAAAGGCACTTTGCAAGAGGTAATGACGCAGTACATTGGTGGACTCCGGGCGGGCATGGGATACTGTGGTGCTCCAACCGTGGAAGCCTTGCAGGAAAATGCTCAGTTTGTGAAGATCACAAATGCCGGTATGACGGAGAGCCATCCGCACAATATTATTATTACCCGTGAGTCGCCTAATTATTCCCGTGGCTGAGTATGAGTTAACCACATTTTTTATAAACCATGTTTTTATAAACCACATAGTTCACATAGCACACATAGTTGATATCATGTTGATTTTCAAAATTATGTGTGCTATGTGAACTATGTGGTTTACAAAAAATCTACGTGGTTAAAACGGATACTCCGGAAATCCCCCCAAATACTCAAACGTCTCCTGCTCAAAATCCAGGGCCGAGCAGTACGTTGCCAAACCATTAGTTACGGTCAAAAAGGGTGCACGGAGTTGCAGGTTGTAGCGTGCAGCCTGTTCAAATGTTTTTTGACTAAGCGCAACTTTCGGCGATTTACACTCCACCAAAAGCCATGGATTTACTGCTGCGTCATAAACGACCAGGTCACAACGTCGGCTAAGTCCATTCACCAGAATGCCTACTTCTGAACGAATCCGGTGCGCGGGATATTTTTTTTCCTCTAAAAGGTAGAGCAGTAACAATTGACGCAGGAGTTCCTCCGGTGTAAGGGATACCTCTTTTTTGCGAATTGGGTCGAATACAAATGCCAATCCACCCGACTTGGAGAGTCGAAGCCGGGGTTGAAATTGTAGCAGATCTAGTTCAAGTAACAAGTTTAAAGTGGCAGGTTTAAAGTAGCAAGTTTAAAGTAACAAGTTTAAAGTTGAAAATTCGAATAATCCTACCAACGCCCACTTTCAACTTGTTACTTGCCACTTTAAACTTTCAACGTATTACTCTATTTTGTTGACGCTTTGCTCGATCACTTCGCGGTAATAGGCCTCATATTCGGGCAGGATATTTTCTATATCAAAACGTTGTGCTTGTTCCAGCGCATTGGCGCGAAACTGAGCAAGCCTTTCTTCGTTCTGAAGTAGTTTGATGGCATATTGAGCCATTTCAGTCACATTTCCTACTTCGCTTAGGAAGCCCGTGACCCCATGAATATTCACCTCTGGCAAGCCACCGCTGTTTGATGAGATGACGGGTACTTCACAGGCCATCGCTTCCAGGGCTGCCAGACCAAAACTTTCACTTTCAGAAGGAATGAGAAACAGGTCGCAAATGGCAAGCAATTCTTCGATTGCATCCTGTTTTCCTAGAAAGCGCACATCGTCACCGATGCCTAATTCGCGACAGAGCTGCTCGCAATTTTGGCGCTCTGGTCCGTCGCCGATCATCAGGAGTTTGGAGGGTACCTTTTCATGGATCTTTTTAAATATACATACCACATCCTCTACCCTTTTCACCTTCCTGAAATTGGAGGTATGCGCCACAATTCGCTCCCCGTCCGGAGCGATTATTTTTTTAAAATGCTCCTTGTTTGTTTTTCTGAACCGGTCAAAATCAATGAAGTTGTAAATGACGCGGATATCACGCTCGATCTTGAACAGCGCCAGGGTATCCTCCTTCAGGCTTTGCGAAACTGCAGTTACCCCATCACTTTTATTGATGCTGAATTCTACTACCGGGGCAAATGCGCGATTATTGCCCACCAGCGTGATATCTGTACCATGCAAGGTAGTCACGACCGGAATGTAGCGACCTTGCCCAAGTAGGATTTTTTTGGCCATATACGCCACTGTTGCGTGTGGAATGGCATAGTGAACGTGCAGAATATCCAGATTTTGATAGTGTACGACGTCCACAATTTTGGAAGCCAGGGCCGTATCATAGGGCGGATATTCAAAAAGTGGGTAGTCCTCGCTGTCTACCTCATGATAGAATACATTGGTCTGAAAATGTGCCAAACGAACCGGCCTGCGGTATGTAATAAAATGAATTTCATGGCCTTTTCGGGCGAGTCCAAGACCTAACTCGGTTGCGACAACACCGGAGCCGCCATAGGTAGGGTAACAAACAATGCCAATTTTCATAGGTGGTATTAAAGTTTGATAAAAGGGGAAAGATACCTATGCTAATGCTTGTGTTCGCCTTTAAAGCTTTTCTCGCCTGCTTCCATACTGATTTCAAGGTGGTTGGCTGCAGGCGGGATGGGGCAATTAAAACCGTCGCTAAACGCACACCAGGGGTTGTAACACTTGTTGAAGTCAAGCACTAAGATACCGTCGCGTATATCTCTTTGTTTGAAATCCAAGTAACGGCCTCCACCATAGGTAGACGCTCCACTGGTTAAATCATTGAACGGTAAAAAAAGATGGTCGTGGTACGTTGAGTCTTTTAACAGACGTAGATTTTGATAAATGTTGAGCGTTTGTGCTTGCCCGTTCAACTCAAATTTCAGCAATCCAAATTGCACATAGTCGCGTTTTTGTCCACTATAGGTCGGCAACTCAATAGGTGCTGCCTGCGGAGTCCGTTCGAATCGGGCGGGCACACGGAAAGCGATATTGGGTGGAAAAAAATCAAGAAAAGACGTGTCGGCAACTGTTAAAGGAGAGCGGGGATCTGTCAGAAAATCTGCTTTGTATTCAGCTCTGTGTCGGGCAATTTCAAGGGCAAAACCAGTATCGGCGGTCTGGCCGTAGCATGAGTAGAGCCTGACTACGGAAACCAACAAGAAGCTTAGGGTGTATTTCATGATATAAATATGGCGGTTTGAATCAAATCAGGCATAAATGAACGCAAAATAGGGGGTATTTGGGTGTAAATTTAAAAACTATATTCGTTTGCTAACCCTATTACGGGTAATTTGTCTCTGACGACTACATTTAAATCGTATAATGTCATCAGACCGCAAGGCCAGATGTTTGGTTGCTCGGCCCTGTACCCTTGCACGCCACTTTTTCCAGTTACGCAGTTCCAGTTCATATTTCATCAGCCGTATCACGTCTGCTTCTGACAAACCAAACTGAAACTTGATTGCCTCAAACGGCGTGCGGTCTTCCCAGGCCATTTCGATGATCCGATCCAAAGCCGCGTCAGTCAAATTATATTTCAGATAAAGTGCTTTCATTTTAATTACAATTGCTCCCCCTAAACAAACACATTTCCAACTTTGTTGTCCGCCAAATCAACTTCGTATCTTTACCGCACATGACAACAACGCCAAAGCAGACAAGTTCGGAAGATCCTACCGCGGTCAGCCGAAAAAAAGATCATATTGAATTGGCTTTTAAAAGCCGTGTTGACTCGAGTGAACTGGATCCTCGTTTCTATTACGAACCTATACTCGCGGCTCACCCCGCGCCAGGTTCGCTCACCCCGTTTCCTTTTTTAGGTAAAACCCTTCGCGTCCCGATCTGGGTTTCCTCTATGACAGGAGGCACAGCATTAGCCGGTAGAATCAATCATCATCTTGCCCGAGCCTGTGGCGAATTTGGCATGGGTATGGGGTTGGGCTCTTGTCGGCAGCTGCTGTACTCCGATGAGTATTTGCCTGATTTTGATGTACGGGATGCGATGGGTTCTGATTTGCCCCTTTTTGCCAATCTTGGAGTAGCTCAAATAGAAACGCTGTTCGAACAAAACGAGCTCGAACGCATCCCCCTGCTACTCCAAAAACTTCGGGCTGACGGGCTTATTGTTCATGTAAATCCCTTGCAGGAAGCTATGCAACCCGAAGGCGATATTTTTAAACGCTCGCCGCTGGAGGTTGTGCAAGAATTATTGCAACGCCTTGATATTAAGATTATTGTGAAAGAAGTTGGGCAAGGTTTCGGTCCTGTAAGCTTGCGTGCTTTATTACAACTTCCTCTTGCAGCCATAGAATTTGCTGCTGCCGGCGGCACCAATTTTGCCAAACTTGAGCTCCTGCGCAGCGATGCGGCCAAGTTTGCCATTTTTGAAAAAATCGCTGCAGTGGGCCATACTGGCCCTGAAATGCTCGACTGGACCAATGCCTTAAAAGCGGAACTGGGTGAGTGTTGCCTGACTCGGGGTCTGATCCTTTCGGGTGGTGTAGCAGATTTTCTGGATGGGTATTATTTAACCCAAAAGTCTGTCCTACCCGCAGTCTACGGACAAGCCTCCGCTTTTTTGAAACATGCACAGGGTGAATATGCTGAACTTCGGGCCTTTGTGCAATCACAGGTGCGTGGGCTGGAGTTGGCCGGGGCTTTTTTGAAAGTAAAATGAAATTGGTTGGGATGGATTCCCGCCGCTTACTAAAATTGAATATGACAAAAACGATCAACGGCTTTTCCAAACTTTCTAAAATTGAAAAAATCAAGTGGCTGGCTGGACAATTCTGCGAAGATTCCGCAGCTGCGGAGCAGGAATTTACCACATGGAAACATCCGGATGCTGCGATTCAAAACGTGATCGACGGTTTTGCAGAAAATACAGTTGCAAATTATGCGCTGCCCTATAGTATTGCCCCTAATTTTTTGATCAACGGTAAAACCTATGCCGTGCCCATGGTCATCGAAGAGAGCAGTGTGGTGGCTGCGGCAAGCAGTGCCGCAAAGTTCTGGCAAGCGCGTGGTGGATTCCACGCTGAAGTATTGGGCACTGTAAAACTTGGACAAGTCCATTTTTACTGGCCAGGAAATCCTGACAAACTTCGCGCTATTTTCCCTGAGCTAAAAGCCTGCCTTTTAGACGCTTGTGGCGATTTAACCGCCAATATGGACCAACGTGGCGGCGGGATATTAGATCTCGATCTTATAAGTTTCGAAGCTATTGAGCCGGAATACTATCAACTCCGGGCATCGTTTGAGACCTGCGACAGTATGGGTGCAAACTTTATTAATTCTGTACTGGAACGTTTTGCTGATGCACTCGAAGATTTTTTCACACGCTTCCCGGGCCTCTCCGACTCCGAACGAGATGCAGAGGTGGTGATGTCTATTCTTTCCAACTATACCCCGAATTGCCTGGTGAGGGCCTGGGTAGAATGTCCGATCGAATCGTTTGCCGATTTGGCGCGTTCGCAGGGCATGGATGCAACCACCTTAGCCCATCGGTTTGCACGCGCCGTCCGGATCGCACAGATCGATCCCTATCGGGCTACCACCCACAACAAAGGAATCTACAACGGAATCGACGCGGTAGTACTCGCCACAGGCAATGATTTCCGTGCCATCGAAGCCTGCGGACACACTTATGCCAGTCGTGATGGACAATATAGAAGCCTCAGCAGCTGCACCGTACACGACGGCATTTTTCGATTTGAACTAGAAATCCCACTCGCACTCGGCACGGTGGGCGGTCTTACCTCACTGCACCCTTTGGCCAAGCGTTCATTGGAGATATTGGGCAATCCTTCTGCCCGGGAATTGATGTGTATTACAGCAACGGTAGGGCTGGCTCAGAATTTTGGGGCAGTTCGGTCACTGATCACAACAGGTATTCAACATGGACATATGAAGATGCACCTGACCAACATCCTCAATCATCTAGGCTCAAATCCGGAAGAAGCTGCTGCTGCGCAACAGTTCTTTCAGAATCAAACGGTAAGCTTTAGTGCAGTGCGCAGTTTTTTGGCAGAACAACGATCGTAAATGGGGCGCAGACAGTCTAACCCTATGTAAAGCTATCGGGAAGATTATCGAGTCTAAAGGACTCAACCGATACTTTATTAATCGTTAGGAACGAATCAATACCGCTTGTTTCTTTCATTATATGACTAATTCACTTTATCTACATGCAATTTAAGACCATCACAACTACGGCTGTTTTTACATTAACGGCCACTGCCCTTTTGTGGCAGGGCTGCAAAAAAGACGAATCAAAAGCCCCTGAGTGCAATCTCCCCAATGCTACCCTTTCTTATTCCTTGAATATCAAGGGTATTATTGACCAGCAATGTGTCAGTTGCCACGCGGGCGCAGGTCCTGGTCCGGATGACTACAGAACCTATGAAGCTATTAAACCTCACCTGGAGGAGGGCCACGTACTCAATCGGGTAGTGATTACGAAAGATATGCCACAAGGCGGCGGCATGAGCCAGGCCCAGCGCGATAGCATCAATTGTTGGATCGCAGCTGGCTATCCCAAATAATTCTGCGCAGAAATTTAGCGCATAATTCAAACATGGGTTATTCCCAATTTTGTAAGTCCTTGGCATCGGAGAGGCTTAACATGGATAGAAAATGGAATTTGGATTTTTAATGGACCTCGGAGAGGTCTAACATTGGCAAATCTAATCCACGAAAATGTTTATGATAGACCTCTACGAGGTCCTTTTGCGCTATCAAAACATAATATCTACCAATGTTTAAGCTCCTCGAGGTCAATTTCAAAATTCGGGATGACTCATGTTTATTTTTTCCGGTAGAAAAGCGTTTCCGTAACTTGCCGCCAAAACTGATCAAAATCTTCTGATTATCAATGATTCGCGCAGAGAAAGTAATCAAAACATTTGGGGAACAGCAGGTGCTGAAAGGCATTGACTTCCTGTTTGAGGCGGGGAAAAACAACCTGATTATCGGACGTTCCGGTGCAGGCAAAACCGTGCTGCTTAAAATTCTCGTTGGACTTCAAGTGCCCTCCAGCGGCATTATTTGGTACGACGATGTGAACTTCACAGGCCTTGGTAAGGAAGGAATGCGGGCCATCCGGATGAAGATTGGGATGCTATTTCAGGGTTCGGCTTTATTCGATTCGCTCACTGTGGAAGAGAATATCCGCTTCCCGCTAGATATGTTTACGCCTCTGACACTCAAAGAAAAAGTGGAGCGTGTAAACCATTGTCTCGAACGGGTGAACCTGGGTGGTAATAATAAAAAATATCCCTCCGAACTGTCTGGCGGTATGCAAAAACGGGTAGGCATAGCCCGCGCCATCGTGCTTAATCCAAAATATCTTTTTTGTGATGAGCCCAATTCAGGCCTCGACCCAAAGACGGCCATCATGATTGACGAGCTGATCAGCAGTATCACAGAGGAGAATAACATCACCACGATTATCAATACCCACGATATGAACTCAGTGATGGAAATTGGAGACAACATCTGTTTCCTCCACGAAGGTCGCCTGGAATGGAGCGGCACCAAAGACCAAGTACTGGCCAGCGACAACGAGAACCTCCAATCGTTCATTTTTGCTTCACCGTTCTTGCAGAAGCTTCGGAAATCGGCCCTGGGAAAGTAACTTCCTGGACATTGGACTTTAGACCCAGGATAGGTCTTGTGGCTAGAGATCTACAAGTCCAAGGTCCTAAGATCCCAATTCCTTCACCGCAAGCCAGGCCATCAGACCCATGCCTGTCTCTAGCGCTGCCTCCTCAATATCAAAAGTATCTGTGTGAATGGGCGAAGTAATACCCCGTTCAGGATTTCCTGTTCCAAGCCGGTAAAAACACGCTGGCATGGCCTGAGAAAAATAGGCAAAATCCTCGGCAGTCATTCGCAGCGGCAGATCCACCACGTTGCTTTTGCCCAGAAATTCTATCGCCCAGTTTTTAGTGCGTTTGGTTAGTTCCTCGTGGTTCAAGAGCACCGGATAGCCTTTCATGATGTAGAATTCGCAGGCCGCGCCATAGCCTTTTGCAATGCCTTCTGCGATTCTTTTCATGCGTTTGTGGGCTTCGGCGCGCCATTTCTCGTGCATGGTTCGGAAGGTGCCCTCGAGTTTCACTTCGTTGGGAATGATGTTTGTGGCGCCGCCTGTTGAGTTTACTTTCCCAAAGGTCAGCACTGTTGGTACGGCAGGATCGGCATACCGACTCACCACTTGCTGGAGTGCAACAATGATCTGGGCCGTAATGATCACTGGGTCGATGCAATCCTGTGGCATGGCACCGTGCCCGCCCCGGCCTTTGATGGTCACGTAGATCTCGTCGGCAGATGCCATGTAGATGCCAGATTTTAGCCCGATCATACCTGCATGAAGCGGTGGATGCACATGTTGTCCGAAAATACTACTGGGCCGTGGATTTTCAAGAACCCCGGCTTTGATCATAAGGCTGGCGCCACCGGGAAGTTTTTCTTCGCCTGGCTGGAAAATGCACTTTATGGTGCCGTCGAATTGACTACGTAATTCGTTTAATATCCTGAGGGTACCAAGTAGGGAGGATGTGTGAACATCGTGACCACAGGCATGCATGATTCCTTCGTTCTGAGATTTGTAAGGCACTTCGTTGGCTTCCAGAATAGGCAGTGCGTCCATGTCGGCTCGTAGTGCGATGGTGCGTTTGCGGGGATTATTGCCTTTTATCAGGGCTACCACCCCATTTCCCGCTATGCCATGGGTATGTTCTACCCCAAGCGCTGCCAATTGAGCAGCCACAAATTTGCCCGTTTCTACCTCTTCAAAAGAAAGTTCCGGATGTGCATGCAGGTGACGGCGACAGGCGATAGTGTCGGCGTGGTATTGACGGGCGAGGGCCTGGATTTTTTCTTTCATCAGTTAAGATTCTATATCCCGGTCTCATCCGTGTGCTAATGATTCAAATGAACACGGATGATGCATGGATCCTATTTTTCAAAATACTTCTTCAAAAATGGATGGCTGAACACGGCCAAAAGAATAACGATCACTCCGATGTAAAACTGCGGATTAAGGTCCTTGTCTTCCCGGAAAAACACCGCAGCAAGCAAAACACCATACACGGGCTCCAGATTGATGGTCAGATTAGATGCAAACGCCGAAATGTAGCGCAATGTCAGCAGCGAAAGGTAATATGGCAGCAAAGTACATACCCAGACCAGAATCAACAACCACCCCCAATCTATATGGGTGGGCATAAAAGGCGTCTCGGGTGATTGCCAGAATAATACCGGCAGTACCAATGAACATACGGCCACGCCGCCAAATAATTCAGTAAAAGTCATCACCAGCGGCGGCGGTGGATGGTTGTCTATCATCTGCTTATTCAGGGAAGAAAAGACGGCGGCGAGTAAAGCGCCCACAATGCCTACTGCAAAACCAATGCGCATGCCCCAATCTATGTTTCCGGCGATCAAGGCCATGCCAGGAAGGATAAGTAGTCCAAGTGTCAGTTCGTAGCCTTTCACTTTTTGTCGGGTGAGGAGCGGTTCTGCCAGCGCAGAAAAGAAGGAGGTTGTGGCCATCGTAGCCACCGCCACGGATGCATTCGACAGTTTAACGGCCCCATAAAAGCAAAGCCAGTGAATGCCCACCAGAATACCGATGCCAAACATTCGAACATACTGTTTCTTAGAGACATCTCTAAACTGTCCACGCGGGATAAAAAGAATCAACGTTGCGCAACAAAGCGTGACCCTCCACCATACCAGTGGGACGGCTTTCAAGGAGATCAACTTGCCCAAAATAGCCGTGAAGCCCCAGATGAGAACGCAGAAATGGAGGTAGAAATAGGCCCGGAGTTTGTCGGTCATGGGGCGAAGGTAAAAACGAAGAACGGAAAGTATTGGCAATGAGGCTAATTGCCCTTTCCTTTGTAGGTACGAAAAATTTAAAGCGTTCCTAAGTCAAACATTTTATGCAAAGTATTCTCCTCCGAAACGCCCGCCTCGTAAACCGGGGCCAGATCAAAGAAACCGACCTGCTCGTTAAATCCGGTCGCATCGCCAAAATCGAAGCCTCCATCAGCGGTTCGGCAGATATTGAAATAGACGCCCGGGGCAAATACCTCATCCCTGGCATCATTGACGATCAGGTGCATTTTCGCGAACCCGGGCTTACCAATAAAGCCAATATCGCAACGGAAAGCCGGGCTGCCGTAGCGGGCGGGACTACCTCGTTCATGGAGATGCCGAATGTCAATCCACCGAGCGTGACGCAGGAATTGCTGGAAGAAAAATACCAGATCGCAGCGCGGAACTCGCAGGCGAATTATTCCTTCTTCATGGGTACCACCAATGACAACCTGGAAGAAGTGCTGCGCACGGACCCGCGCAGGGTTTGTGGGATCAAAATTTTTATGGGCAGCAGCACCGGGAATATGCTGGTGGATTCGCCGAGTACGCTGGAGCGTGTTTTTGCAGAGTCGCCCATGCTGATCGCCACACATTGTGAAGACGAGGCGACCGTGCGCAATAATCTGGAGCGTTACAAAGCCTTGTATGGAGATAACTTGACGGCAGCCCATCACCCACTCATCCGCGATGAGAAAGCCTGTTATTTATCATCCTCCATGGCCGTGGAGCTGGCCAAACGGCATGGCACCCGGCTGCACATCCTGCACATCAGTACGAAAGACGAACTCGCCTTGTTCCGCAACGATATTCCCCTGAAAGACAAGAAAATAACCGCCGAAGTCTGCGTGCACCACCTGCACTTTTCTGCAGACGACTACGCCCTGCTCGGCAATCAGATCAAATGCAACCCGGCCATCAAAAGCACAGAAAACCGCGATGCCTTGTTCCCTGCGCTGCTGGACGACCGACTCGATATCATCGCCACCGACCATGCGCCACATACCTGGGAGGAAAAATCTCAGCCGTATTTGCAGGCCCCTGCCGGATTGCCGCTGGTGCAACATTCTCTGAATGTGATGCTCGGTTTCTACCATGCCGGTCGCATTTCACTGGAACGTATCGTGGAGAAAATGTGCCATGCACCCGCTACCCTGTTCCGCATCGAAGAACGCGGTTTTCTCGACGAGGGCTACTGGGCAGATATGGCGCTGGTGGATCTGGATCACGAATGGACGGTAACCCCTGAGAATGTTTTTTACAAATGCGGCTGGTCGCCATTCATGGGCAAAACCTTTCGGGGCAAGGTGCTGAGTACCATTGTAAGTGGTCATTTGGCCTGGCACGAGGGTAAACTGTTAGAGGGAAAAATGGGCGAACGATTGCAGTTTATACTGTGATTAGGGTGATTCTAATGATTTGAGTGATGCAAATGCTTGATTTCAAAATGAATGCAAAGCATACTTGTTCAAAACCACTCTGCATTGGCTATAAGCCTTAAAACCTACCCCCGTTTAGCCCGAAAGAATGTGGTTACCAAAGTGCCACATTCCTCCTCCATGATGCCCATTTCCAGTTTCGTCTTCGGGTGCAACAGGTCTTTGCCGCCAAAAAGCATAAAGCCGCGCTTTTCGTCCGTAGCTGCATAAACGACCCGGCCGATCTGTGCCCAGGCCAAGGCACCAGCGCACATCACACAGGGTTCCAGCGTGACATACAAGGTGCAATCAGGCAGGTATTTACTTCCCAGATGACTGCTGGCAGCGGTGAGAGCCAGTATCTCCGCATGCGCCGTCACATCGGTCAGCATCTCGGTTTGGTTGTGTGCCTTGGCAATGATCCGGCCTTCGCACACGATGACTGCGCCTACCGGGACTTCGCCTGCCTCGTAGGCTTTTTCGGCCTCGGCGAGGGCCTGTTTCATGAAATAGGGGTCGGAGTGGACGGAAAGCATGGGTAGATCATTTGAAAATCGTCCATCACATAGCCTCCGCCAAAAGGCGTGTCGATGCAATATTCGATGCGAAAACCAACTTTGAAATAGAAGTTGACACTTTTAAAATTACGGCGATTCACCCGCAAGCGAAGCGTATGCAAATCAGGATAACGGGCCAGTAAAAGTTCAAAAACGATTGTTCCCAAACCTCGTTCGCGGGTATCCAGGTAAAATTTATGCAGGAAATAATCGCCCCCCTCTTTCCGGCTTACGGCAAGAAATCCAAGTGCCTGCCCATTCTTTTCCGGCAGCCAGAACTCCTGTCCCTCCTCCTTCATTTGCAGGAGCAGCGCCTGATCGTTGTACATCAATTCGAGCATATAAGCGATCTGATCCTCACTGATAATGCTTGGATAATGTTCCCACCAAATACGTTCGGCCATCTGGCGAATCAGTGGAATATCGGCCTCGGTAGCTCGGCGGAGTGAGTTGTTGTTCATGTGGGCTAGCCGTCAATAGATAATTAACACCCTATTTCTTTGCATTCAGCAGATCCAATACCTGCGTGGTGATCTCCAGGCTGTCACTGGCAAACAAAATCGGACCGCCGCGCTGGTACGACAAGATATAATCAAAGCCAATCTGAGTAGACAGGGTTTTGAGATGGGCTTCCACGTTGGCATAGAGGTCGTCAAAAGCTTTTTTCTGATCTTCTCCCAGGGATTTGCTTAGCCGCGCCTTTTCTTCTTCAAGTTTCTGTCCACGTTGCATAAGCACCGCTTGTTGTTTTTCTGCTTCAGCCTGAGTCATATTACCCTGTTGAAATTTCTCCTGAAGGGCAGAGGCTTCTTTCATCAGGCCTTCTTCCTTACTGGATAGGGTTTTTTCAGCAGCGGACATGCGCTGTTCAATGGCTGCTTTTTGTGTTTTCAACCATTCGTATTTCGCGTCGAGAGTGTCAGCGTTGACATATGCGATGCGAAGCCCGCCAGCTTTTGAAGCAGCCGGCATAATGACCTGTCCTTCAGCAGGTTTTGTATTTTTGGAGTTCAAATAATACAAGTGGCCTACAAGGGCAAATAAGATGACATTGAGGATGATGGGTAGATTTTTCATATTTTTTCAAGTTTCAAGTTAAACGTTAAACAGGGGCAAGATTTATGTTTCAAGTTGAAAGTTTCAAGCTACACCTGACGGAAAGTGGTCTGCTAAAAATGCGGGCTCCTTGCGCTATTCACCGGGTGACTCAAAGTCACCCGGTGAATAATCCTGGAATCCCTTTTTCTCAAACCACTTTCTCTTGGGTATAAAAGTCTGAAGCTGCAAGTTTCCGATTAGATATTTCAAGTGCAAAGGTGGGACAACCCTTGAAACTTTTAACTTGAAACTATTGACTTATTCCTTTTTCTCTTAGCCAACGACATTGCCCTTAAGAAGCAAGTAGCCTTTCCGCTGCTGCCGCCACAGTAGCCGTCCACTGTTCCCCTGATTTTTGGTCTTTGATCGTCAGGGTTTGAGCCGCCGTTTCGCTTTCCCCGATAATGGCTACAAAGGGAATCCCGCGCTTGGCGGCATACTCAAATTGTTTTTTTAACTTACCAGGCTCAGGGTAAATTTCCACGGAAACACCAGCTGCCCGAAGTTCCGAGGCGCATTGAAAAGCATAATCAAACGCGGGCTCGTCAAACGATGCCAACATAATTTTTACGCTTTCTGACAGGTTTTCCGGGAACAGGTTAAGCCCTTCCAAAACGTCGTAAATACGATCCGCGCCAAACGAGACGCCCACACCGGAGAGTCCTGGCACGCCAAACACGCCCGTCAGATCTGCATATCTCCCGCCGCCGCCGATGCTGCCCATCTGGTAATCTTTTGCAGATACCTCGAAAATACAGCCGGTGTAATAGGACAAGCCTCGCGCCAGGGTGATGTCAAATTTAAGTTCGTTCTGAAGGGACGATTTAGACAGAAGCTGGAATACCCGCTCGAGTTCTTTCAGGCCTTTTAATCCCGATTCGCTGTTTGCAAAAATGGGTTTGAGGGCCGCCAGATCAGGGGTTGCTAATATTTTTTCTATGGTTGAAATAGCCGTTTCCGGAATGCCGCGCTCGCTCAATTCCTTGCGAACGCCGTCAATGCCCACCTTGTCCAGTTTGTCGATCGCCACGGTCATATCCATGAACCGATCCGCAATGCCCGCCGCTTCGGCGATGCCAAAAAGCACTTTCCGGTTGTTGATCTTGATCACCACGGGCAGTTTCATTTTGGCAAAAGCTTCGTCATAGATCTGTACCAATTCCGCCTCATAAAGCAAAGAATCAGACCCGATCACATCGACGTCGCACTGAAAAAATTCGCGATAACGGCCCCTTTGGGGACGATCTGCACGCCAAACAGGCTGGATCTGGTAGCGTTTGAACGGGAAAGAAAGCGTGCCCCGGTTCATGACTACATAGCGCGCGAAAGGCACGGTCAGATCGTAGCGCAGGCCGCGTTTAGCGATGCTGGAAGTCAGCTTTCCGGAGTTTTTAGTGGCGAGCGCCTCCGCATCTGCCCCGGAAAGAAAATCTCCGTTGTTCAGGATCTTGAACAGCAGTTTGTCGCCCTCTTCGCCGTATTTGCCGGTGAGGGTGCTGAGGTTTTCCATCGCGGGTGTTTCGAGCGGCTGAAAACCGAATTTCACGAATACTGCGCGGACGGTATCAAAAATGTAGGTTCGCTTGCGCACCTGTTCGGGGCCAAGATCGCGGGTACCTTCTGGAATGGAGGGTTTTTGCATGGTCAGAAAATCAGAAAAGGAAACCTCGTAGGTCTTTGAGACCTACGAGGTTTTAATGGAATGGCGCAAAATTAAGGAAATTCTACTGCGCAACCGCAGCCGCCTGTGCAAGGGTGCCCAAAAACAGCCCTTTCATGGTCAGCATCACAAAGATGATGACTGCAGCAGCCGTTGTGTACAAGGCAGTTTTTTTATGCTTTTGTTCGTCCAGTGGCGTCTTTTTTGTGAAGGTACGACCCAATTGGATCAGCACGACCGCCAGGATCATTGCGCTGATGTGCTCCATTTTGAAATAACGCACCCAGGGATCGCTGAGCGGCATATCACCAGTGGTGTAAGCACTGGTAAAGAAATATTGGATCAAGCCCAAAAGCAATTGAGTGTGCGCCAGGATCAGCAATACCAAGGAGGCTGTGTTGTCTGTTTTTACATAATGTTTTTTCCCCATCCAGCCCGACCAGGAGCGGAAGATCACCCAAAAGATGGCGACGATGATGAGGTAACGATTGTAAGAGTGGAGAGCGTTAATTATTGTATGCATATCGATCGATTGAATTATGGTGGCAAAATTGTGTAAACTCAGGGCGAAGATAGGTAAGCGTTTTGGTATAATGGCACAGGGATCAGACAGATTAAAAGGATTGTATCTGACGGATAGTGGCTCCCGGGACGAGGATGACATCCTTACTTGGGCTAATTCTGCTTTGTCACTTTAGCCGCAGAGCGGCTAAAGTGACAAAGTAGAACTAAGTTGACGACATTAGAATTAAAAGTCAAACTGGTGTATAAAGCAAGCAGTTCGCATTTTTCGCAGACCACTTTCCCTCAGGTATAAACAGATTTTTAATCTTTTTTGAGCCCTCAGATTGGTTCAATCCGTGTCCCATTCCGCTGGCGGGTTCTAATTTCCAGCCAATAAACCAGTCCTAAAAAAGCCCCGAAAAACAGCACCCGAACCGTCCAGATTACGAGCAGTGGCAACATCGGTTCAAGCCATAGATTCAATGCCCAAAACGCAAGCCCCACCCCTGGATAAAACGCCATCCGGCCAAATTGATACGGAACAGGGTAGTATTTCAGACTGGTTACCCAGGTTGCAACACACATAAAAGTATACGTAGCGAGTGCCGCCCAGGCTGCACCGACATAGCCGATACGAGGTACCAGTATTACATTCAGCGCCACTGTTAACCCCGCACCAAGGATCGAGATCCAGGCGCCCAGCATCGTTTTGTCTTTCAGCCGATACCATACGGACAGGTTGTAGTATACCCCTAATAATACATTGGCCATCAACAAGATAGGCACCACCTTCAAGCCGCTGAAATAGCGCTCTCCCAGAAAATATTTGACCAGATCGAGAAAAAGCAGCACCCCGACCATCCCGGTAGTTGCGGCAATGGTAAACCACTTGGTCGCATCTGCCTGGATCTCCGGCGCATTTTTCTCCCCGGCATGTCGAAAGAAAAACGGCTCCGCAGCATACCGATAAGCCTGGGTAAAGATCGTGATAAGCATCGCCAGCTTGTAATTGTTGCCGTAAATGCCCACTTGTGAAAGGTTTTCTGCAGGCGTTCCAGGCAGTAACCATTTTAGCATCGTACGGTCCAACATCTGGTTGACGATCCCGGCAAACTGGACAATGATGAGTGGTGCAGCATAAAAGATCATTTTACGCCACAAGGCCGCGTCGAATCCTTTTTGAATTCCCCTCATCTGGGGCAATAAAAATACCATAGTGGCCACGCTGGAGATCAGGTTGGCTATAAAAACGGAACTCACGCCCCAGTCTGTCGACCACACATAGTACACCCAGGTCATGCCATGTTTGGCCGCCCATGGACAGAAGATCAGCCAAAAAACATTCAGAAAAATATTGACGCCTATGTTCAGCAATTTACCTGCCACGAAGCGGCGGGGACGTTGTTCCAGGCGCAGACGCGCAAAAGGAAGTTCAGCCAGACAGTCGAAGGCCAGGATGAGTGCAAACCAGCGAATATATCCAACATGGTCGCTGTAATCCAATAAATTTGCAATGGGTTGTGCAAAGATCAAAAAGGCTGTGGTAATAATCAGCGTAGAACCCAGCAAAGAAATCAGACCCGTGGCATAAGATCGGTCGCGGTCGGCTTCGGGGGTACCAAATCGAAAAAAAGCCGACTCCATGCGATAGGAGAAGATCACGATGAGAAACCCGACATAAGCGTATAACTCATTCAACACCCCGTTTTCTGCAGTAGAAAAGGTGCGGGCATAAATGAAGGTCAGGATGAAATTCAACATCCGTCCGATAATGCTGCTCAGGCCGTAAATCGCGGTTTCGCTTGCAAGCTTTTTGACCAGTGACATGGGGGCAAAGGTAAACTTCAGTCAGACCCTTTTTTAGAGAGTGTTCAAATATCTGTGTCAAAGCCTGGTCGCCCCCCTACCCCAAAGGGCAATGTCGTTGACTTAACACATCTATCATCTTGTAACCGCTCGTTTCAACGAGTGGCCAGGAATAACCACTAATCACATCTATCTTCTTTGCAAAACATCAACATTTATAACTCCTTGCAGATGTGATGTTTTTGTAAAGAAGATAGATGTTGTTACTGGAGATGCATAGCCCCCCGACTAAAGTTCGGGGGTTACAAGATGATAGATGTAATTGTCTTTTTTCCTTAAGTCAATGACATTGCCCTTTGGGGTAGGGGGGCGACCAGGCTTTGACACAGATATTTGAACATACCCCTTTTTCATCAAAAAAAATTCCCCTGCCAGCCAATCGCCAACAGGGGAATCCGTGCACCGTCCACCGTGTACCGTAAACCGTTACTCCATCTCCTGCACCACTTCTTCCACTTCAGGGATCATGCGCTTAAGCATTCCTTCAATACCCGCTTTAAGGGTAACCGAAGAAGACGGACAACCGCTGCAAGAGCCTTGCATGGTAACATATACTTTACCAGCCTCGAAGGCTTTGAATTCGATGTTGCCACCGTCCATTTCGACGGCAGGTTTCACATAGGTATCAATGAGTTCTTTCACTCTTTTGGCGATCTCGCCACCTTCCCCGCTGAACTGTACGGCATTGCTGGTTGCCAGTACTTTTTCCAGGTATTCGGAAAAACCGTCCTTAATAATCAGGCCGTCTTTTTCGATAAAATCCTTGATGAACTCTTTGATCTTCAGCATGACGTCTGTCCAATCATAGTTCATCTCCTTCGTCACCGTCACATAATTGTTGTTGAAGTAGACGCTTTTGATGAATGGCAATTCCATCAGGCTATGGGCCATCGGGCTCCATTCCGCCGCCAGTTCCGGGTCTTTAAAATCGGCAATGCCACGAAAAAGCATCCGGTTGGTCACGTATTTGAGTGCCTCCGGGTTCGGGGTTTGTTCCGTGTAAAGCATCACGGGGCTTTTAACTGTAGTATCCATCTAGA
>CANJPT010000056.1 GCA_947476195.1 Lewinellaceae bacterium | reverse complement strand
GTATCGCTGGTGCAAGACGGTAGTGAAGACCGTCGAAGATTTTTAGACAGTACGCTTTCACAGATTTCGCCGGATTATCTTCAAAATTTATTGATTTACAATGCATTGCTCAAACAACGCAATGCATTGCTTAAGCTTTTTGGAGAGCAAAAACGCTTTGATCCAATTCTCCTCGAAAGTTTAGATCGCCAGATGCCAGCGCCTGCTCAGGCTATCTTTGAGCAGCGCAAGAAATTTGCAACGGCGTTCCAGCCACTTTTTCTGGAGTATTATGCGGCAATTTCGGGTAGCCGGGAAACCGTAGGGGTAAGTTATGAATCCGATCTGGAAAAAGGAGATTTGGCCCAGCTGATGCAGCAGGTTTTGGAAAAAGACCGCTTTTTACAACGTTCCACGGTTGGCCCACACCGGGATGATCTGGCCTTGTTCATGAATGACCTGGCGGTTAAAAAATTTGCTTCACAGGGACAATTAAAATCCTTCCTGCTAGCCCTTCGTCTGGCACAATATGAGGTGCTGCGCCGCGAAAAAAATGTTTCGCCCATCCTTCTTTTGGATGATATTTTTGACAAACTTGATACGCAGCGTGTCAGTCAGCTTGTTGAGTTGCTGATCAGGCGAGACTTTGGTCAGATCTTTATCACGGATACCCAGCGCGACCGAATTGAGGCGGTCATTGCATCATTTTCCGGGTTGTACAAAATCTTTGAAGTGGTTGCTGATGGAGATATGGTTGAGGTAAAATGACCCAAATGCTGAATATGGTCAACAGTCAGGGGAGGATAAATTAAAATGTTCTTAAAAATGTGTCATATTTTTTTAAGTAACAAAATAAATTATAATATTAAACCTTTTTATTAAAATAATATTTTATAAAAAAATAAATTTCCAAATATATTCTAATTTAAAGTGTGTCCAAATATAAGCGGTCCGAAAATTGTTTCTATTATTTCTTTGCAAATAATTAAGTTCACTAGCATTTTCGCCCTACACCATGAATAAGTCCTTTTCCGTTTTCTTATTAATTGCGTCTACTGGTTATTTCCTTTCCTGCGATCACGAACTAGACTTCAATATTGATAGACAACTT
Organism: Lewinellaceae bacterium; assembly: GCA_947476195.1. Taxonomy (GTDB): domain Bacteria; phylum Bacteroidota; class Bacteroidia; order Chitinophagales; family Saprospiraceae; genus M3007. The sequence goes on along the minus strand of CANJPT010000056.1, from coordinate 28,422 downwards.
GAAGATAGTTTAAACACCAGTTCTGCATCAGGTACGTACCAAAGTTACATTATGCCTGAAGGCAATGATTATTCCTTGTTACCTAATCAGGATGTAAAAAATCCGGTTACTCAGGCTAAAGTCGAACTTGGCAGAATGCTGTTTTGTGAGACCGGGCTCGCTTTAGAGAACAAATATCCGGATTCGAAATCTGCCTATTCTTGTAGTAGCTGTCACGTATCGTCCAGAGGCTTTACAGCAGGTCGCTTTCAAGGAATAGCGGATGGTGCGATTGGTTTTGGAGAGAGTGGAGAATTGCGTTCAAAAAACCCTGTTTATACCGCTGATGAGGTAGATGCTCAAGGAGCGAGACCCTTGCCCATTATGAACCTTACCTATATCACAAATGCATTGTGGGCCGGCTCTTTTGGCTCTTTTCATGTGAATATCGGCACAGAATCCGTTTGGAACCAGGATACGCTTTTGGCCATCAATTTTAAAGGACTTGAAGGTCTGGAAGCAAATAATGCACGTGCTTTGGCTGTTCACAGACAAGTTATCAATAAAGCAGTTACAGATTCATTGGGCTATACGGCATTATTTGATGCAGCATTTCCTGAAATCCCTATAAATGAGCGATATACAAGAATTACAGGTTCTTTTGCCATTGCAGCTTATTTTCGAACGATTTTGACCAATCAGGCTCCATTCCAAAAATGGCTGAAAGGGGAAAAATCGGCAATGACTGAGCAACAGAAAAGAGGGGCATTGCTTTTTTTTGGAAAGGTAGGGTGTGCAGATTGTCATAATAGTCCTTCTCTCAATAGTTCACCGCATCAGTTTTTTTCTTTAGGGGTCAAAAATCTGTACCAAAGCGGGTTTGAAGTCTTTAGGACTGGCCCAAATGATGCTCGCAACCTGGGTCGTGGCGGCTTTACCGGTCGGGTGGCAGATAATCACAAATTCAAAGTGCCGCAATTATACAATTTACGCGATGTAGGGTTCTATTTTCATGGGTCCAGCAAGCGTTCACTCAGGGAAGTCGTAGAATATTTCAACACTGGAGTACCCGAAAACCCCGAAATTCCGCTAAGCCAGATTTCATCCTTTATACATCCATTGGGGATGACACCTCAAGAAATGGATGATTTGACCGAATTCCTAGCCAATGGCTTATTTGACCCGTCGATGGATCGGTACATTCCTGCATTTGTGATGTCCGGGAATTGTTTTCCAGACAATGATATTCTTTCCCGAATAGAAATGGGCTGCAATTGAGCCTATAACAAAAATGGGGGTGCGACTTGATGTTGGACCCCCATTATGTTTATCTACAGCTGGCAGGTTGATCCTGAGTAATATACAAATCAATCTGCTCCCCCTTCCGCATGGTTCCATTGGGGTCATATTTCGGGCTTTGTCGCCAAACATAAGCGTTTTCTTCGTCGGTGATTGTAGCGTCTTTGAGAATCGTGCCGATGCTGAGTTCGGTGGTCTGCAGCAGAAATTTTGCTTCTCCCAGTGTATGACACAGGCAATCAGGTATATTCACCGTAAGTGTAACTTCTTCACTGACTACGAAATCTATGGTTGCGCCCATTTCTACGGGTACGCCGCCGAACCGGAGTTTTTGGGTAATGGTGTCCCCTTTGTACATAACGTCGATGATCGTATTGGGCCCCACATTCGGGTCGGCTGTACGGGCAACGATCCTTGGTTTCAGTCCGATTCGGGTAAGTCGGCGGGAATAAATCTCATAGTCGTCACCGCTTTTGAGATCAGGTAGTTTGAGAATGTCGGGATTGTTTTTCGTAACGGTAAAGTAAAGGGTGCGCCCTTCTTTCACTCGGCTATTGGGTTTAGGGTCTTGGGATACGATTTGGCCAGGTGGCTCACCGGGAACAAATATAGAGTCGCTTATAGCTACCCCAAAATCACGACCCCGTGCTTTCCGGGCTGCTTCGCGAAAATTCATTCCCACATAACTGGGCACCTGAACGCTTTCGCCATGATTCGTGTAGCATTGGAGCCACCAAAACGTGATCACAAGCAAACCCGTTATTACTACGACCATTCCCAAACAGTTTTTTAGTACAAACGGTGTGGTGAAAAAAGCATAGATCTCAATGCCAAAACGGCGAATTTTTTGCCACATAGGTTGGTTAAATGGTTTATTAGTGATTGGGTTTACATGTAATTGGTAATCGGTTCGTAAGATTTTACAGACTTCTGTTCGACAAAAGTAGGCAGCCTTATTAAAAACAAACGCTTGTTTTTCAATCCTTGCTTTTCTTTGTCGCTCAATCCAATAGAATCACCCTTAAACAAATCCATAAAAATGTCTCGTCTAATACTTGATTCCTCAAATGCGCCTGAACCGGGTCAAATTCTCTGGCGCTCACCAAGCAATATCGCACTCGTTAAATATTGGGGTAAATATGGGATACAACTTCCGCGCAATCCATCCCTAAGTCTCACGCTTGCCGCTTCCTGCACGGACACTCAGTTGGAGTATGAAATGCGTAATGGTCCAGATGATGGTCAAATTGAACTCGACTTCTTTTTTCACGAGGAGGAAAACGAGGCATTTCGGTCCAAGGTACTGGATTTTTTGACGGGACTGCTGCCTACAATGCCGTTTTTAAAACAACTCAAACTGACGGTTCACACGGGCAATTCATTCCCGCATTCAGCCGGTATAGCTTCTTCTGCTTCAGCAATGAGTGCGCTTGCCTTGTGTTTATGTTCTTTGGAGGATCGTTTTTTTGGCACCTTACAAGATCCGAATGCTTTTGACCAAAAAGCATCTCAATTGGCTCGTTTAGGCAGTGGGTCTGCCTGCAGGAGTATTTTTCCACATGCTGCCATTTGGGGCGCAACGGCTCAGGTACCTGGCAGCAGCGATGACTATGCTGTGCCCATGAGCGAACATATCCATGATACGTTTAAAGATTTTCAGGACGATATACTCATCGTCAGTAGGGAAGAAAAATCAGTAAGCAGCCGCGCAGGCCATGCCCTGATGGAGGGCAATCCCTACGCTGAGCCACGGTATGCGCAGGCACGTAACAGACTTTCCAGTTTGATCGATATAATGCGTGCGGGTGATCTTCCCGCATTTGGCAAAATTGTTGAAGACGAAGCGCTCACCCTACATGCACTGATGATGTGTAGCAATCCTGCCTATACGCTTATGCGTCCTGGTTCACTTGCGATCATAGAAAAAGTGCGCCAATACCGTGCCGATACTGGGCACCAGCTGTATTTTACCTTGGATGCTGGTCCCAACGTTCACCTGCTTTACCCTGGTGAATTGGTGGTAGATGTACGCAAATTCATCGAAGACCATCTCGAAGAACACTGTGAAGATGGTTTCGTGCAACAGGACTGGGTTGGTGAAGGCCCTGAGGAAATTTAAACAAGGGGTATGCTATTATTCATCGAATGGCATTCTCCACCATCTTTACCGGATCAGAAAAATTGATCGTCATGCTCCAGGAAATTATTTTCAAGTAGTTTCCGCCGCAAAAAATGGCTGAGGAATTGGTTCCTCCTGCTTGTTTACAGTATTGGTCATTCAGGAAGCTGGAATTCACCAAGGGGAAATAGAATTCTAACCCTCCTTTAAATAACTCGAGCATAAACCCACCGCTCCAAAGCAATTGTTCGCTTTTTGGGCGATCATTGCTTGTTGCGTTGTTGAAATAGCCCAGGTCGAAGTAGGGTTTAAGCGGGATTCCCAATGGGAGTCGTATGGGTAGGTCAGCCTTCAGGTTAAGCGCCAGTATATAATGGTTGGAATTGCCAATCAAACCAGCCGATCCTATACCAAATGCGCCTTTGAATCCGCCTTCTGTTTGACTTATTTGTCGACCAAGGATCCCATCAGAGCCGGAGCGTGCAAGGAAGGTCTGGTCAAATTTATAGTCATTGAACCCTTGTGGATTCAGGCTCAGCGCCGTCTCTTCTACCATGCGCTTGCGCTGCGTATTTTGGATGAAATACCCGGCAAACAGTCGTGCAGTCACCTTCTTTTTTTCTTTGTAAAAAATCTGCTGCCGCCATTCTGCTGTACCGCGCAAATAACTGGCGGGGTTGCTGGCAGTATCTCGGTAATGCTGCGTTTCAAGCGCGACCTTAAAGCGATATGGATGTGGCAAAGCTTCTTGTTCGCCTTCATATCGCAATTCGTAGATGGTATTCTTCTTCCATGTTTTTCCCGTATAAACGCCATCCGCATTGCGCAAATCATCTTCCCGACCTAGTAGTAAGGCTCTGAAATTCAGCGCATGGTGAAACGTCATGGAGCCAGCCTTCAATTCGGCCCTAATTTGTGGTGCAATGCGATAAAACTTTGAATAATAATCGTCTTCAACATTGTAGTCATAGTCAAAAGTCTTGGCCGAAACGCTAAGGGTGACTTTAGGAACCGATCCGCCCGGGTAAAATTTGTAACGCAGATCAGCCAGTCCAACAAGGTTTTTTGACCCGGTAGCATAGCCAGGTAGCAGGTAATATTGAAATTTTCTGGGGGGAACAGGCGGATTGTATACCAATAACCCGAGCATTGTTTTGTCGTAATTATTCCAGCCCAACCAAGGAATGGCACTGAGCGTATTTCGATGTGCATTTTGGAAAATAGCGAGCGAACGGAACTCCAGGGGGCGTATTCCGGGGAATAATCCTGAGGTTCGGCGGAAGTTGTTCTTACGATTGATATCAAGCGTTATCCGGTCATAATCAAGTTCAAAGGCATCTGCTGAATCAACATTGAAATGGACGCTTTGGGTTGTCCTACCAGGAATAGGTGGAAACCACTCGGTCTGTATGGGCTTGCCATGCTTTAATGCAGTAATTGAATATGGGGCAGGTAGTTGGCCTTTATTTTGAATAATTAACTGATTCCCGATAAAGGTTTTGCTGGTTTCTTTTTCCTTTCCACCAGGATTAAATTCTTTGAGCAACCCGGTGAAAGTATATTTTTGAAAGCCTTTGATTTTGACATCCAATTGATTTTGTGTCTGCATGGTCTCAAGAAACCAATCGGCGTTCAATCCTTTTTCATGGAGTACCAATTTTAAATCTTCCGGATACGGATGCCGGAACTGCCAACGACGATAATATTCCTGCATGGCTGAATCAAATGATTCAGTGCCCTCGGCCGCTTCCAGCCAATGCATACAAATGGCTGTTTTCATATATACCTGCAAGCCGTATGCGATACGAGAAAATTGGTTGGAATGGGTGTCTGGCGGGGTGTCTTCATGCTCCCGGGCCAATACCAGGTAGCCATTTTCGAGCAATGAACCCTGTTTTTTTTCATCTAAAATGAATTTAGGGAGGCTCATGGAGCTATATTTTCCATAATACTGCTTCATGTACCTGGCTTCATAATAGGAGTTGATGCCTTCATCCATAAATGGGTGTTCCCGTTCATTAGATGCCAAAATACCATAAAACCAATTGTGCCCAACCTCATGTGTAATTACATCGTCCAGATTTTTGGCATCTGAAGCATCCCCAATCACCGTGATCATCGGATACTCCATACCACCGCCTGCGCTGAGTGCGGAATGCACTGCGGTGGCTTGTGGCCAAGGGTATTCACCAACTTTATCTGAATAGAATTCAATGGAACGACGAACGTAAAACGCGCCTTTTTCCCAATATTTAGACTGGCCTTGTTTCAATGCGGTCTCTTTTGAAGCCGGGAACATCGCCCAACACATCACTGTCTTGCCAGAAGCGAGGTGTGCAGTATCTTTAAGTACTAAAAATCGCTTGTCTGCAAACCAGGCAAAGTCGTGTACGCGTTCAGCGGTGTAGCGTATCGTCTTCATTTTTAGGCTAGAAGCGGGGAAATCAATGGCATGATGGCGCTCCGTTTTATTTAAGAACGCGCGTGTCTCCGATTCCTTTTTTTGCAAAAAATCTATTTCCGAAGGGGTTTGAAGTACCCCTGTTGCGCCTACCACATAGTTTTCTGGCAAGGTCAGGGTCACATCAAAGGAGCCAAATTCCGAGTAAAATTCGCCCATATCGAGGTAGGGCATAGCATGCCAACCCTTATGGTCATAAACGGCTGGTTTGGGATACCACTGGGTCATCTGGTAACTGGTTTCAACATGTCCAAGGCGTGAAAAGGATGCAGGGATTTTAAGTAAAAAAGGCGTTTCAATGCGAACCCTGCTACCAGGAGCAAGTGGTTTGGGCAAGGTCAGTACCGCTATATCAGGATTTTTAGGATCGAACTTCCAGACGAGCTTCTGTCCGTTGGATGTAAAATCGAGTAGATCATAATACCCAAGATCCTCGTCTTTTGCAAAATAGAATTTGCTATCTCCATCACGGAGTTTTTGCCTGCAAAAAGCGGAATGGCGGTTTTTAAAGGCATTACCCCAAAGATGTATCCAGATCTGAGGCAATGCGTCGGGCGAATTGTTGATATACTCAAAAGCTACATCGCCTTTCAGGGTTTGTTTCGAATCATCAAGCGTCGCCGTAATCCGATAATTGACCTCTTGCTGAAAATAGGGGTTTACATTTTGGGTAAAGCAAGGGATAGAAAAGGTCAAAAAGAGCAGGACAAATAAATGTTTCATAGTCGAAAAAATGGCGTGAAGGGGCAAACTTAGCAAACATCCCGGGACCTTTGGGATCAAAGCTGAATTCTTTCAAAAGCATAGGGTATTTGGATATAAGTTCTCGCTCAGAACTTGGTTACTTTTGCGGGTACAAATATTTATTTTTATGCGGCATGTCCTCGTTTTGTTCCTTTTATTCCTATTATGTCAATGTTCATCAGCCAATGCGCAGCAGCCACTATCTTCTGCAACTTTCCCCGAAACCTGGTCTGGCGATTGGAAAGGAACCCTTGAAATATTCAATGGGAAAGGCAAGGTACAGTCTGTAGAAATGGCCGTTGAAATCCACAAAATAGATACTTCAAGGGAAGAGCGGTATACATTTGGCCTGGTTTATGGCTCAAAAGAGCTGGATTGGCGTCCTTACGAGATCGTGCCAGTTGCGCCTGAAAAAGGCGTCTGGAAGGTGGATGAAAAAAATTCTATTGCCATGGAAAGTTACCTTTATGGCCCTAAACTGATTTCTTGGTTCACGATTCATGGTAGCCGGATTCTATGTACCTATGAGAAAATAAGCGAGGATACGTTGGTTTTTGAAGTCATTTCTGGCATAGAAACTGCGGTAAGTACTACGGGTAATTCCAAACAGGGCGAAGAAGGAATTTTTGAAGTAAAAACTTTTCCATGTTCCGTTTTTCAGCGTGCGATTTTGCATAGGAAGTGACACTTTTCAGCAAAGTGTCACGCCTATAGATTGAGATTTGTGCTTCCTATTGCTACCAAATGTAGAAAATTATGTTTCCAAATACACTTAATACTTTTATTCTCCTGCTTTTTGCGACTACTGCATTCGCTCAACAGGGGCATTCAACTTACCGGGATACTTTCTGCAATAACCAAACCGTACTGGTTGGCAATCAAATTTTTAACTCAAGCAACCCTACTGGAACAGTTATACTTTTGGGTGCAGCAGTAGGGGGTATTGACAGTGTGATTCATGTCGAGCTGATGTTTAACCCGGTCATGGAGGCCACGCTCAACCAAACCCTTTGTGAAGGCGATACCCTGTGGGTAAATGGCACCGTCTATCATGCCGGTTTTTACTTAGGCGAAGAATTTATCGAAAGTGGGTCGGTCAACGGTTGTGACAGTCTGATCCATGTTAACCTTAAATTTCGAAAGGTTTTTTATGATTTTCAACAAGTTATCTGCGAAGGGGATTCCATCAGTATAAACGGACACGTCTATAGTGCCTTCCATAGAGAAGGCACAGAGGTTGTCCCTAACGGAGTGTGTGACAGTATCATTCAAGTAAAGCTGACGGCTCTTCCCATTCCTTTTTCGATCTTGAAGGATACCCTTTGCCCTGGCGGATCCATCGTGATCAATGGCAATACCTACGACGAAAAAAACCGAATTGGATTCGAGCTTCTGCCGAACGCTGGAAGCAATGGCTGTGATTCGCTGGTCCAGGTGAATGTTTCCTTTCGGGAACTTTGGGTCTACCTTGGAGAGGACACCGAGATCATTAAAGGGGATGAAATCTGCATTCAGGAACTGTATGGGATGAACCCGGTGAGCCTCGTATGGTCGCCCACAGCCCCCTGCCCCGATTCAAGTTGCCTAAGCCAATGTATCATCCCGCTAAAATCGCTTTCCTTTACGCTAACGGCAACGGATTCAACGGGTTGTGTTCTGAAGGATGATATTCGCATTCGCGTCTCCAGCAAGAATCGGGTATATGCCCCCACCGTTTTCAATCCGGACAACAATTTCCCAAACAATCGTTTTTTTCTTGGCGCAGACCATGGTGTTCGGCTCATCCGTCGGATTTTTATTGCCGATCGCTGGGGTGAACTGCTCTATGATGTGAAGGATATTTTTCCGAATTATCCTGACAGTGGTTGGGACGGTACATACCGTGGACAAGTGATGCACCCGGGAGCCTATATGTTCTGGGCAGAATTGGAGCGAATCGATGGCACTACATTTATTGAATCGGGGTCTTTTAGCTTGGTGCGTTGAGGATATTAAGGTGACACATCCAACGAAGGAAAAGGTGTCACCTTAATCTACGCTACCGCAATAAGGTAACATTTCCTTGCTTAACCAGTTCTTGCCCATCTGCGCAAACTACGCGCAGAAAATATCCATAAGTTTCCGCGGGTTGTTCTTTTCCCTGATAGGTACCGTCCCAGGCATCTGCTAAATTTGTAGTTTCAAAAATCTTTTCCCCCCAACGATTGAAAATTGCCCAGTAAAGCTGATCCGGTGCTACACTTGACTCCAACTTGAGCGCCTCATTTTCCCCGTCCCCATTGGGGGAAAAACCGGTGGGAAAAAAGACAAATGGCTCATCACAAGGCAGCAGATTGACCCGCACTGTTACCTGACCATACCGCTTGCAGCCATTGGGCAAAACAGCAGTCACGGTATAGGTTATAGTCAAAGCAGGAGATGCGATCGGGTTATAGAGCTTGGGATCGGAAAGGTCTCCTATGGGTGTCCATGTGTATGAAACTGCACCCGGGAAAACAGCGGTCAATTGGGAACTTTCCCCTGCCTTTATAGCGTCAGGACTTGCGGTCACTACGAATGTGCCTGGTGTTTTCACTACATGGATCTGCTGAAAAAAAGTGTCTGCACATGGAAATCCCGGCGCAGCAATGAGCGCCACGGTGTAAAAACCAGTGTCTGGGTAGGTATGAACGGGGGAGAAAACTGTGGATGTCTGGCTCAGGTCATTTCCCCAGTCAAAATACCATCGAAAAATGTTTATATTCGTGCTTTTATTTACAAACTGAACGGTGAGGGTGTCGCAAAGTACATCGGGCAGAAAAAAAGCGGCATTGGGTTCGCCACAATCGGCTACATTGTATTGAAAGTCACGGCGTGTGGTGGAAAGCAGCGCGCCATCCCGGAATTCATCCACACATACGCCTACTACAAAGTTTCCGATCAGGTTTGGTACGCCAGTCATAAATCCAGTGTACGCATCAATGGTCAATGGGGTGCCGCCCAGGATGTTTGTAAGGTTGTAAGGCGGGTCGAGCCAAAGCAGTTCAATATAAGGGGGTGCTAAGGGAGGGCTTGGAATTGGTCGGATCGAATCAGGTCCATTGTAAGGCGTACAAAGCCGGTATGCCAGGGAATCACCGTCTGCATCTGAGGCAGAGTGGTCAAAATTAATGGGTTGGTGGACGCAAATAGCAACAGGTGGCCAGTTGTCGAAAGTGGCCCCACGATTGCAAAGGAGTTGACTTTCAGCCGAAATTTCGCAAACAAATGAAATACCTGTGTTTAGTGGATCCGGCAGGTTTCGGATCAGTTTGTTCCGGCAACAGCGTTGATATACAATGATATAGCCATTTGGATTGAAGGTTAGGGTAGTGAGTGTCTTGTAAGTGGCTTTGTGTACACAGACATCCGGTGGCACAGTCAGGCAGGGGTTATTCAGCAGAATCGGCAGGGTATCATTGCTAAATATATTGTAAGGCAGTAAGAGATTTTTGATCAAAACACTGTCGGCTCCTTTTTCATAAATCCCTACCGAGGCAGGGTTGTCGAAATTTGGAACGCCGTTGTAACAATCCCGATAAACCGTAAGGGTGATCTCATAGCTATTATTGCCAAGGCAGCGATAAGTAATTTCGCCGCCTACAATATGGGTAGCGAGCAGTGAGGATGTTGAACAAAAGAGGAGTAAGGTAAAAAGGATAAATCGATACATGGCAACTTTGGACTTTGAACGATGGACTGGATGGCAGAGCAAATTACGGGATATTTAACCGTTCATTGTTGTTTCTGCAAAAATCTAAGTACCTGCAGGCGCATTGAATCACCAGCGATCTTCCAAAGGTTATTGTGGCCCGCTCCTTGTACCATATACCATTTTTTACCTGTAGCAGGACAGGGCTCGTAGTTGCGTTGTCCAAACCAGGGATTCAATAGTGTTTACCAATAATTTTTCGTAACCTTTGAAGCCGAGGCCTTTCTAACTGTTGCAGTTTTCCGGATTAAAGCAGAACCAATTTAGAGCTATCTTTGGATCGTATTCAACATTAAGCGCTTGTTCGAGAATTGGATTTTGGCTTGCAACCAGCCAATTTTATTTCATCCAGCGTTATCCCGCTTCAAGCGAGACGCCTGATCACCCGCATAAACCTGCAAATTTTGCCTTGCATGAAATGAAATTTGCTCGCTTTCGGCTCAAAACCAATTCCCGAACAGGCTCTAAATTTGCCAGCTTTCAGTTTGAATCCAATAATTTTGCCAACTCAATTCATACCATGTACCCACCTAATATTCTGGACAACTTTGATTTCGACGAGCTGCCTGAATGGTCTGGCGAAGGCGAGATCGTAGCTAAATTCTATTCTACCATGGAAGCCGAAGTTGCAGCCGCGCGTTTGCGCTCGGAAGGGATCCACTGTTTTTTGGCCAACTCCATTTCCCAGTCAGTATTACCGCATGTTCAAGGAATAGTGCGTTTGCATACGCGACCCATTGATGCAGCTGAAGCCCGGGAGATATTGCAGGAAGCAGCGATTGAAACCGATGGACCATCAGCGAGAAAAAACAGCGGCGCAGGAGCAATCATCCTGATCGCTGTAATCATTGGTTTATTACTTGCCTGGCTATTGGTAAAATCAATGGGATAAGTTCAACCCTAACCAACTCAATATGCCCATTTCAAATAAAGCGCACCCCAGGTAAATCCTCCACCAAATGCTGTCAAAATGATATTGTCGCCTTTTTTTAATTGATTTTCATAGTCCCACAAACAGAGCGGGAGCGTACCAGCGGTCGTATTGCCGTAACGGTCTATGTTGATCATGACACGCTCCAAGGGGAAGTGTAAATGCTCAGCCACCGAGGTAATGATGCGCATATTGGCCTGATGTGGCACAATCCATTGTATATCGTCGTTGGTCATTTTATTGCGACGGATAACTTCTTCACAGCTGCTGGTCATGCCTTTAACCGCCTGTACGAATACACGCTTTCCATCTTGCCAGGCGTAGTGTTCGCGGGCAGCTAAGGTTTCTGTAGAGGCAGGTTTGAGCGAGCCTCCTGCTTTCATGTGCAGTAGTTCGCGGCCAGAGCCATCGCCCCGAAGTACAAAATCTATGATTCCATTTCCGTCTTTGCGTGGCTCTAAAAGCACAGCTCCTGCCCCATCGCCGAAAATGACGCAAGTGTTGCGGTCTGTATAGTCAATAATGGAGGACATCATGTCAGCACCTACCACAATTACCTTCTTATAGGTTTCATTTTGAATGAATTGCGCACCCGTGGCAAGCGCAAATAGAAATCCTGAACAAGCTGCATTGATGTCATAGCCAAAGGCATTTTTGGCTCCTACCTTGTCACAAACCGTATTTGCAGTATCCGGAAATACCAGGTCAGCAGTCACAGTGGCCACAATGATCATATCAATTTCACCAGGCTTTAGGCCAGTCTTTTCCAGCAAGCCTTTAACGGCTTCTGCACACATGTCGGAAGTGGCCCATCCTGGCGTCCGCAGGATTCTACGCTCGCGGATGCCCGTTCGGGATTGTATCCACTCGTCGTTGGTATCCACTATTTTTTCAAGGTCCTGGTTGGTTAGTTTAGTTTCGGGTAACCAGCCCTGAACACCAGTAATTGCCGCGTGAATCTTACCCATTGATATCGTTGTATTTTATTGTAGAAACTTTGTTCGTTGGAATGCCTGATGCCTATTGATCTTCCAATTCGGAGTCCCGGAACGGGCAATTCGGCATAATCTTCGCAATTTCGCGACAAGGTAGAAGTTAGAGCCAACCTGAACAAACATTATTAGACCTACGGTATCAAAACGAGCGATAGTGTTATAGAATCAGACTTCTCTATTCTATAATTTTTCTTCCTCAATTGAATTAGCCTTTCGCATCTTTGTCCTCAGGAACGAATGGATAATAACTTGTGGCTTTCATCTGATTCCTTCCAGCCCATACGGCCCATCTTTTTTGCAAGATAGTTCCACTATTTGAACAAAATGATAGGAGCCTTTATAACAATTAATTTACCTGAAATTCACTGGGTATTATTCACCATTTACTTGATGAAAAACTTCTTTTCGCTAATAAAGTTCAGTCATACCATTTTTGCCATGCCTTTTGCGCTCGTTGGCTTTTTTGTCGGCACTACAGTGGTTGGTGGCGAACTGAGTTGGCAAAAACTCCTGTTGGTGGTACTATGTATGATATTTGCCCGAAGCGCAGCTATGGCTTTTAACCGATGGTTGGATCGTGATATTGATGCCGCCAACCCACGCACAAAAATTCGTGAAATTCCGGCGGGCCTTGTTAGTCCAAAGGCTGCATTGGCCTTTGTAGCGGGCAACAGTTTACTGTTTGTTACAGCAACCTGGTTTATCAACCCACTTTGTTTTTGGCTTTCTCCAGTGGCTTTGGCTGTTGTGCTTGGGTATAGTTATACCAAGCGGTTCACATGGCTATGCCACGCGGTACTTGGACTTGGACTCAGCCTGGCTCCCATGGGTGCTTATTTAGCCGTAACTGGACAATTTGCATTGATTCCAATACTTTATGGTGCTGCAGTACTGCTTTGGGTAGCTGGATTTGATGTGATTTATGCGCTTCAGGACGAAGATTTTGATCGATCACAGCGGCTGTATTCTATGCCCACCTTTTTTGGGAAAGGACAAGCTCTCCGTATTTCAGAATGGATGCACCTCGGTACTGCAGTACTTATGATACTCGCCGCCAGACACCTTGCTTCTGCTACGCCTCAAGTGGGTTGGCTACTCTGGATTGGCACGGGTATTTTCCTCCTGCTCCTTTTTTACCAGCATCGTTTGGTTAAGCCCAACGACCTCAGCAGGGTAAACTTTGCATTTTTTACGACCAATGGTATTGCCAGTATTCTTTTTGGGACCTTGGTGATCATCGATTTGTTGATGTGATCCGGTCCGTACCATTCCGTTAAGTCCTACAATGGTTTCTCATCCAAGATTGACGGGTTACGTACGATACGCTGTAAAAAGTTGAATAGCAGACCAATTTGCGAGCCATCAACCACGCGGTGATCAAGGGCTGCGCTGATGGTGATCACGCGGCGGGACAGAATTTGTCCGTCCACAACCATAGGTTTGCTGGTAACGCTCCCCAAAATGACTACCATAGCTACATTAGAAAACGGAGCTAAGGCAGGGTAGCCAACAACATTCATACCAAGGCTGCCAAGGTTAGACAGTATAAATGAACCAAAGACATCAGGCGAAACGCCCAATAATGGCAAAGAAACGCCCATATCAATGGTCAGCCATCTAATCAGGTTGGCAAGCCATTGGCGAAATGGCCAGGGTGTTTTTGCCAGTATATTTCTTGCCTTTTTAGCTTGTGCTCCTTCCCCTTTTCGGGCATGCTGAATTTTTCCCTGTAAGTATGTATAAAGCTCCTGGAGCGTATAATGCTCAGCTCCAATAATTTTGACAGAGCTCATCTGCTTATCCAAACCAAGCACCGATAAGGATACGTCCACACTTTCGCGTTGGATGATCCTGCCACGTCGAACGTAACTATTGATTTCCGGTGCAGCTTCTCTTACGCCCCTCGAAAGTGCCAATAAAAAGACATGCGTAAGCGTGATCTTTAGGTTGTCCTTGCGCTTGGACGCGATAAAAGCTTCGACATCGGTTACATCAAATTCTGCAGAACCAAAAATTTTAGAGTCCCGGGGCTTTTCATAAAGCACTGCCGTTAGCTTTCGCCAGTCATTGTTGGTTGGAGTATCCATACGTTAAATTTTAGAATTTCCAAACATCATACACGATCACCCCCAATATGATGGCCGAAGGAAAATAAAAGACCTTGGTTCCAATGGCCGGAAATAGTGCCACACTTAGCATTGCTCCGCCGATAAAACTGCACATTACTACGATACGCAGCCAGGCTTCGCGGCGAATAAGTAAATGTTTTTCGCCTTCAGAATGAAATAGTTCGGCCACATCTACCCCAAGCTCTACAACCATGCCGGTCATCTGACTGGCTTTGATGAGAGAGGAGGTCGTGAGGCTAACCATCGCATTGAGTATGCCAATGGTAAATAAGATCATTCCAGGGAAGGCAACAGGGTGTAAATTTTCAGTCCTTTGACCTGAAATGCCGATCGCGGCGTACATTAACATCACCGTTAGCAACGGTACCAAGTGCAAATATCGTGTTTTGAGGAGTTTTTCCCGCTCAGAACACCAACCCGCAAAAAAACCGCCCAGAAAAAATGCAAACAACCATAGAAAAATGGACCCGGCTGTGTTCAGTTGTCCTTCGTATAGATCTTTGGCGATCTGGGGCAAAAAACCCGTAATATTGGTCAATACCATGGAAAAGGTCATCAAACCTGCATATATTACGATACCCGTGCTAAAGGGATATGCTACAGCATACAACATAACACTACGAAACGAGCGCTTTCGGACGGTAGCGCCTTCCGGGCCAAGGAAGGGCGTTTTTATAGTTTCTAAAAATTCGCTTTTCATGAATTAGGTTGATTTGATTTTTGGGGCATACTGTATTTGAGGCAGCAATTTTAAGTCACTTCCGCCGAATTTTAGACCTTTGCAGGGCTTTGATATTTTCGCAGTTTAAATTCAAGCTAAATCCAATGGAATAGGTGCTAAAATAAGCCCAAATTCCAACATTTACAAATTCTTACACATGTCCTGGCTTCATATTTCTCCTGACTCCGATTTCTCTCTTCAAAATCTTCCATTTGGTATCTTCCATACAGGGGATGCTCAACCCCGCGCCGGGATGGCGATTGGTGGTCATATTGTAGACTTGGTGGCCGCTGCGGAAGCCGGATTATTTGGTAAACGCCGTTTTTTTAAAAAAATATTCACACAGGCTACCCTTAACGATTTTATCGCGCTTGGCAAACCTGTAACAAACAGAATACGGCGTAAAGTTCGTGAATGGCTAGAGCAACCAACAACGCCGGAAAATGCCTTGCAGCTATTGGTTGATCGCCAAACAGCTATCATGTTGATGCCTATTCGGGTACCCAATTACACGGATTTTTATAGTAGCATCGAACATGCCACCAATGTAGGCAAAATGTTTCGGCCAGATAATCCGTTGTTGCCGAATTGGCGCTGGATGCCAATAGGTTATCACGGCCGGGCTTCCTCCATTGTGGTAAGCGGAACTCCGATACGCCGTCCAAAGGGACAGATTTTAGTGCCTGGTGGACAGCCCGATACGCCTATTTTCGGTCCTTCCCGCCAATTGGATTTTGAACTGGAACTGGCTTTTGTAATTGGCAAAGAAAGTACCTTGGGAGAACCTATCACGGCCGAAAATGCAGAGGAGCACATCTTCGGACTCGTGCTTTTCAACGATTGGAGTGCGCGAGACATACAACGCTGGGAATATGTGCCGCTTGGACCTTTTTTAGGCAAAAACTTTGGTTCCAGTATATCACCCTGGATTGTGCCGCTTGAAGCACTTAAGCCATACCGCGTGAAAGGTCCTAAACAAACTCCGCCCCCCCTGGATTATCTGAAAACCAGAGGACTCAAAAATTTAGATATATCACTCTCCGTCACATTGACCTCTTCCAATGATAGTGTGCCCACCCTTGTCAGTCGGTCGAACACTAAATATCTCTATTGGAACATGGCGCAGCAATTGGCGCACCATACCGTCAATGGATGCAATGTGCAAGTAGGCGACCTACTTGCAAGCGGTACGATTAGCGGACCAACGCCTGACAGCTATGGCTCTATGCTTGAACTAACTTGGGGTGGAAGAAATCCAATTACCTTGAATGACGGCACCACCCGGCCTTTTTTGCAGGATGGAGATGTCTTGACGATGCATGCCTGGGCTGGAGAAGAAGGAGAAAAGGTTGGGTTTGGATCCGTTGAGGGTGAGGTTTTGGGCGCCATTGAATAGGTGCCCAGGTTATTTTACCCCGTTCCTCCAACGGTGATAATCAGCGGTGCTCCTTGTTCGGGAAGCAGATGTAGGTGGTATACACTGCCGTAGGTATTTAGAATTGGCGCTGACTGGTTCATAGGTCAAAGATTACTTTAACAAGGTTACATTCCCTTTGCCTTTATAAATTTGACCATTCCCACAAGTCAACATTGCATACCAGCTAAATGAATCAGGAGTAGATGCTTTTCCTTGATAAGTGCCATCCCAGCCTAATGCTTTGGGATCTTCTGTTTCGTAAACAATCTCCCCCCAACGATTCCACACGATGAATTTCAAAGTGGTCATACCATCAGCACGAACCATAAAAAAGTCGTTTAATAGGTCATTGTTGGGCGTAAAAGCTTTAGGGATGAATACAAATGGAGAGGCACATTCCTGCTCCCGATAGTGAATCGTGACGGTGTCAGTTGCAACACAGCCTTCCTGGGTTGTTACGGTAACAATGTAAACAGTTGTTCCTGTTGGGGTTGCCTGTGTCTGTGCCGAATTTGGGTCACTAAGTGTGCCCGGTGGTGTCCAGGAATAACTGATAACGGCGCCGACTGGAATTGCATCCAGGGTGGTGCTTGGATTTGAAACAGAAACGGTATCTGGACTGGCCTCTGCATTTACGGATACGGTGGTCACATTTACAGCAAATGACAGGGTTGCCGTACATCCAAATTGATTGGTTGCTACTACTGTATAGGTCGTTGTTTCTGTTGGAGAGACGATCGGGTTGGGATCGTTTGGCAGTGATGGTGTCCAAACATAAGTTAAATCCTGGCCAGGAATAAGGTTGGTTACTATAAGTGCCGCTTCTTCTCCAGAACAAATATCAAGATCGGTAGGGAAAATTTGAATTTCCGCAGGATTTAACACGATTTTCATAGAATCCACATCAACACATTCCGCGGTCGTTCTTACATAATAGGTACTATTGGGCGACAACTGTACCGTTTGTGTAGTAGCAAAAATAGGGTTAAACATTGGTGAGTTGGACCATTCATACCCTACATTGCCATTGCTTTGAGCGGTGATAGTCAACAGGTCATTAGCGCAAACTATGGTGTCGTTGGGTAAGTTAACGTAACCACCGGGCTTGAAGGTTACCATTACAATGTATAACTCCGAACATTGCCCAACCAAGCCTTGTGTCACTACTACTGAATACGTGGTAGGCATCGTGGGGGTTACAACAGGAGTGGGGTCATTTACATCGAGGCTCGGATCTGGAGGTACAGAGGTCCATAAATAATTTGCACCAAGGTCAAAACCTCCAGGATTCAGTTGGACAGATTCCCCAGGGCAGATCGCCAGGGCATTTGGGATGGTGTCGTTGATTATATGAACCTCAACAGGCAAACTAACCGTATCAGGGCATCCATTATTATCCTGTACCACAAGGGTAGCAAGGATGGTTCCCTCTGTAGAAAAGCTCAGTATTGGGTTTTGTACTGAAGCATTGCCAGGAGTTCCACCAGAAAAGGTCCAGGCCCAAAGCTTAATATCTGTGACAGGATAATTGCTGTTGCCGTTAAACTGAATCTGGGCTTGCTCTGTGCAGTCCGTATAGAGATTCGTAATGTTTACAGCAAGCGGAAGCTCGTGCACCTCAATCGTAGAATCCCAGGGGGACACACACTGTTGGTTGGTTGTGAAGACCACATGGTATGACCCTGGAAGGCCGTAAACATGGGTAGGATTGGGTTCAGTGCTGGTGCTTTGGTCTCCAAAATTCCAGGTGCCTCCACTGATGCTGTTGTTTAAGAAATGCACACTGAGTCCTTGGCAGAGATCAATTGAAATTTGCCCCTCCAGGTTCGAGCCAGGTAGTATTTCAACCGGACATTCCAGGGTGTCAGCGCACATCAAATTTGTTCCGTTTACAACTATTACACGTACCGTGTAAGTGCCCGCCAAACCAGTTAGAGTCGGATTTGCAGCAGTGGGGTCATTGATCAAGCCTGGTGTATTCACAGACCATTGATAGCTCAGACTACCCGATAATGGAGTAACAATAACCGATAATGGCAAAGAGTTGCCTTCGCAAATAGTAGTGCCAGCATTAGGGTCCAGACTTACCACAACACCAATTCCGGTGACGGACACTTCATCTGTCAGCAGACAATTATGCGCAGTTAAGGCAGTTGCCGTATAGATGGTAGTCGTAGATGTTGCGGGAACCTTAACTGGATTTCCTATCAACGGAATGCCCCCCTGCGACCATAGGATGGTAGCGGGCAGATTGGTGCTTGCGAAAAGCGTAACGGAATCGCTACAAGTTTCAATGAGGTGCTCTAATACAGTCAATTGAAACGGATCATCTATTGGTTCAACTGAGATGCTGACTGTAGCCGTACAGGCATTGCCATCCGTAGCCGTTAAGACATAAGTTGTTGGCACAATTGGGCTCACTAATACGTGTTCTACGTCAGGATTAAGGGTAACCGTCGGATCCCAGACATAGGTATAAGTCGGATTGCCACCCAAAATATTTAGGCTTACCGGGCCACCGACACAATCGATCGAAGTTGAATCCAGACTGAGTAAGATACTGGGATAACCTGGTACATTGTATTCAATGGTGGTAGTATCAGCACATCCAAGACCGGAAATGCTAATAAGCTGTACAGTAATGGTCTCATCCACAGGCAGTTGGAATGTAATGGTGTCCTGCTGATGAATGACTGTGTTAATACTCGCGCCAGTCACAATCCATTCCACGGTAGCAATTTCGTTGTAGGTATCCACAGAGTGGTTGATGAACTGCACCGTACTGAAACTGTCACCACAAAGTAAAACATGTCCGCCATCTATTATTGCATTAGGGGCAGACAAGAGTGCAATGTTGGTTTTTGCCTCTGCCGTACAGCCCGCCAAATCAACCACAACAACGGTGTAGGTACCTGGGTTGAGGCCTGAAATACTGGAGGAGTCTCCGAACTGACCATTGCCAAACCAGGTGTAGTTGTACTGCGGAATTCCATTGGTAGCCATAGCCGTAGCATTTCCAAAACCGCCCTCACAAGTAATATTCTCTGAAAAGATCTGGACTTCGGGCAAACTCAAACCAATATGTACTGAGTCCATTGCAGCACAGGATACGTCGGTTGTGCGGACATAAAAGGTGCCGGGAGGGGTTACATTTACGGTTTGTGTAGTGCCAAAAATTGGTATAAAGTTGGGAGAGGTTGACCACTCGTATCCAATTGCGCCGTTGCTTTGTGCTGTTAAGGTAATAACATCCGTACTGCAAACGATCTGGTCGTTCGTCAAAGTAATATTGCGGTCTTTGACCGTAACGACCGTGCTATACAACGCGGAACATTGCTCCACTAATCCCTGACTTATGATCAATGAATAGGTGGTTGTAACGTTGGGCGAAACTATCGGATTGGGGTCATTTACATCCAGGGTCGGGTCAATGGGTACAGCGGTCCACTGGTAATTTGCGCCAAGGTCAAAACCGCCAGGATTCAGTTGGACGGATTCCCCGGGACAGATGGAAAGGGCATTTGGAATGGTGTCGTTGATAATATGAACTTCAACCGGCAAACTTATCGTGTCCAGGCACCCATTGATGTCTTTCACCACGAGGGTCGCGAGTATGGTACCTTCTGTAGAAAAGGTTATAAGTGGGTTTTGTATCGTAGCACTGACAGGAATTCCGTTAGGGAAGGTCCAGGCCCAGGCGTTGATGGCACTGTTTGGATAATTGCTGGTACCGTTAAATTGGATCTCAGCTTGGCCTGAACAGTCCAGGTAATTAGTTGAAATATTTGCTTCAAGCGGCGTATCCTGCACATAAATGGTTGATTTCCATTTTATGGCGCATTCAATATTCGGTGAAAAAACCACGTTATATAACCCGTCCTGCAGGTAAGTATGAACTGGATCTATTGCATTACTGAGGGGGCTGCCGTCGCCAAAATTCCACACACCACCTTCGCCGTCGTTGAAAAAACGCACCATGAGCCCGTTACAGGGATGGACAGCGATGTTGCCGATAAGGTTGACACTTGGGGTGATCGCAACAGGAAAAGTTAAGGAGTCCGTACAAATCACATTCGTAACAGTCACGGAAACGGTGTAATTACCTGTAGGACCAGTAAGTATTGGATTTGGTGAGCTTGGGTTGATGATGGTAGCCGGTGCATTGACGGACCATTGATAGGTCAAATTGCCTGAGGATGGGGTAACTACTACCGACAAAGGCAAAGAATCAACTTCACAAACAGTATAGCCAATAGTTGGGTCGAGATTTACATCTACATTATATCCAGTCACAGAAACTTCTCTGCTAAGGAAACAACTGTCTGAGGCAAATGCGGTAACGGTGTAGATGGTGTTTACTGGTGTGGCAGGTACGTTAACCGGATTTCCGACAAGCGGAATACCACCCTGCGACCAAACAATGGTGGTAGGTACGCTTGTGGTTGCAAACAGTGTGGCAACGTTTGAACAAGTCTGAATATTCGTTTCAGAAACAAACAGATCAAAGGAGCCGTCAGCGGGTCCAACTGTAATGCTGTCCGTTGCCGTGCATGCATTTCCATCTGTCGCGGTCAGTACATATAAAGTGGGTACAACAGGGCTGACCAATACATGTAGTGGATTTGGATTCAGGGTAACGGCAGGAGTCCAAACATACAGATAGGTCGAATCGCCGTTAATCACATTGATATGCACCGAGTCACTGGTACAGGCTAAGGTAGTCGAATCCAGGCTAATCGTAAATATTGGGTAACCAGGGATATTGTACGCCAAGGTTGCAGTATCTGAGCAGCCCATACCTGAAGTGGCGATGAGTTGAACGATATAAGTTTGATCCACCGGAAGTTGGAAAACGATCTGGTTCTGTTGGTTGATGGTTGTGTCAAGGTTTGGGCCTGTTACATGCCAAACCAGCATTGTAATAACGTTGTAAGGATCAGTAGACAGGTTATTGAACTGAACCGTGGTAAGACTGTCTCCACAAACTAAAACATGCCCTTCATCTATCAAAGCATGGGGAGCAGACAGTATGCCAATGTCTGCCACGGCTTTCGCCTTACAGCCCACGGAATCCACCACAGAGACTAAATATGCGCCAGGGTTTAGACCCATAATACTGGAAGTGTTGCCAATTTGAACACCATTGTTGAACCATGTATATTGGTATTGTGGGGTCCCATTGGAAGCCACCGCAGTTGCGCTTCCTAAGCCGCCTGCACAAGGAATGTCAACATCGGTCACAGCAACGTTGATAGAAGTATGTGCCCCAACGATGCCTGAAGTCGTCGCTGTACAGCCCGAAACTGGGTCTGTTACGGTCACTGAAACTAAGGTCCCAGCAGCGAGACCTGTAACCTGAACGACATTGGAATCTGGAGGAAGGATGTTCCATTGATAAATATACCCGTTTCCAGCCGGGCTTACCACTGCTGTGGCGGTAGCATTGTTGATCCCAGGACAGGTAGCGCTCTGAACCACAAATTGTACCTTAATAGTGGTTGGAACAGTATACATTCCGACCCCTGAGCAATTGTTCGCGTCTGTCACTGTAACAAGATAATTGCCAGGCGCTGTGACGGCTATCGAATTTGAAGCAGCTGGTCCGCCACCACCCGCCCAGGAATACGTATACGGGGGTGTTCCACCAAGTCCTAATGCAGTGAGGGTTCCACTTGTACCATTGCAATTCAGGTTAGCACCTGTAATCGAGACCGCTACTGCGCTGGGTTCAAGTACTGTGAGGGTCTCTGAAGCCGTGTTGAATGCTGCATCAGAGACTGTCACGGTATAAAAACCAGTACCTATCCCAAAAGTGGTCTGCGTGGTCTGGCCAGTGCTCCAGGCATAGGTGTAAGCGCCTGAACCGCCGACAGCGAATACTGTTGCAGAACCATTGGTTAAGCCATGGCAAGTAGGCTGAACGGTGCTGTAGGTAATTTGAATTTGAGCCGTGGCTACGCTGGCTAAAGCCAAATGCGACAGGAAAATAACCGAAAAGAGGCTTTTTTTCATTGCGATGATTTTATTTTGGTTGGTTTTGGCTGAGCTTTGTTACGCTGAAATTCTTTCGCAACTTTACTTCCTTTGCTGACTTTCGCACCTATTATTTGAACCCTCCGTTCTCGGGCAACTTTATAATCGTACACTGAAAGCCGTAGGTTTTTCGGATCTCGGTTCATATTTGGAGGGGCTGCCCCATCACCGTTAGCTTCCCGAATAAATCTTAGTTGGTTACTGCCTCCTTTTTCTCTGTATTTGGTGAAAGTGCCACCGTCAAAGATCATAAAGTGATTGTATACAGAGGCTATACGCCGGTTGGTCAAATGGTAATTGTAATCCGCATTTGAAAGCGGTGAGGCATAACCTTTTAAAGTAAGGATAATGGTATCACCATTTTGGAGCATCTGATCGATCTTGTCAGAAAAGGAGAAAAAAGAATCCCAATTGATACGTACCTCTTTCTCGAAAAAATATTCCGTGGAATCAAGCGCTTCCTGTTTTTTCTGACCAGCGAGGACCCCCGCGAACTGTCTTTTATAGTCATCTTTTCTGCGGATATAGTCTACAAACGTCTTCTGGTAGTCAAAGAGTATCGTATCCTGATAATTAGGGTCTTTAGGGTTCTTAAGCAGGGCCGCTCGCATTTCACTTGAATAAGCGTCAGTTCTGACTTCTAATACCGAGTCCACACCCCGAATCCGTTTCGGATTGTCATTATCAAAATAAAGGGTAATGGGCAGGTATTCTTCCAGGGCGGTTCGTTCGTGGAGATAAAGATTAACCCAAAGGGTGTCACCGTCTACAAGACCTATCGTTGAAACGACTTCTGAAGAATCGGCCTTGGAGGTTCCTGCAAAATAGCCTTCTTTGGATGCTAACACCTGGTATTTGTGCTCAAATTCAAGCGGATATTGTTTGAAGTTTGAATTTTCAGGCAGTACATCTATTTTACGCTTGAGTGAAGTGCTTGAAAAATTGCCAGTCAGAGGCTCTCGCAGACCAAGATCAAAAAAGGTTGTAGTAGCACCATATACGGGCAATCCAGTATCTTCATCATATACCGAAGCAACTAAATGAAGGCGCGGAAGAAGATACAAGGTGTCGGTAATTTCCCTGGTCCACAACTCAAAAGGTGTTTTTATCGCTAAGGTATCCGAAATAAAGCCGTCTTTTTTTCCAATAAGTACATATTGCTGATTTAGTAGTACGTCAAATGCATAAGAGCTATTTGCGTCTACTGGAGGATTGGCGACTAAAGTTAGTTTTCCATTTGAATCTTCCTGAAAAATTGAAATACTGGTATACGGTAAACGCTGGTGGGTTATTTCATGTAAAGCAATCGCTTTGTATCTGGTTATAAAATCAACGGCGTAAATATCATAGCAGCAACCTTCTTCAGAATAGTTGGTATTGCCAACCCGGTTGCTGCTGAAAAAACCGCGTTGGCTGTCATTGCTAAGGACAAAAAAAACGTCATTGGCAGAACTGTTGATCGGTGAGCCCATATGTTCAGGCTTGCTCCAATGCCCTCCTTTGATCGGGTTGGTCTTATAAACATCGAAGCCTCCAAGCGTTTTCAGGCTATCTGTGCTGAAGAACAAGGTATTGGAGGTGGAATGGTAGTAAGGACTTACATCGTCACCAAGGGTGTTTACTTCAGTAAGGGGTCTTGGTGCAGTAAGGCTATCGCCTAAGATGCGGCTAAACCAAATATCTTTTCCCCCCTTACCACCTGGACGGTTACTAACAAAAAAGAGGGTTTCATTTTTATCCCCTGTTAATGTGCCAATGCTTGGCTCTATAGTGGTGTATCCTGCAAGGTTAATTCTGTTCAATTTTTCTGGCAGCCCCCAGGTACTGTCTGCTAACATTCTGCGGCGATAAAGGTCAAAACGAATATCGGCAGAGTCGCGTAAATAATCGCCCTGGGCATAATATGCTACATTGCCAGCTTCATTAAAGCTTAGATGTGCCGTATGTTGCCGGCTAGGATCATTAAAGACGGTTTCCGAAACGATCATCGGATGATTAGGCCCAAGCGGACCATTTGTGCCATCTGCCTGAAGCAATTTAATGGTATTCCGCTTTGGATTAGACTTGTCTTTTTTGAAGTCAAAGCGATAGGCGGAAAAATAAAGTTGATCATTCTGCAGGGTAGCAACATACTCTGAGTACTTCTCCTTGGTATTCACATTGGCAGTGTCAAGCAGATAACAAGTGTCATTTTTAATAATATAAGGGTTGTCTACGCCTTCTCCCTGTGCCCACAAACAGAGGTCCAGTTGCGTTTCAGCTTTTCTTTTCAATTTATCCGGAATCGAAGGGGTTTGGGTTTGGGTTGCAAGTTCATTGTAAAGTTTAAGTGCTTCCGGGTATTTTCCTTTGCGAAACATTACATCAGCCAGGCGCATTTTTGGGAAATAATCGGGGGAAGGACTTAAGCCATGATCAACCAAACGTTTAAAAGCAGCTTCAGCACTATCCAGTGAGGTAATTGCAAAAGCAGCTTCTCCGTATCCCTTCAATGATTCAACATGTAAAGGCTCTGCTTTCAGTACAAAACTATAATATTTCATAGCCGCGTAAAAGTTCTTTTTGCCAAAGGCTTCATCGGCTTTTTTTAGTAGGTTATTTAAGGAAGGGCCACGTTCAGGCTCATCCACTTCATTTATGCGATCGGAAACTATGGTCCCGTATCTCTTTGAGTCAACAGGGCGTGCAGTTGAATCAGGCGTTTGTTGGCCCCAAGTAGTTTGTGTCGTTAGAGAAAAAAAGAGAAAAAAGTAGAATGAGCTAAGATGCTTCATCTGCATAGATTGAAAATTAGTTGGTTTTGATGGCATTGGGCGATTATTAGGAGGATGGTTTATATCCGTATTCAATACTTTTTTAAATAATTGGGCAAGATCTGAATTTATCCAGCGGTTTTATTTTGTACAAACGATAGATCAGTGAAAGCTCCGGCCCACCTCTTTGCCTGGTTACAAGGTCGCCAGCGCGTGAGAAGGCATCCCAGTCAAACGAAGCACCTAAGGTCCATGTACGGTAAAAAAGTTCTGCATGCGGTACAAGTGAATTGCTAAACCGGTGTCGCCAATCAGCGCCTATTTGAAGAGAAAGTTCTTTGTACTTATTCTTGCTTAAGTGCATTCTAACTCCCCATCCGTACACAATTTCCTGGTCGCCTCCTTGTTTCTGGTAGAGCCCCTGAACGAGAAGATCAAAATTGTCAGTCAATTGTAGCATTCCCAAACTATAGATAGTCAATTTATTATATAAGCGTACTTCTTCTTTATTTGTAACGGAAGAAGCCCAAAAATCATGCGCCGGGCGATTGATATGATGCATAGCCGCTCCAATATCAACACGACTACGTTTGTGTCTTGCTTGAAGCCGGAGGTTCGTACCTGCACTTAAATCAAAGTATTTTAAGCTTGTTAGGCTTAGGTTTTCTGTAATGGCAGCACTTGGGTCATACATACCGCCTGTATATTGCTCGTCGAACGTGATATTATCCGTGTTAAAAGATCGCTGGCCAAACATTGGCGTAGCCCCAATGGTTAAGAAATTACTTTTACTTAGGGGGAAAGTAACAGCGAAAGGGATACCTATTTGAAGCGATTTAAGTTCGAGATCGCCTTGTTGATCATGGTTGATCAGGAGTGATGTTGTAATGAACTTGGTATACTTTCTGTGTTTCAAATATACTTTACTCTCCACCGAACCAGAAAAGGTGGTATACGGTACAGGTATGGTTCGCCATTGTTGCCGATAGTTACCTACAAAACGAAGGTCTCCACCAAATACACCGGCCAGACCAGGACTCAGATTGAGGGGTGAATTGCCGTATTGAGAAAAGTGGATGTCTTGTGCAATAAGGCTTGATGCCGAAAAAAACAACCATAACATTGAAATTCTGCACAGCATAGAAAGTGGCATTGTAGTAGTATTCTCAAACATGTAACGTAGCATTTGGGGTAATTGGTAAGGAAGCAAATTTAGTGCCTACTATGAATTCTTCAAAGTCTGGATTTGTCATTAATGTGGCAAATGCCGTTGTAAGGACGAATCGTCGATTAATGAATCCAACCATGAACCTACAAATAAACCGCAAGTGAAAAGGACCTATGTGTTAAAACAAAACATTAACAGAGCTGTAAGTAGTCCAGGAGACAAGATGGAAATTAAAGTTAAAGGTAAGCAAATGGCGTAAATCTCCAATTCTGATGCTAAAAAATGTAAAGAATTTTCCTTTTTAGGGGATGGCCCTTATGAATACTTATACATTAGCTAACCTCCATTTGCCGCACTGTTTAGGGCTTGGCGAAAGATGTTTCGGAGGTTGAGGAGCCTGGACTGGATGGTTTTTGTTGAAGTCATAGGAGGATTGAAGGTCAAAGATAGCTTTTGCCAACAAAATGTTTTGGTTCTGCTTTGAAAACTGGGGTGTTCTAAGGTTGGAAAGTTAAGAAGTGATAAATGAGGAGTTTCCTAACCTTATCTTTGCTTTTTTGTTTAGTAAATTGTAAGCTGGAATTTTACTCCGGCACCAAACTAATTGCCGCAACATTGAACCGGCGCATTTGATATGAATATTTCTGATCTCCTCCTACGCGCCTCGCGCCTGGAATGGCTAAGCCCCGAAGAAGGCGTTTTTCTCTTTGAAAATGCCACCACCACCGAATTGATGTACGTCGGTAATGCCATTCGACAGCATCATGTGCCAGGTAATACCGTCACATGGATCATTGACCGTAACTCGAATACGACAAACGTGTGTATCGCCAATTGCAAGTTCTGCAACTTCTACCGCAGGCCTGGCCATGAGGAATCCTATATCACCACATTAGCGGAATACCGCGTAAAAATCGAGGAGACTTTTCGCTTGGGTGGCGAGCAATTGCTGCTTCAAGGCGGGCACCACCCGGACTTAGGACTTAAATATTATGTGGATATTTTCCGCCAATTAAAGTCGGAATACCCAAACCTGAAACTCCACGCACTGGGGCCACCTGAGATCGCACATATCTCCAAACTGGAGCACATGAGCCATTACGATGTCCTGGCGGCCTTGAAAGAAGCCGGTCTTGATTCGCTCCCTGGTGCAGGTGCTGAAATTCTGGATGATCGCGTTAGACGCCTGATTTCCAAGGGTAAATGTGGCGGACAGGAATGGTTGGATGTGATGCGGGCGGCCCACAAATTGCATTTGACGACCTCGGCCACCATGATGTTCGGACATATCGAAACCAATCTGGAGCGGATGCAGCACTTTGCCGATCTTCGCCAGGTACAGTCCGAAAAACCTGCGGATGCAAAGGGCTTTCTGGCCTTTATTCCCTGGCCTTTTCAGGACGAGGATACGATTCTTCGCAAAATCAAACGCGCTCGTAACGCGGTCACCGGCGATGAGTATGTACGAATGATCGCTATGAGCCGCATTATGTTGCCTAATATTGTAAATATCCAGGCTTCCTGGCTGACCGTGGGCAAGCAAATTGCGCAGGTGTGCCTACATGCAGGAGCAAACGATTTTGGTAGTATCATGATCGAAGAAAATGTGGTTTCTGCTGCCGGAGCACGCTTTCGATTTACCGCAGATGGGATACAGGCGGCCATTCGCGAAGCTGGTTTGGTGCCGCAATTACGCAATCAACAATATGAATTCAGAGATTTACCACTGGGGATGATCCAACAGGAATTGGATCGGAAGACTATGTTGGTAGATTAATGCTTCTCTTCCGGCGCCAACTCACCCAAAACGGTGTTGCCTTAAAAAGTAGCTCGTAGATCTTTAGCCGAACCATTAAGATCGGGTTTCGCAGCTATGCAACGCTGAATGCGCAACGTCCGGATAAAAAATATCACTCGATTTGCCCGTCTTGGTAATTGAGGAG